>CAYTQK010000067.1:0-6662 GCA_964439745.1 uncultured Desulfobacterales bacterium
TTATTTCTACATGATTCATCCTTGGACGCTGTTTATGGCGTTCAGGCGGAAGTAATGAAACATGTTCTCTTCGTTGTAGTTCTTTTAGGGCTCTTCTGCGCCTGGATCGGCCCCGCTTGGTCGCACAACCCCTTCGCCTCCAAACCGGAAACCCGGCACAAGGCGTCCGAGCCGCTGTTTAAGAGCCAACTTTTTGTCAAAATCATTCTCTGGCAGCACCAGCTGAAACAAAAAATGTCGGACCTGATACGAATTTCGCAAAGCGAAAGAAACATTCAACCGCTTGTTATTCTTATAGCGCTCGCTTTTTTGTACGGCGTCATCCATGCGGCCGGCCCCGGTCATGGCAAGGTCGTTGCCATGTCATACGTTTTATCCCATCGCGCCACAATCTTGGGCGGTATACTTTTTGGCGTGTGTTTTGCCTTTATCCACGCCTTTTCAGGTGCCGTTGGGGTTCTCGGCTTGCGCTACATCATCCAGCGCAGTGTCAGTGAAACGCTTGCATCGGTTACAACGACAACGCAAATTGTCAGCTTCGGGCTGATCACACTTCTGGGTTTAGCCATCCTGATCAAACATGGTTATGCTTTTGTAAATCATGCAGCACCAAATAAGGTGAAACATTCTAACGGCGAAGTGGGGCGTAAGAGTGTGTTCGCCTGGGCGGTGACGGTCGGATTGGTGCCTTGCCCCGCTGTAGTCATGGTAATGCTTTTTTGTTTGTCCATGGAGGCCCTGATTCTTGGGTTGTTGCTGGCAACGTTTGTTTCGTTGGGGATGGCGACCACCATTTCTATTGTCGTGATCGCTATCATCCTGGGGAAAACCGGGGTGTTAAGTGTTGTTTCCGAAAAATACGCAAAACGGGTTGAAGGAACCATCGGTCTGCTCTCCGGTGCGGCTATTTCCATTTTCGGAGCGCTCTTTTTTATATCGACATTGAACTTGGCGCTATACTAAATGAATAATAAATTCTAGCTTCATGGCCGTTTTCATAGCCGATCTTCATCGAATTCTATGGGGCCCTTCCTCGGCCGGGGCCGGAAAACCGTATGCGCGCGCTGTCTCCGGCCGGAGTGTTTTTGGCCCGAGGATGTGCTGGAGCATGCTGGAGGGCTGCTTCTGTAAAGAGGTTTCAGTTATCCGGAAATCCCGGATAGTTCAAAATGCGTGTGGTTTTGTGATTCAGACTTGGGTTCCGATATCACCGCGTTTGAAGTGCAAACGGGAATCGAACCCACGTCCTTCTCTGTTTGGGGAAAATGCGGAGAAAACGGTTTCCCGCGAGGGGACGCGGAGAATGCGGTCCTGAAGTATGGTAACAACTTGTAATCAAATGATTTTTAATGTGTCAGCGCGTATGCGACGACTTCTTTGGAAGGCGGCCAGCCCGCCACTATTTCTTCTTTAATTGCTGTATTTTTTAAGTAATAATTAATAATATTACAAGTTGCCGCGAAAATTTTTTCCTAAAAGCCAGGCAAAAAATTGATTTTTTCATTATAGAAGAACCGGACAAGGCAAATACAGGAGAGCTGAAAAGTCTGGATTCTTGCGGGGAGACGGTTATGCGTGGGATTTCTTTGGGACTGATGCTGGTTTTTTTGATGGCGGCGCCGCTTTTGGCCATGTCGCCATCTGATTTTGGTGCGGACGGACTGAAAGGACTTACCGAGCAGGAGAAAAATCGGCTGGCCGCAGGAGATGTGGTTTTTTTTACCAGTAACAGCGGGGATGAAGTGAAGCAAGCCCTGATCCAGGCAGTGGTGGTCTTTGACCAGTCGCCGGAGAAGGTCTGGGAGCTTCTGTATCACACCGAAGATCAGATCAAATATCTTGAGGAGATCAAGGATATCCAGGTGATCAACAAGGAAAAGTCCCGGGACAATATCGAATTTCACCTGAAAATTCTGTGGCTGGATATCCTCTACCGGGTTATTCACCAGTTTGATCAGGCCAAGCTGTTTTTTCACTGGGGCCTGGATCCTTCGTTTAAAAATGATCTTGATGATCTGGAAGGCTATTGGCAGCTGTACCCCTATGGTGAGGGCAAAACCCTGGCCCGGTATGGCAGCCAGGTTTCCATCCGGAACGTACCTTCCTTTATCGAGAACATGTTCAAAAAAAACGGGGTCCGCAAATCATTGCTGGCGGTGAAAAAATATGTCGACTCCGGCGGCACCTGGGAGCATGAGTAGCCTGGCGGGGACCGGCCGCGGTTATCCGCGATAAACCAGGAAGGCCAGGTAGACCGCGTACACAACCAGCAGCAGACCAGCTTCCCAGCGGTCCAGGGAGCGGCGCCGGCCGGTAAACATGGCTAAAAACAAAATCAGGCTGGCCAGGATGACCATGCCGATGTCCAGGTTGCCGGCGGTCTGGAAAGGCAGCGGCTTGACGACGGCGCTGATTCCCAGCACGAAAAAGATGTTGAAGATGCAGGACCCCACCACGTTGCCCACGGCGATTTCCACGTTCCGGCGATAGGCGGCCATGGCCGAAGTGGCCAGTTCCGGCAGCGAGGTGCCCACCGCCACGATGGTCAACCCCACCAGTGTCTGGCTCATGCCCAGGACGGTGGCCAGGTGCACGGCACCGTCCACGATCCATTTGCCTCCCAGCGACAGACCGACCAGTCCTCCCAGCACCAGCAGGATCGAGACGGGGATGTTCTTTGCCGCCGGTGTCGTTGCGCCGGTGTCCGGGACGCTGCCGGAACGGGCGATGCTGGCAGAATAGTAGAGAAAAATGGCAAAGAACAACAAGAACACCAGGCCGTCGGATCGGGAGATGTCCGAGGCGGCCAGGCCGTCGACGAGATGATCATTGGCCAGGATGCCCAGGGCCAGTGCGGCCAGGAGGCTGAAGGGAATCTCCCGCCAGACCGTACCCCGGGAAACCGCCAGGGGAAAGATCAGGGCCGACACGCCCAGGATCAGCAGAATGTTGGCAATGTTGCTGCCCAGGACATTGCCGATGGCGATGCCGGTATTGCCCTGGAGGCTGGCGGTGATATTGACGAACAGTTCCGGCGTGGAAGTGCCGAAGGCGACCACGGTCAGCCCGATAACCAGGTCGGAGATGGCCAGCCGCCGGGCAATGGCCGAAGCGCCGCTGACCAGAAAATCGGCGCCCTTGACCAGCAGGACAAGCCCGGCAAGCAGCAGCAACCAGGGTAGAAAAGCATTCATAACAATCCTTTGGTCGGATTAAATTATCCGGGTATCGCTCACTTTTCCAGCTGGTAGCGTTTCATCTTGCGCCACAAGGAAACCCGGTCAATGCCCATGATCCTGGCGGCATGGGTCTTGTTGCCGTTGCATTTGTCCAGGACCCAGCGGATATAGCGTTTTTCCTGCTCTTCCAGGGTGGGCGGGGTGCCGCCGCTGTCGTGGCGGTAGGTTTCCATGGAAAGGTAGCGGATATCCTCGGGCAGGTCGTCCACGGTGAGGCGGCTGCCGTTTTGAAAGGCCACCGCCCGTTCAATGACGTTTTCCAGCTCCCTGACGTTGCCGGGCCAGCCGTACTGGCACAGCAGCCGCATGGCCTCGGGGTCGATGGACTGGATATCCTTGCCTGCCAGCTGGCCTTTTTCGGCCAGAAAATGGTGGGCCAGCAGTTGAATGTCGCCGTGGCGCCGGGCCAGGGAAGGCAGCTGGATGGCGATGACATTGAGGCGATAGTACAGGTCCTGGCGAAAATGGCCGTCGGCCACGTCCTGGCCGAGGTCGCGGTGGGTGGCCGCGATGAACCGGACATCCGTGGCCACCGGTTCGACCCCGCCGACCCGGTAGAAGATCTTCTCTTGGATGGCCCGCAGCAGCTTCACCTGCATGGAGGAGGGCATGTCGCCTACTTCGTCCAGGAAGACCGTGCCCCCGTTGGCCGTTTCCAGCAGCCCGGCCTTTTTCTGTTCGGCCCCGGTAAAGGCGCCGGCTTCATGGCCGAACAACTCATTGGCCATCAATTCCTCGGTCAAAGAGCCGCAGTTGAAGGCTACGAAACGATGCTGCGCCCGGCCGCTCAGGTGATGGATGGCCTTGGCGGCCAGCTCCTTGCCGGTGCCGCTTTCCCCCAGCAGCAGCACATTGGCGTCCGAAGGGGCGATCTGGCGGATGGTCTTCTTGATTTCCACCATGGCCACGCTTTTGCCGAGAATGAAGGGAACTTCCCCGGGACTTTTCAGGGATTGCCGGAGTTCCCGGTTCTCCAGCAGCAGCCGGCGTTTCAGCAGGGCCTCGGCCACCACCTTGCGGACTTCCTCGATCTTGTAAGGTTTGGCGATGTAATGGTAGGCGCCTTTGCGCAGCGCCTCCACCGCCGAATTGACGGTGGCATACCCGGTGATCAGGATGACTTCCGTATCCGGCAGAAGTTCGCGGGTCTTTTCCAGCACGGTTATGCCGTCAATTTTTTCCATCTTCAAATCGGTCACCACCAGGTCGACGCTGGTGGTTTGCATCAGTTCCACGGCCCGGGCCCCGTTGTCCACCGCAATGGTCTGGTAGCCCTCTTTTTTCATGACATGCTCCAGGTTGTTGCGGGCTATTTTTTCATCTTCCACGATCAGGATCGTGGCTGTGCCCGACTCCCGCGAGACATCATTGCTGGTCTTTGATGGGGTCATGGGCGCGGCTCTCCTGGAGCGGTTTGTTCGCCGGGCATCTCTGTGCCCAGGGGCAGGCAGATATAAAAGGTGGTTCCCCGGCCTTCTTCACTGGCCACGTTGATTTCTCCGCCGTGGCTCTTGATGATGCCGTGGGAGACCGACAGGCCCAGGCCGGTCCCCTGGCCGACTTCCTTGGTGGTGAAAAAGGGGTCGAATATCTTGTCCAGGTGGGCGGCCGGAATGCCGGCGCCGGTATCCTGGACTTCCAGGCAGATCTCTTTTTTGTCCGTGTTCTCGCTGGCCCGGATGATCAGTTGCCCGCCGTTTTTCATGGCATGGACGGCGTTCAGGATGAGGTTGATCAGGACCTGCTGCATGCGGTGGAAATCCATGACGGTTTCCAGGTCCTCGGGAATGTCGATGTGCAGTTCCACGGACCCGGGCAATTCCCCCTTGATGAGCTTGATGCTCTCTTCCACCAGGGAGCGGATGGTGCTTTTGCCGGACTTGACGTCGCGCTCCCGGGCAAATTCCAGCAGCGCCCGAACGATATCGCGGGTGCGTTCCACCTGCCTTTCGGCGTCCAGCAGCAGTTCCCGGTTGTAGGCCGGGTCGCCGTCGTCCAGCTCCTCGACGACGATCTGCAGCGAGGTGGAAATATTGTTGAGGGGGTTGTTCAGTTCATGGGCCACGCCCGAGGTGAGCGTTCCCAGGGAGGCCATCTTGCGGCTCTGGATGAGCTGCTCGTTGCGCTTGTTGACCTCGCTGATCATGGTATTCAGGCTGGTCACGAAATCGTCGAACTCATCGTGGGTATTCAGGGGGGGGATCTTTTCAAAATCGCCGGCGGCGATTTTCCGGACCGCCCGGGCAATCCGGCGCAGGGGGCGGTTGATCTTGAAAATAAAAAAGAAAGCCACGCAGATGGACAGTAGAAACACGATCAGGGTGCCCAGGAAGATATAGATGCGGGAACCCTGCACGATGCGGTTGACGCTCAGGCGCTCCTGCTGCACCATCTGTTCCAGGTCAGAGGTGATCGTCTGGCCTAGCATTCTCAGGGTGGCGTGTTTGCGTTCGCCGGTCCCCTGGGGATCGTTCATTCCGGACTGTTTGCTATTGTCCCGCAGCCGCTGATGCAGGGCCACCAGCGCGGTCCGGTATTTTCGCAGCTCCTCGCGGTAGGCCTGCAGGTTCTGGCTGGAGGTATATTCTTCATAATTTTCAATGATGCTCGTAAGCTGTTTTTGGGCGGCGTTGGCATAGGCAATGGCTTCGGCCAGATCCTGCTCATTGTAATACAGGAAAAAGTTCTTTTCATACCGCCGGGCCTCCAGGGTGGTGTTGAGGAGACGGTTTTTTTCGGTAATGATATTGAATTTCAGGTTGAGGACATGGTTCTGGTAGTCGTTGATCAGCCAGTTGACTGCACCCAGCAGGATGAGGGCGATAAAGGCAATGGATATCTGGCGACGGACACTGATGCGCATATTTTTTCTCGGAAAAAATTTGATTTTATCCCAATATCATATTTCAAGTCGAAGGGTCAAATCCCGTAGAAAAAATATAGCACCGTCAGTTCTACCACCAGGAACAAGACCGTCATGCCGATCCCGGCCTTGGTATAATCAATGGTACGGTATCCCCCGGGACGCATGATCAGGGCATTGACCTGGTGGGTCGGCAGGACAAAGGTGTTGGAGGCGGACAGGCCCACCACCAGGGCGGCCATGCGCGGATCACCGCCGGCTATCAGGGCCATGTTCATGCACAGGGGCACCAGCAGGACGGCCGCGCCCACATTGGAAATAACCAGGGTGAAAAAGGAGGTCATCAGCCCCACCACCCCCAGCAGCACGATGGAGCCGGGCCGCCGAGGATGCCCAGCACCCTTTCGGCGCTAAAGGCCGCTGGGCCGGTTTTTTCAAAGGCGATGCCCTGGGGGATCAGTCCGGCCAGCAGGAAGACCGGCATCCAGTCCCACGCCCGGTAGGCCCCGTCCACTTTCAGGCCGCCGGGTGTGAATATTCCCCGGGCCACGGACCTCAGG
>CAYTQK010000067.1:6672-13624 GCA_964439745.1 uncultured Desulfobacterales bacterium
AAAAACGAGGTCATGAGCCCGACCACGGCCAGCAGTACAATGGGGGCGGGGTCCCCCAGAAGCCCCAGCACCTGCTCGGCAATAAATCCAGCGGTGCCGGTTTTCTCGAAAGCAATGCCAAGCGGTATCAGACCGGCCAGGAGGAAGACGGTCATCCAGTCAACGGAGCGGTAGGCTTCGTCGACTTTCAGGACGCCGGTGATGATCATGCCCAGGGCGCCGGACATCAGGGCCACGGACAGCTGGATTTTCAGGAAGATGACCTGGACCAGGGCGATGGCCAGCCAACACACCGCCAGCTTGGCCTTGTGCGGCCGCAGGATTTCCCCTTCCAGCGGCGTGGAAAAGGTCAGAGCCCGGGGCTGGGGATGGTTTTTCAGGAGGTGGAACCTTTCCCAGGGGCCTTTCAGGAGCAGGGTGTCGCCCATCTGCAGGGGGATATGGGTCAGGCCGGCATAATAGATTCGGTTGCCCTTGAACAGGGCCAGCGGGGTTACGCCGTACAGTTCTTTGAAATTGACTTCGCTCATGGTTTTGCCGATCAGCTCGGAGCGGGGAGAGACGATCGTCTCGGCCATGCCGGCGTTGGTGCGGGAAAAGCTTTCCGCGAAAACTTCCAGGGTGGGACGGATTTCCCAGCCCAGCTCCTCGGCCATCTTCTCCACGTTCTTTTTGTTTCGGCCCACCACGGCGATGTCGTCCCCCGGCGAAATCAGGTTGAAACTGCGGGGCACGAAATTTTTTTCCTTTTTGGCGGCGTGGTGAATGCTCACCACCGTCACCAGGAACTTGGTCTGCAGGTCCAGATCATCCAGCCGCCGGGCCGGCCCGGAGTTTTCCGGGATATGGATTTCCAAGATATTGTCAAAGGCCTGGTAAGCGGCGGCCAGTGACGAGGTGATGCCGTCGTCGTCGTCATCGCCGCCGACCGGCAGGATAAAGCGTCCGAACAGGATAAAGTAGAGGATGGCCGCGGCCAGCAGGCAGAGGCCGATGGGTGTCTGGGTAAACAGGCCGAAAGGAGCCAGCTCTTTGCCGCCGATGGTCATCAGGTCGTTCAATAAAATGGTAGGACTGGCGCCGACCAGGGTCAGGGTGCCGCCGATGATAGCGCAGAATCCCATGGGCATTAGGAGGCGGGAAACCGGCAGGCCCATGCGTTTGGAAATCCGCTGAACCGCGGGCAGAAACAGGGCGGCGGCGCCGATGTTCTGCATCAAGCCGGAAATGATACCGACCGTGCCGCTGATCAGGGTGATGATCCGGTTTTCGCTCTGGCCGGCGAATTTGATAATTGGCTTGGCCACCTGGTTCATCACCCCGGTCTTGTCCAGGCCGGCGCCGATAATGATAACGGCTATGATGGAAACGACGGCGTTGCTGCTCAGGCCCACAAAGGCTTCGGACGGGGAAATCAGTCCAATCAGCGGCAGCAGCACCATCATGAGGATGCCGACCACGTCCACCCGGACCCACTCAAGAACGAACAGAACAATCACAAAAACCAGGACGAGCATCGTAAGTATCATATCAGGAGTCATGTCAGGTTCTTCCTTTCTCTTGCCGAATACCTTTACGCGGCACCACGATTTGGGTGAGGAGATTATTGTTTGTTTTCATGACGAAACAGATAGCAGAGACCGGCCGCCAGCAGAATCAGGCCCAGCCCCAGAAAAAAATGAAAGTTCATGGATGCCTCCTTGTTCGCCGGGCTACTCCCGGCGACACGGGTTAGACCGGATTATTTCATGAAATATTCGGGTCAGACCATGGAATAGACATGCAGCTGCTTTTCCGGCCGGTTTTCCTTTTCCGGCCGCCGGGCCGCCTCTTGGCGTTCCGGTTCGGAAATCACGAAATCGATCAGGCCGTATTCTTTGCCGATCTCTTCGATGACCGTCTCGGTTTCACCGAATTTGACCGTGTGCTGAAAGGGGATGCCGGCTGCTGCCGCCGCTTCCTGGAAGGAGCGCGCGTTGGTCCGGGAAGCCTCCTCGAACTCTTTCATTTTGCTGCGGGGCGGAGTCAGCAAGGTAAAGGTTTCCGCCGGCAGGGGTGCCATGTTCAGGGCCAGGATCTCATGGGACATGCGCTGGGCCATTTCCAGGGCATAATCAATGATGCGCTGGCTAAAGGTGTTGCCGTTACCGATGACCAGCAGCAGGCCGGGTTGTTCCTCGGCGGCGGTGTTTTCGGCGGCAGCCGCAGCTGGGGCCTCTCCGGCTTCGGCAAAGGTGATGGTTTCCTGGTAATCCTCCATCCGGTCACGAAGGGAGCGGCCCCTGCGGGCCATTTTCTGCCATAAGTTTTTCATGGGGACCTCCTTTTATTGGCGTTTTCATTTTTGTTTTTCGAAAAAGAATCCGGCCGCCGCACGACCAGCGGCACGGACAGTTTTTTCTGCAGCTCCTCGGCCTTGATGTTCCGGCGGGCCGGATAGACCGGCAGCCGTTGGCTGGGGCCGGCCGTATCCGGGGGGATCTCCGGGTGATCGGCGGTGTCATAAATGGCCAGCACAACTTCCCGGTGACGCTTCAGGTAGTCCTCAATAACCATGTCGGTGGCACCGGCCCTGATTTTTACCCGGTAGGGCACGAGCGGTTCCTCCTCCTCGGCCAGAAGCCGCTTGATATGGGCGGCTGCCTCATCCAGCAATTCCCGGGCCGTATCGTGCTCGCCGGTTTCGGCGAAAGCGGCCGCCATCATGCTCCGTTCCAGGCAGCCGCGGGCCCGGTGCATCTGCTGTTTCCATTTTTCCAGCCGTCCGCGGCCCGGTTGAGGGGCAATGATATGCAGAATATTCAACTCCGCCCGGATCCGGCGGCAGATGTCCATGGCGTATGCCAGGATGCGCCGGTCCGGAAGCATGCCGTCAACGGCCAGAAGCACGGTGCCCATCTTTTTTGCCTCTCACTGCCGGGGAAGTCTTAGGCCCGCGGCGTTTCCGGCCGGGTTTCTTCGGCCGGCGATGGTCCGCGGAGCGGAGTCCTTACAGGCGCAGCTGCGGCCGGTTGTCCACCCGGTTTTCGGTTGTTTTGCGGGCGCGGGAACGCTGGCGCACCGGGCGCGATTCCCGCAGGATGCGCCGGGCCGTGTCATGTTCATTGGCTTCGGCAAAGGTGACGGCCAGCATGACGGTCTCCAGTCGTTGCAGTTGCTGGAAAATGTTCATTTTTTTCCTCCGACGTGGCTAATGGATTTTGATGGTGTCTTTCACCGCTATCGTGAGCAAATCTTGTGCCATGCTGAATTTTTTAGATCAACATATTGATTTTGTAAGTATTTATTCATATAGAGGGGTAGGGGGGGATAGGGATTAATATTGCGATTTGCAACATTTGAACTTTTTTGAAAATAGTTTATTATAATATTAAATAGTTATGGACTATTGCAAAAAATCCGTAATGTTGCGTTTTGTAATGGTTAAAAGGGCTCCAGCCCTGTCCGGTGGTGACTGATCGCTTGGAGCGCTTGCCAAAACATGATTTTTCCGGTACAAGTAAACCCAGCCGGAAAAGCGTACCCATACCATCCGGAAGAACAGCCAGGGGGCAGTATGGCCATTTTCAGCAAGGGCGACAAAGCCGGGGAGCCGGCGGCGATCACCGAAATCGAGGAGTGGCGGGAGAAAATCCGTGCGGCCGGTATGCCCGCCAACGTGGCCCGCATTGCCGGTAAGGAACTGGACAAGATGGCCCAGACCAGTCCGTCCAGCGGGGAATATACCATCGCCCTCAACTATATCGATTACCTTCTATCCCTGCCCTGGCAGACCTCTTCGGCCGATAAGCTGGACATCAAGCGGGCCGAAGCCATTCTCAACGAAGAGCACTATGGTCTGGAAGAAATCAAGAACCGCATCCTGGAATACCTGGCCGTTCGGATTATCAAGCTCTCCCGCCAGTATACCGTCATGGTCGTCGATGACGAGGAGCGCACCCGGCAGAACCTGGATCATGTTCTCACCCGGGAGGGATACCAGGTCATGACCGCGGTCAACGGTGCCGAAGCCCTGGAGAAGCTGGAAGAGGCGGCCGTGGACGTGATCATCACCGATCTCAAGATGGACCGGGTCGACGGCATGGAGGTACTGGAAAAAGCCCGCCAGAAAGACGCCCAGGTGGAAGTGATCGTGATTACGGGGTATGCCACCGTGCCCAGCGCGGTGGAGGCCATGAAAAAAGGCTCCTTTAATTATATCACCAAGCCCTTCAAGCTGGAAGAGATCCGCACCACCGTCCGCCAGGCCCTGGCCGCCAAGACCCGGCTGCTGCGGGCCAAGGGCCCCATCCTCTGTTTTACCGGCCCGCCCGGTACCGGCAAGACCTCCCTGGGAATGTCCATCGCCCGCAGCCTGGGCAAGGAGTTCATCCGCATTTCCCTGGCCGGCATGAAAGACGAGGCCGAGATCCGGGGGCACCGCCGCAGTTATGTCGGGGCCATGCCCGGGCGGATCATCCAGGAGATCCGCCGGGCCGGCACCAACAATCCCTTGTTCATGCTGGACGAGCTGGACAAGCTGGGCCAGGATTTCAAGGGAGATCCCGCCTCGGCCCTGCTGGAGGTACTCGACCCCCAGCAGAACGCCGGCTTTGTCGATCATTACCTGGACGTGCCCTTTGATCTGTCGGCCGTCATGTTCATCACCACCGCCAACATCGTCGATCACATTCCCGGCCCCCTGCGGGACCGGCTGGAAGTGCTTTACCTGTCCGGCTACACCGAGGAGGAAAAAGAGCGCATCGCCTTTGACTACCTGATTCCCCGGGCGGTCAAGGACAACGGCCTGGAAACGTCTCCGCCGGTTTTCGCGGCCGAGGCCGTTCGGGCCATTATCAGCGGCTATACCCGGGAGGCGGGTCTGCGGGAACTGCAGCGCCGGGTCGACGCCGTCTGCCGCAAGTGCGCCCGGGAAATACTCGACGGAGACGAGGCCGCCGGTCCCATTCAGATTGATGAGAAAACCGTCCGGGCCTATCTCGGTCCCCGGAAGTATCACGTGGAAGTGGCCGAAGCCGCCGAAAAGGTCGGCCTGGCCACGGCCCTGGCCTGGACCGAAGCCGGGGGGGAGATCATCTTTATCGAGGCCACCAAGATGAAGGGCCGCAGCCACCTGATGATGACCGGGTCCCTGGGGGAGGTCATGAAGGAGTCGGCCCAGGCGGCCTTGAGCTATATCCGCAGCAATGCCGCCCGGCTGCGGATCGACGAAAATTTTTTCGATGAGCAGGACATCCACATCCACATCCCGGCCGGGGCCATTCCCAAGGACGGGCCTTCGGCCGGACTGACCATTGGGGTGGCCCTGATTTCACTGCTGACCGGCCGTCCGGCCCGCAAAGAGATGGCCTTTACCGGGGAGATCACCCTCAGCGGCCGGATCCTGCCGGTGGGCGGCATCAAGGAGAAGCTCCTGGCCGCCCGCCGCGCCGGCGTCAAGACGGTGGTGCTGCCGGCCCGGAACGAGGCCGATATCCAGCATATTCCCGGACAGATCAAGAAGGATCTGACTATCATCCAGGTGGATCAGTTCGACGAGATCGTGGATTCGGTGCTGGTGCCGGCAGCCTCATGAGCCCCGGTTGCGGGGCGGGCTGAGGTCCTCTGTTCTTCTGAGATGCCCTGTTCCCGGTACAGCCTGTTAAGAGACCGCTGGATGGCCTTGTCTCCGGGCTTGAGGCGCAGGGTCTTTTCCAGAATCCGGATCTGCGCGGCCGGATCTTTGCGGGCGCGGCGGGCTCGTTTCAGGTTTTGTTCGGCCCGGCGCCGGTTCTCTCCTTTTCCCCCCAGCGCCAGGGAGCGATTCAGATAATTTTCGGCTTTTTCCCAGCGGCCGTGAAACAGCAGGTAGGTGCCGGCGTTGAAATAGGCTTCCGCGTAGCGGGGATTGATGGCAATAGCCGCTTTAAAATGGCGAAAGGCCCGGTCCAGTTCTCCCCGCTGAATCCATTGCACCCCGGCGTAATCATGCATCAGGTAGTTGTTGTCCGTAACGGTCAGAGTGCGGGTAAACAGTGACAGGCTGTTTTGCCAGTAGTGGACCTGGCGACAGGTTCTGACCATGAGGGCGGCCGTGATGAGCGTGATCAGCAGCACCGCTGCCCATGGCGGCATTTTCAGCCTGCCCAGCAGGTCGTACCCTCCCCAGACCGTTATGATCATCAGTCCCAGCACCGGCATGTACACAAACCGGTCGGCCATGGCCTGGTGGCCGTTTTGAAAGAGTCCGGAAACCGGGAGCAGGACAACCAGGAACCAGAACCACCCCATCGGCAGGTAGCGATGCCGCCGGCCGGCCAGCAGGACCACGGCGGTGATGACAATTAATGCCGCGGCTGCCGGAAGGATTTGGGAAACGGTCAGGGTATCGCCCGGGTGGGGGTATAAAATTCCCAGGTTCTGCGGCCAGATGAATTTTCCCAGGTAGGCCAGCAGGCAGACCACGGCATTGGCCAGCCGGTCCGGCAGGGAGAGCGAGTGCATGGAAGTAAAAATATCGGTTGACGCGGCAATGCCGATATTCAAAAGAGAAAAAAAGGCGGCGATCATCAGCAGGGGAATTTTTTCCACCAGGGGATAATACCGGGAATCGGGCGGGACCGCTTTTTTCCCCGGCGGCAGGGGGCGGTCTTGCCGCCACCGGTCCAGCGGCCAGTAATCCAGCAGCAGCAAGGCCAGGGGCAGGGTGACATACATGGGTTTGGCCATCAAGGAAAGCACGAAAAAAACGACCAGCAGGGCATAGCGCCAGGCCGCCGGTTTGTCCCCGTATTGGAGATAGGCCCGTATGGCCAGCAAAAAAAAGAGGGTGCTGAGCAGGGCGTTGCGGTCCACGGCCCAGGCAACAGCTTCCACGTGCAGCGGATGAATGCCGAACAGCAGGGCGACCAGGAAGCTGCGCCAGACAGTCCCCGGTATGCGCCGCAACAGAAAAAATAGCAGCAGGCAGTTG
>CAYTQK010000068.1:0-3982 GCA_964439745.1 uncultured Desulfobacterales bacterium
GGGGACAAGGTCGGCGGTAGAAGTGTGGCCGTGCCGGGGGGCGCCGGGACTGCCGACTTCAAGGGGTTCGGCCTGGAAGTGGCCCGTACCGGCTTGACCGTATCCGAGGCCTCCCGGGCCGGTTTCGATCCGGTCCGCCGGGAAATTACCAGCCGTTCCCGGGCGCACGCCCATCCCGGTTCCACGGATATCCACGTCTCCATGGTGGGGGACAAATCATCGGGCCGACTGCTGGGCGTTCAGATGGTGGGCCGGGAAGGCGTGGCGCACCGCATCAATGCACCGGCCGTAGCCCTGAGCGCGCACATGACCGTGGCGGACTTCGCCCAGTGCGACCTGGCGTATGCCCCGCCCTTCAGCCCGGTCTGGGATCCCCTGCTGACCTGTGCCAGCCAGCTGCAGAAACAATTATAACCGCTATCCGGTAGAATATCGTTTTGTCCCGAGTCACCGCCAGATCTTATCTGAAAGCCAATTTCACCGTCATCGCGGCCGGCGTCGCCAGCCTGGTGGTGGTGGATATTCTGCAGCTGCTGATTCCGCGGGTCACCAAGCATGCCATTGACGCCCTGGCCTATCTTTCCCTTGATGACCGGCAATTGTTCCGCTACGCCCTGCTCATCCTGGGACTGGGGGCGCTGATCGGCGGCTTCCGCTATGTCTGGCGGCGCTGTCTCATCGGCACCTCCCGCAAGATTGAAAAAGACCTGCGCCACCGGCTGTTCGCCCATATCCAGACCCTGGACGCCGCCTATTTCGACCATACCAGCACCGGCGACCTCATGGCCCGGGCCACCAATGACATCAACAACATCCGCATGGCCACGGGCTTCGGCATGGTGGCCATGACCGACGCCATTTTTCTGGGAACCGCCGCCATCGGGTTCATGGCCTATATCAACCTGCGCCTGACGCTGTACTGCCTTATTCCCATGCCCCTGGTGGTGGTGCTGACCAAAATTCTGAGCCGCCGGATGCACCGCAAATACCAGGGGGTGCAGGCGGCGTTTGCCGACATGACCGAGATCGTCCGGGAACGATTCGCCGGTATCCTGGTCATCAAGGCCTTTGCCCGCCAGGCGGATTCCACCCGATCCTTTGATGACGCTTCCCGGGCCTACATCCGGAAAAATCTCAGCCTGACCCGGGTGACCGGCACTTTTTTCCCCCTGATGGTCTTTTTCACCAATGTCAGCACCGCCATAGTCCTCTACCTGGGCGGTCACCAGACCATTACCGCCGAGATTACCCCCGGGGATTTTGTGGCTTTCATCAGCTACCTGGCGCTGCTGACCTGGCCCATGATGGCCCTGGGCTGGGTAACCAATCTGATCCAGCGCGGCCGGGCGTCCCTGGATCGCATCAACCAGGTCCTGGAGGCCGCTCCCGAAATCAAGGAAACGGCCGAAGCCCGGCCGGTCTCCGGAATCGACCAGGGAGTTGCCTGGGAAAAAGTCGGCTTTGCCTATCCCGGGGTCCGGGAGGCCACCCTCCGGTCCATCGACCTGGAACTGCCGGCCGGGCATACCCTCTGCCTGCTGGGGCCGCCAGGAAGCGGCAAGACCACCCTGGCCAAGCTGATGGCCCGGCGGTATGATCCGGTTTCCGGCCGGATCCGGCTGGATGGACAGGACCTCCGATCCATACGGCTCGACAGCCTGCGCGCGCTGACCGCGTACATGCCGCAGGAGCCTTTTCTGTTCTCCACCACCATCCGGGAAAATATTACCTTTGACGATACCGTGGCCGACGATGACCCCGCCCTGGTCCGCGCCTGTCAGCAGGCCGGGTTGTATGAGACCGTCCAGGCCATGCCCCGGGGCTTTGCCACCATCACCGGGGAAAGAGGCGTGGTGCTGTCCGGCGGACAGAAACAGCGGGTCGCCCTGGCCCGGACCTTTTATCACCAGGCACACCTGGTCATCCTGGATGATCCGGTCAGCCAGGTGGACACCGAGACCGCCGACAACATCCTGCGCGAACTGACCGCCCTGGCGGCCGGACGCACCATGATTTTTATCTCCCACCGGCTTTTCCCGGCCCGGTTTGCCGACCGGATCATGGTGCTGCAGAACGGCCGGGTGGCGGAATACGGAACCCATGCCGGACTTCTGCAGGCGGATGGATATTATGCGGCCATCTGGCGCCTGCAGGAAATGGAAGGGAAATAGATGCCGGCAGATCGACCAGGACAGCAGGAACGATACCGGGAGCAGAACCCCCGGGAGAAGCGGGATCTGCGTCTGCTGCTGCGGCTGTCCCCCTTTATCCGGCCCCACCGGTTCCTGTTCCTGGGCGCCATCGGCATCGTGGTGCTGGTCACCCTGCTGGACCTGGCCGCCCCCTATATCATCAAAGAGACCATTGACCGGTATATCGTGCCCCCGGCGGAAAGGTCCGCCGGGGGAGGGCAGCAGCGACTCCTCACCGTGGATCTTCGCCAGCCGCGGCAGCGGGCTGTTGTTGACCGCTACCGGGAACTGTTCACGAGGGTGGACGAGACAACCGCGCAACTGCCCCTGGAACGGCTGGAGGCGCTGACCAGGGCCGATATCCGGATTCTGCGCGCCGATGACCTGCGGCAAACCACCCGGGCGGCCGGTTTTCTTTTGCTCATCGCCCTGGTCATGTTTGTCTGCAATGGCGTTCAGGTGTTTGTCATGGAGTATGCCGGTCAGAAAACCATGCACGACCTGCGCCTGGCGGTGTTTACCCACATCCAGAATCAGCGCCTGGACTATTTTTCAAAAAATCCCCTGGGCCGGCTGGTGACCAGGGCCACCAACGACGTGCAGAACATGCATGAAATGTTCACTTCCGTGCTGACCTTTGTCTTCAAGGACCTTTTTCTGATTATCGGCGTGGCGGTGATGCTGTCAATCCTGTCCTGGCGCCTGGCCCTGGCCTGCTTTGTCGTGATTCCGCTGGTTATCGTGGCCGGGTTTTATTTCGCCGCCGCGGCCCGCCTGCGTGTCCGCCGCATGCGGATCAAGATTGCCGAGATCAACGCCAATCTTTCCGAAACCATTGAGGGGCTGGACATCATTCAGCTTTTTTCCCGGGCCGCCGGCAACCTGGCCCGTTTTCGCCGGATCAACGACGCCTATTACCAGGCCGGCATCCGCCAGATTCATGTCTTTGCGGTGTTCATGCCGGTGGTGGAGATGCTGGGCACGGTGGCCCTGGCCATCGTGATTTATTACGGCGGCCGGGGCGTCTTGTCCGATACCATGACCATCGGGGTGCTGGCCGCGTTTATCTCCTATATCAAGATGTTCTTCCGGCCCATCCGGGACATGGCCGAAAAATTCAACATTACCCAGAACGCCATCTCTTCGGCCGAACGGATTTTCCTGGTGCTGGACACCCATGAAGAGATGCCGCCGCCGGCTTCCCGTACCGACCACCCGCAACCGTTTTCCATCAACCGGGTGGCCTTTGAGCATGTCCGTTTCGCCTACCAGCCGGACGAACCCGTTCTCCGGGATATCTCGTTTACCGTTTCCCGCGGAGAGACGATCGGTCTTGTCGGCCCCACCGGCGCCGGCAAAACCTCCATCGCCAATCTTATCCTGCGGTTCTACGAGGCCGCGGCCGGCACGGTTTCCATCAACGGCGAAGATATCCGGCGGCTGCCAGCGGAAGTGCTCCGGGCCCGCTGCGGGCTGGTCATGCAGGATCCCTTTTTGTTTTCCGGCACTCTGCGGGACAATATCGTCTTCGGCAACACTGCCATCACCGATGACGAGCTGGAGAATATCCTGGACCTGTCGCGCTGCCGCCAGATTGTTGACAGCGTCGCCGGCGGCCTGGATGCGCCGGTTTCGCGGAAAGGCACCACCTTCTCCAGCGGCCAGCGCCAGCTGATTTCCATTGCCCGGGCCTTTGCCAATCACCCCGCCCTGACCCTCTTTTATCAAGCCACCCCCTACATCGACCTGGCCACCCAGCTTCAGACCAACGAGGCCCCGACCAACCTCAC
>CAYTQK010000068.1:3992-13587 GCA_964439745.1 uncultured Desulfobacterales bacterium
TAATGGAGAAGACATGACGGGCAAATTACTGGAGGCCTTTGCCAACCATCCCGACCTGATCATCTTTGATGAAGCCACCTCCTGCATCGACCTGGCCACCGAGGTGCAGATCAAGGAGGCCCTGACCAACCTGACCCGGGGCCGTACCGGCATTATTATCGCCCACCGGCTTTCCACTGTCCGGCAGGTCGATCATATCCTGGTGCTTGCCCGCGGCCGGATCATCGAAAGCGGCTCCCATGCGGAACTGATGGCGGCAGAAGGGTATTATCACCGTCTGAACCGTCTGCAGCAGTCCCGGCCGGAAGCAGACGACGGCAATTCATAGCGCTGCAGTACTGACGGAATGGGTTGAAAAAACCGGTTATTGGTTGTATCGCCGAATCCGGGTCGGCGGCTGCAGGGCATCTCCGGCCAGGCGGGTGCGGAGTTCTCGAACACGAGCGAAGCAGTATATCCCCCCCGCCGCTGTTTTTTCAATGGCCGTAGCCGGACCAAACGATTGTTCAATATTTTTTAGAAGCACTTCTGCCTGCTTTCGCAATGATTCCCGTGACAATAGATGACGCATGGCCAGCAGAAGAATACGGTACTTTCCCATTTCGGCTGCCATGGCACCGGCTCGTGCCGTAAGGTGGGGTTTGGCGGAATCTTTTAGAAACCGCCAGGCTTCATAATCGGTTTGGATATAGCGCATGAGAGACGGCCCCAATTCCTGAAAATCCCGGTCATAAGCCCGATTCTGTATTTTTTCCGCCTCAAGCAGGCTGAATTCCGGATGCGTGAACCAGGGCTGCTTAAACGCGTGCCACTCTTCAAAGGGAATGGCGGTTAAAATTTTATTTTGGGCAGACATCCTGTCGAAGAGTGGGGTCCCCGGCAGAGGAGAATAAAAGGCGAACTGGCTGAAAGTAGGGCGGCAGTCAAGATGATCGGCAATGTCAGTCTCGATGTTCTCCCGGGTATGTTCGTCCACCAGCAGGATGGAACTGAGGATGACTTTGATGCCGTAACGGCGGAGATCGGCGATAATTTTTTGGAGATTCTGCCCCTGGTTTTTCTGGTATGTTGAAAAGAGGCTTTCCCGGCCGATCCAGATCAGATTGACCCCCATTTCCGCCAGTTTCTCAGCGCCGAATTCGACTATTTTATCAGCCGAGCCAAATGTAAAGAGTCGATATTGTTTGTTGGATTGGATCATACATTGTCGAAGTTGTTCGGCCCGATCCAGATCCAGCAGGAAATTATCATCACCGATAAGACTGATGTTGTTGGTTCTATGATGTTGAGCGACTTTTTCGATTTCTTCAAAAAGGGCTTGCCCCGAACGAAAAAAGCGAATGTGGCGTTTTCCGAAAAAATGGCTGGGACAGCAAAAGTCGCAGCCATAGGAGCATCCCAGCCCCACCACGATATGGGGAGATCCCTTGCAGCGCAGGGGAATACCCATTACTTCCCGCAGTTGGCTGACCGTGTCCGGGTTTTTGAAATTAAACGATTGTGACTGCCCCAGCAAACGACGCATGAAGCTGATCCCCTCGCCCACACAGACATGATCCACATCCATTATTTTTTCAATTTCCGGAACAGCGGCGCAAAACCCCCCGATCACAACCGTGGAGCCGGGAGACAACGCACGCACCGTTTCCACCATGCGCTTGGCTTTGGTGAAGTTGGGAACAATGGCGCTTATGCCTACTACATCATAACCTTTGCGGAGTTCGCGCTGAAATCGTTTAAGAGAGGGAAAATCCAGAACAGTTACCGGCGTATCATCCAGATTATTGGCGATGGCATGCAGTCCATGGGAAAACAGAAAAAAACGCGGGGAGTAGATGCCCTGATTCCGGGTTAATTGATTGTGAAACAGTTCAATTTTTGACTCATGGCGGGCATCAATGGTGTTGATCCCGAATGGCTTGTAGACCGAGGAAAGCAAGACACGTTTTTTCATATCAAGATAAATCCGGCTTCTGAAATTTTGTCCATTTGTTTATATTATCTAAAATAGAGTAATTTTCAAGTTTGCCTCCTACCAGAAAAACAATTCTGAGTCACAGCTGCCTGCAGAAGACATTGAAAGCCGTAGATGCGCTCAGAATAAATCGTCCGAAAGGTCAATTGTTTGATAGCTCAATGGGGAAATTTATTTTCGAGCGGGGAGGATCAGCCGCAGTCGTTCCCCTCGGGTTCGCATGATAACCGCCCCATCCCGGCCGGTACAGTATACTTCCGCCGGGCAGGCCTCATAGCGGTCGAGAACCTCGGGGTGGGGATAACCGTAGCGATTATTGTGGCCGGCGGAGATGATGATCTGCCGCGGGCGGACCTGTTCCAGGAAGGCGGCCGTGCTGGAGGTACGGCTGCCGTGGTGGGGGGCAATCAGGACCGTGCTGGCCAGTCGCTTCCCGGCGCGGGCCGCCAGCTCTTCCTCTCCGCGTTTCATCAGATCGCCGGGGAATAAAAAAGAAATCTGGCCGCAGGAGATCCGCAGGACCAGGCTGTTGTTGTTGGTATTGCGCCAGGCCTGGTCTTTTTTGCGGGCGGTAAAATCCGGCGGGGGATAGAGGATATCGATATCAATTCCGTTTATCCGCCGGCTGCCGAGCAGTTGGTCCAGCGGCGGCCTGGCGATTTTCTTTTTGCGGAGGACCCGCCTTACCTCGCGGTATGGTTCGGACTCCACGGCTTCCCCATTGGACCAGAAGTTTTTGACGTGAAAATGTTCGGCGATATACCGCAGTCCGGCCAGATGGTCCGTATCCGGGTGGGTCAGGACGAGGGTGTCGACCGCGGCGATCTTGTTTCGCCACAAAAAAGGGGCCACAATCATTTTGCCGACGTCAAAAGTAGTGCTGCCGGTAAAGCCGCCGCCGTCGATGAGCAGGCACCGGCCGCCGGGTATTTCGATCAGGGCCGCATTGCCCTGTCCCACATCCAGAACGGTGACGCGCAGGTCGTCATGCAGCCAGCGCCGCTGAACCCAGTAGCCGGCATCCGTGGCCAGGATGAGAACGGCCAGGATTGCCGCGGCAGCGGCCAGCCGGTCGCGCCGGTTGGCGGATCCGGAGCTGCTGTCCGGGATCTTTCCGGCGTTTATCCTAAGATTTTCCGGCGGGGAGGGCCGGAGAAGCCGCAGCAGGCTCCAGAGCAGGGTGTAAAAGCAGAGAATTTCCAGCCGGCTGGGGGTGACGGTGTACACCGCGGCCCAGGCATGGCCGGCCAGCCAGCGGGCCAGGACTAGGGCTCCCTGGATAACCATGGCAGCCCCCTGGAAGCAGAGCCAGGAAAGGTCGGGGCTGAATGCGGAAACGGCCGCCCCGGTCAACCCCAGGGGAACGGCGACAAAACCAATCAGCGGTACCATGAAACAGTTGGCGGCCAACCCCACCAGGGAGACCTGGTTGAAATAGAACATGGCCAGGGGCGCGGTGCCGAGGATGGCGAACAGGGATACCAGCAGAAAACCGATTCCCCGATGGCTCCAGCGGGAGCGAATTTTCTGCAGACGTCCGGATACGGTTGACATGCCGCAGATGATAAAGAAAACCGCCGCAAAAGAGAACTGGAAAGAAACGGAAAAAAGAGCGGGCGGGTGCAGCACCAGGATAATCAGGGCGGCCAGGGCCAGGGTATTCAGGAGGGTGTGCTTTTTGCCCACCACAATGGCGGTCAGAAAAACGGCCACCATGATGACCGCCCGCTGAGTGGAAGGCGCCATGCCGGCCAACAGACCGTAGGCGATCACCGTCGCCATTGTCGGCGGGGCGGCGGCTTTTGCGACCCATCCCCGCCAGGTCAGGGCGGGGACGAAGCTCAGCAGGCGGGTCAGTGACCAAAAGCAGATAGTGGCGATGATGCCGACATGGAGGCCGGAGATGGCCAAAAGATGCCCCGCCCCCACCAGGTTGAAAATTTTTCGTACCTCCGGCGGTAGTTCTTTTTTGCGGCCGAGAATCAATGCCTGGAGAACCGCCGCGGTCTCCTCCGAAGGGCCGCTTTTTTCCATCCGGACGGCCAGCCGCTGCCGGATTTTTTGCACCGGGACGACCGGGGCCGGGACGTCGGACCGTCCCAGAACAGTGACCCGTTCGGCTGCCGCGTAGGCCAGACCAGAGACCCCTTGAAAGGCCAGGTACCGTTCGTAATCAAAGGCCCCCGGGTTTTTAAAATTGGACGGCCGGCGGATACGGCCGGGAAAACGAATACTGGAGCCGGGAAGCAGGCCGGACATCTTTCCGTAAATTTTCACCCGTAGACACCCGGAGGCGTCCACCGTCTGTTTGCCGGAGACCAGACGCCGGGTTTGCAGCAGAAAATGGCAGTTTTCCGCTTGACGGGTGGGCTGGCTGATGATGGTGCCGGTAATGGTCCACCAGGTCTGTCCGGCAAAGCGGCTGACGTGGCCGGCAGGAAAGTCCGGAAACATGTATCCGGTCATGGCGAACCAGCCGGTGAAAAAGAAGCATAGCAGGGCTGGCGGGATAGTACGCTTGCGCCGGCAAAAGGCGATAACCAGCCAGGCCGCCCCGGCCAGGGAGGCCAAGGCGCTGATTTCCCGGGCAAGAAAAAAACGTTCCCCGGCCAGCAGGCCGGCGATCAGCGCCCCCAGCAGGGGCGCCAGCGGATACCGGGAATATGCAGACATAACGACCATCCGTGGTCTCTTCGGGCCGAGACGACCCTGTCCAGGAAATTAAAATCCTTTTTTTCGCCAGATAGCGGCGCCCAGACGCTCGAATTTTTTCTCCATGGCTTCGTAACCGCGGTCCAGGTGATAGACCCGGTTGATTGCGGTGGTTCCTGCGGCGACCAGTCCGGCCAACACCAGGGAGGCGCTGGCCCGCAGATCCGAGGCCATGACCGGCGCGCCGGAAAGACGGGAGACACCGGTCACCATGGCGGAATTTCCGGAAACGGTGATGTCGGCACCAAGGCGTTCCAGTTCGCTGACATGGATAAAACGGTTTTCAAAAATGGTTTCGGTAATGACCGACAGACCGCCGGCCACCGACATCATGGCCATGAACTGGGCCTGCATGTCCGTGGGAAAGCCCGGGTAGGGCAGGGTTTTGATGTCGACGCTGCGCAATCGGTCCGGTCCGGAGACGTGAACGGCGGTGTCGTCAATTTCGACGCGGGTGCCGGTCTGCCGGAGCTTTTCAATTTGACCCGTCATGTGGGCGGGCTCGCAGCCCCGCACGGAAATTTCGCCCCGGGTCAGGGCGGCCGCGGCCATGAAAGTGCCGGCCTCGATGCGGTCGGGAATGATGGTCGCCTTGATCGGCGACAATGCGGAGACCCCCTGAATGGTGATGGCGGAGGTGCCGGCGCCCCGGATATCCGCTCCCATCTGGTTCAACGCCGCGGCCAGGGCGGTTACTTCCGGTTCACAGGCGGCATTGCGCAGCTCGGTAGTGCCCTCGGCCAGTACCGCGGCCATCATCAGGTTCTCCGTGCCGGTAACGCTGGGAATATCAAAATAGATGGTGCCGCCCCGCAGCCGGCCGGCGGTGACGTCTACATAGCCGTGGGCCAGTTCGACGGTGGCGCCCAGGATTTCCAGCCCCTGCAGGTGAAAATTGATGGGGCGGGCACCGATGGCGCAGCCGCCGGGCATGGATACCCGGGCCTTGCCCAGACGCGCCACCAGTGGGCAGAGGACCAGGATGGAGGCCCGCATTTTCCGGACCAGTTCATAGGGGGCTTCATGAACGGACACGTTCCGGGAGTCGATCCGGGCGGTATTGTCGGCAAAATCCACCCGGGCGCCGAGGTGTTCCAGCAGCTGGATAATGCTGCGGATATCCCGGAGGTCGGGCACGTTTTCATACTCGCAGACGCCATCTGTCAGCAGGGCGGAGGCCAGAATGGGCAGGGCCGCGTTTTTGGCTCCGCTGATGACGACTTCCCCGGAAAGGGGGCGGCCGCCCTCGATTATGATCTGGTCCATGCGCTTGTCCCCCTTGTTATGAATGGATAAAAAAGCGCCCCGGCCGCATGACCGGGGCGCTGTGTCAGGTAATCGTACCGGCGGATGCCGACAGTATTCCACGAAGCCGGAGCGGCGGACGTCCGGCTTCCACGGCACCGAGCCACCGTATCGCCCTAAGCAGGGCCGCTTACCTAATGGTCGTCATGGGACGACGAGTCGCCGCTGCCGTAAGTGTCGTAGATGGCTTTCAGAATGCAGTAGGCCATGCCCAGCCCCAGGATGGACAACGCATACCAGAGTCCGCCGTGAAATACCAAGTGCGCCGTATCCCAGTGCCATTCAAATAAAAACGGTAACATGTCAGCCTCCTGTGCAATTTATGGGTAACCGGCCGGCTACCGGGTCACCGTGTTCAATTCTTTTTCCTGCGGAAAAATCGGCAGGTAGCGGTGTGCCACGGCAATGAGGATAATACCGTAGGCTACCGGCAGGATGGTGGTGGCCACTTCCTGCCAGCTGGGCAGGTACAGGGCCCATTCGTCAAAGGGCATGACCGGCACGGCCATAACCTGCAGGACCATGACCCAGCGGTTGATGCTGATGCCGATACAGGCCAGCACCGTCGCCAGTACCAGCAGTTTGGGATTGCTGCGGACCTTGGCGGAGAGCAGCATCAGGCCGGGGATAACGCCGCCGACGACGATTTCGGCGATCAGAATCCAGAGGCCGTAAAACCCGTTGTTGCTGTAAAAATCGCCCAGCGTGAATCCCTGGGCCGGAGCCGTGACCGCGGCCCAGTAAATGGTATCAACAATCTTGGCGATAATATAGGTGGTAAGCATCCAGCCGGAAATCCTGGCCAGGGTGTTGATGGCCTTGTCGCCGACCAGTTTCTTGCGGGTTATTTTTTCGGTAATCTTGGTCACCAGGATGGTGAAACAGGGGCCGCAGGCGGCCGCCGACCAGGTAAAGAGGAAAAAAGTGGTCGGCCAGACCAAAAGGGCCTCCCGGAAGGCGAAGGGACGGCCGAACAGCACGCCGGCCACGCCGCCCAGGGATCCCTGGTGGAAGAAAGACAAAAAGGCGCCGGTGGCGGCAAACACGGCCATGATTTCGTGCATGTTGTGGGCCAGGTTGTGCAGCAGGGGGACCTGGTTGAGCTTGCGGTTTTCCAGGATCAGGGGAATAAATTCAATGGTCAGCACGGCAAAGTAGCAGGACAGGCAGAAGGCCACCTCGGTCAGCATGGAATGGACATTGGCGTGCCAGAAGATGAACCATCCCCGCAGGGGCTGACCGATATCAATGGCCAGGATCAGCAGCGCTGAACTGTAGCAGATAAACCCGATCACCACCGCGAAATTGATGATGTTTTTCAGTTCGTCTTTGCCCACCAGGTATTTTAAAAAACCGGTGAAAAAGGCGCCGCCGCCCAGGGCGATAACCGCCAGGTCCGCCCAGATCCAGAGGGCGAATCCGTAATAATCGTTCATGTTGGTCTGGTTGAGCCCCTTGATCCAGCATAGCAGCATGGCATAAACACCCCACAGCAAGACCACGCCCACGACCACGATGCCGAGGATGAACACCGGCAGGGGACAGCGCTTCACTCCTTTGGGAATCAGTGCGGAATCCATAAATGATATACTCCCTGTTCGTGCTTGGTTATCCGTTTCTTCCAGGATCGTCATTCATTAATCAGTTGTCGATGCTGACGTAATTGTCAGCCAGTTCCCGGACCCATTTTCTGCTGGACAGGTAATAGACCTTGGGGTTGGTACCGAGGCGTTCCAGCAGGCGGAAGGCATTGGGATTCCTCGGTTTGCCGTGGTGTTCGGGATCCGGATCGACAATGCGGGTAACGGCGTGCTCCTTTTTGCTCAGGTCGCCGAAGACGATGGCCCCGGCCGGGCAGGCCTGGGTGCAGGCGGTCTGGTATTCGTCCTCGGCCAGTTCCTTCCGTCCTTCGAGATAGGCCTTTTCCATGGCCAGCTGGTAGCGATGAAAGCAGAAGGTGCATTTTTCCACCACCCCCCGCATGCGGGGGGAAACATTGGGGCTGAGGTACTCTTTCATGCCTTCCGGCCAGACCGGATCCCACCAATTGAAATAACGGGCGTGATAGGGACAGGAGGCCATGCAGTACCGGCAGCCGAAGCACCGGGTCGGTATCTGGCTGACGATCCCGGAGGAATGATCATAATCAGTGGCCACGGCCGGACAGACCGAAACACAGGGAGGATGGCCGTGGTCGCCTTCGCATTGCATGCAGGGCCGGGGCAGGTAGCAGATCTCCGTTTCCGGGAAAGGTTTACCGTTGGTAAGTTTATAGACCCGGAGCCAGGTGATGCTGAGCTTTTTGTCGGATTCATCCTTCCGGAAGGAAACATTGTTCTCCGCCATGCAGGCCACCATGCAGGAACCGCAGCCCGTGCATTTATCAAGGTCTATGACCATTCCGTACTTTTTACTCTGGGTATGTTTCATGAGAACCTCTTGTCTTTCTCAATTACGCTTTGGTGAGTTTGGCCCGGATGCCCCAGGCGGTATCCACGCCGGAAACAGGATCGGCTGCCGGCCCGAGCAGGCTGTTGACGTTGACGCCCTTGTCGGCCAGGTAGGCATCATAAGCGGTATGCCCCAGGCCGCGGGGCAGTGCCGCCACGCCGGGAATAATTCCTTCGCTCAGGTGCAGGCGGACCCGGGCCTCGCCGCGGGGGGTGGCCAGGATGACCCGGTCGCCTTCGGCCAGGTTGTATCGCGCGGCCGTGTTGGGATTGATTTCCATCAGCACGTCTTTTTTGCGGATGACCGTATCGGCAACGGTCTTGATCATGAATGGGGGCGTACCTACCGACCAGCCGGCGGTGATGCGGAACGAATCATACGGCAGCAGCAGCAGGGGGTATTCTTTTTCATCGCCCGCCGGCTTGATGGCCTCCCCGCCGGTCTTGGCCAAAAGGGAGAAATCAATTTTCCCCGGGCCGCCCTCCAGGAGGGTTTCCAGGGCGATGCCCAGGTCGGATTTCTGCAGGTAACCGGTACGGTTGAGTTTTTTCCACTGGCTGCCCAGGGTCTCTTTCAGGCAGGCCTGATAATTCTTCCAGGGCAGGGATTGGGCCACGGTGCCGCCCACGGCGCCGGCCAGTTTGATAAGGATATCGCCGGGATGGCGGGTGGTAAACTGCGGTTTGACCACCGGCCGGGACAATTCCACCAGCGGGGTCTTGAGACCGGCAGTGACCAGGATATCTTCATATCGTTCCAGGTAGGAATGGGTCGGCAGAACATAATCGGCGGCCGCGGCGGTTTCATCCATATAGGTGGACAGGCTGACTTTCAACGGAATGCGGTCAAAGGCTTTTTTTACCGCAGCCGTATCGGTCAGGGCATAGACAGGGTTGGCCTCGCACACGAACAGGGCCTGCACCGGGGATTGAGCAGCGTCGTTGATGATCTGCGCCAAGGTCGCGGGCAGCAGGCTGTCGGATTCATCGGTGCCGCCCAGCCGCGGACGGGCCAGGCCGGCGGCGGCAATGTCATCCTGTTCTGGTGCCGCCCACTGGATGTAGTCCGGTACCGGCGCCAGGAACAGACCACCGGGTTTATTGAGGTTGCCGACCAGGATATTGAGGGCCAGTACGGCCATGGCTTCACTGG
>CAYTQK010000069.1:0-13587 GCA_964439745.1 uncultured Desulfobacterales bacterium
GGGAGAGCTCGGTTTCCTGAAACCGCTCGTCTCGCGCTCATTCCTCGAGCGGCACGCTCTGCGCTACCACGAGCGCCTGCGCCTTGCCGAGGACTTCGACCTCTATGCGCGCATGCTGCTGTGCGGGGCGCGGTTCAAGCTGTCTGCCGCGTGCGGCTCTGTCGCGGAGGCACGGGCCGCCACGCCCCGTGCACCACATCGGCCGGCGGACCTCGAAGCGCTGATGCCGGCCGACGTCGCCGAGGGGGCCGGCGGGGCGGTGTGCGGGTTGTCAGGGGGCGGGTGGTAAAGCCCAGTTCCCGCATCTGATCGGCCAGGGCGGTGGCGGCGAATTCACCGGCCCGGCCGGCGCTGTAGGAGACGCTGCCGATATGGACGCGGCCGTCCAGAAAGGTACCGGCGGCAATGATAACGGCCCGGGCGCTGTATCCGAACCCGGTGCGGTCAATGACCCCCCGGACGCGGCCGTCTTCGACGATCAGCCGTTCCACCAGGGCTTCCTTGACATCCAGGTTGGCCTGCCGTTCCAGCACGGCCTTCATGGCGATATGGTATTGGATTTTGTCGTTCTGGGTACGGGTGGACTGCACCGCCGGTCCTTTGCGGGTATTCAAGGTCTTGTATTGCAGGGCGGTCTGGTCGGTGATCCGGGCCATCTCGCCGCCCAGGGCGTCGATTTCCCGGACCAGCTGTCCTTTGGCCATGCCGCCGATGGAGGGGCTGCAGGGCATGGCCGCGATCTTGTCCAGGTCGATGGCCAGCAGCAGCACGGCACAGCCCAGGCGGGCGGCGGCCAGGGCCGCTTCGCTGCCGGCGTGCCCGGCCCCGATGACGATGATGTCGTAATTTTTCTGATAAGTGGCCATTTTCCTGCTGCCCGTCTATTTCTTGAACCGGTCGCTCAATCTATTATATTATTGCAGATGAGGTGATATTTATACAAAGATAAAGTTCGTCATGAAGGGGCAGTCACAATAATTTAAGGCCAACCAGATTTTCTGGTTTTGTCGTCCGGGGTAGAAGATCTCACCGGCGGCCTTTTTTTCGCGAAAGGATCAAATGGCGCGAAAAAAAGACAACCAGTGAACCCGCAATCCCGCGTTCCAAAGGGATTATTCCTCCAGGACAGGGGAAAACGAACCAATATCTGAAAATTATCCGGCGGCAAAGAACAAGGTCGGGTTCATCATGCACAGGCCACCTTACCTGGATTTCAATACCTATCTGCGGTCGGTGTACGGCTGCCGGGTGCAGAAGATTACCCTGGACGCCGGCTTTTCCTGTCCCAACCGG
The DNA here is from genome assembly GCA_964439745.1 of uncultured Desulfobacterales bacterium. Taxonomy (GTDB): domain Bacteria; phylum Desulfobacterota; class Desulfobacteria; order Desulfobacterales; family Desulfosudaceae; genus CAYTQK01. The sequence continues at coordinate 1,294 of CAYTQK010000069.1, forward strand.
GACGGCCGCATTTCCACCGGCGGGTGCATCTACTGCAATCCACGGGGATCGGGCACCGGTGCCCATGCCCGGGGCGAGTCGGTCACCGGCCAATTGCTGGCTGGCCGGGCAGCCCTGGCCCGGCGCTACAAGGCCAAAAAGTTTATCGCTTATTTCCAGGCATTTACCAACACCTATGGGCCGCTGGGGCGGCTGCGGGCCCTGTATGACGAGGCCCTGGCCGTGAAAGACGTGGTCGGCCTGTCCGTGGGCACCCGGCCGGACTGCGTTGACGATAACGTGCTGGCGCTGCTGCAGGGATACGCCGCGGCGGGATCCATGGTCTGGCTGGAATACGGGGTGCAGTCCGCCAGCGATGCCACCCTGGCCCGGATCAACCGGGGGCATGATTTCGTCTGCGTGGAAAAAGCCGTCAAAGCCGCCCGGGACCGCGGAATCCTTCTCTGCGCTCATATCATTCTCGGCCTGCCCGGGGAAAGCCGGGCGGACATGCTCCATACGGCCGCGGAAATGGCCCGGCTGGGACTGGATGGACTCAAGATTCATCTGCTGTACGTGGTCAAGGATACGCCCCTGGCCGATCTGTATGAGCGCGGCCGCTACCAGTGCCTGGCGTTCGAGGAGTACGTGGACCTGGTCTGCGATGTCCTGGAGCGGCTGCCGGCGGATATGGTCATTCAGCGGCTGACCGGGGACCCCCATCCGGGGGAGCTGGTGGCCCCGGCCTGGGCCCGGGAAAAAAGAAAAACCCTGGATGCCATCGGCCGCACCCTGACGGACCGGGGCACTTGCCAGGGCAGTCGGGTCGGCCGTCCGTTGCCGCCGGTCCGGGGAGGTGAATCATGACGGGTATCGACGAGGTGGCCCACTGGATCAGCCAATCCCAAAAAATTACCGGTTTTACCGGCGCGGGCATCTCCACCGGCTCGGGGATTCCCGATTTCCGCAGCCCCGACGGGGTCTGGGCCCGCAACCGGACGGTCATGTTTGACGATTTTCTGGCCGCAGAGTCCGAACGGGTGGAGTACTGGCGCCAGAAACTGGAGAGCTGGCCGGCCATCCGCGACGCCCGGCCCAACGCCGGGCACCGCTTTTTTGCCGACCTGGACGCTGCCGGCCGGCTGCTGGGACTCATTACCCAGAATATTGACGGCCTGCATGAGAAATCCGGCGTTCGGCCGGAGCGGATTATCCGCCTGCACGGCTGGATGAACGAGGCGGTCTGTCTTTCCTGCGGCCAGGCCATCGACATGGACGAGGCCTGCCGCCGGGTTCGAAATGAGTCGCCGGCGCCGTTGTGCGAGGCCTGCGGCGGCTTGCTGAAACCGGCCACCATCTCCTTCGGCCAGTCATTGAAACCGGCCGACCTGGAGCGGGCGGCCACATGGTCGCTGAAATGCGATCTTTTTGTCGCCGTGGGCTCCTCCCTGGTGGTACAGCCGGCGGCGGGATTCCCGGTCATGGCCAAAAAAAACGGCGCCCGGCTGGTGATCATCAACCAGACGGCTACGCCCCTGGACAGGCAGGCCGACGCCGTTATCCGGGAAGATATCAGCGAAGTGCTGGAGCGGATCGGGCAAAAAATTTTCTGAGTGTTGCCCCGCGCCGGCACAAAAAAAACCGGGCGGCCTGACGCCGCCCGGCTGCCTTCACTGTTATCTCGGGATCAATCCCTGTACTTGAACGAAACCCGGACATTGGCCCGATAGGCGATCACCTTGCCGGCGTCGATTTTCATGTCGAGTTCCCGGACTTCGGCGATGCGCAGGTCTTCCAGCGTCTTGGCGGCCCGCTCCACGGCTGTTTTGGCGGCGTCTTCCCACGACTTTTCACTGGTGCCGATCAGGTCGATGGTTTTGTAAACACTGTTGCTCATGATGGGTTCTCCTTTCCTGGTTGGTTTGCAGGCTATCCTCGCCGGCCGGACTGGTCTGCCCCGCCAGCGGTATCCGGCAGAAAATTTTCAAGCGCGGGTAATGCGGCGGAAAGAAAGCTGTGAACTATCAATCCCAACAGTCTTCCCCCCGAAATGTTGTCGGTTGCTGTCGGATTGCCGAAAAACAGTGTTTTCCTCTTCAAGCAATCAATAAGAATGCGTACATGGTTTTTTTTATATCGGATCGGCCGGAACAAGTCAAGGGCCAATCCCGCAAAAAGAACTTGAAAAATTGGCCTGCTTTTGGAATAGTCAGCCCCATCTCCCGCTTGTGAAACCCCGGCGGCGGAGATAAGACCAGGTATCCCAAAACAGCATGGAAAACAGTCATGATATTGATCATTGATTTCGGTTCCCAGTTCAACCAGCTGATCGCCCGGCGGGTCCGCGAGTGCGGTGTCTACTGCCAGATTGAACCGCCCGCCATCAGCATCAAGCAGATTCAGGCCCTGGCCCCGGAGGGCATTATCCTGTCCGGCGGGCCTTCGGGCATTTATGAAAAAAACAGTCCCAAGGTCGATAAAAAAATCCTGGGGCTGGGGCTGCCCGTCCTGGGCATCTGCTACGGCATGCATTACATGGTCAACGCCCTGGGCGGCACGGTGGAAGCGGCCCGCAAGCGGGAATACGGATTTTCCGAGCTGGTCGTCAAGAAGCCGGGAAAGATTTTCAAGGATGTCGGCAGTCCCACCACCTGCTGGATGAGTCACGGCGATGCGGTCAAGAAACTGCCGCCGGGCTTCACCATCCTGGGATCCACGGAAAATACCCGGGCGGCCGCCATCGCCCATCCCCGGAAGAAATTTTACGGGTTCCAGTTTCACCCCGAGGTGGTCCATACCAAAGCGGGCAAAACCATGCTGGCCAATTTTCTGTTCGCCGTCTGCGGCTGCAGAAAAACCTGGACCATGAAGGCCTTTGCCCGGGAGACCATCGCCACCATCCGGAAAGAAACGGCCGGCAAAAAGGTGGTGCTGGGGCTGAGCGGAGGGGTGGATTCCTCGGTCACCGCCCTGCTGATTCACCAGGCCATCGGCGACAACCTGACCTGTATTTTCGTGGACAACGGCCTGCTGCGCAAGGACGAAGCCGCCAAGTTAAAAGAGGTGTTTACCCGCAACCTGCACCTGAATATCCGCTATGTCCGGGCCCAGACCCGGTTTCTCAAGGCCCTGGCCGGCGTGTCAGACCCGGAAAAAAAGCGCAAGATCATCGGCAAGGTCTTCATGGATGTCTTTGAAGAGGAGGCCGGCAAGGTCAAGGGCGCCCAGTTCCTGGCCCAGGGTACCCTCTATCCCGACGTCATCGAATCCCAGTCCGCCTTTGGCGGGCCTACCTCGGTCATCAAGTCCCATCACAACGTGGGCGGACTGCCGGCCCGCATGAAACTGACCCTGGTGGAGCCCCTCAAGTTTCTCTTCAAGGACGAAGTGCGCCGGCTGGGCCGGACCCTGGGCCTGGACCAGGATATGATTCAGCGGCAGCCTTTTCCCGGCCCCGGTCTGGCTATCCGCATCATCGGGCCGGTCACCAAGAAGCGGCTGGATCTGCTGCGGGAGATTGACGCCGTTCTCCTGGAGGAGATCCGGGCTGCCGGATACTATCACAAGCTGTGGCAGTCCTTTGCCGTGCTGCTGCCCCTGAAGAGCGTTGGCATCATGGGTGACAAGCGGACCTATGAAGATATCGCCGCCATCCGCGCCGTGACCAGCAAGGACGCCATGACCGCCGACTGGGCTCGCCTGCCGCACAAGCTCCTGGCCCGGATCTCCAACCGGATCATCAACGAAGTCAGCGGGATCAACCGGGTGGTCTACGACATCAGCTCCAAGCCGCCCAGCACCATCGAATGGGAGTAAGCCGTCATGAACAAACCGGAACAAGATGATTTTACGGTCTCCTTTGATGCCGGCGAAAATGAAGGGATCTATGTCGGCGAGGCCCTGGAAAAAAGGGTCGACAGCCTCGGCTGGCGGGTGACCCTGCTGACCGTGATCGTGCCCTGCCTGATCGCGGTGGTGATCGTCATGGCCTATTTCGGCATTACCCGCAAGGTGGCCGATGTCAAGGAAACCGGTACGGCCGCCGTGAAGAACATGGCCCAGGCCTATGACCAGCAGGTGATCGCGCTGGAGGCGGCCCAGCAGGAGTTGCAAAGCAACCTGGACCAGGTGCGGGAGGATCTGCAAAAAGATTTGACGTCGGTGGATAAAACTGCCGCCGCCGGGGTCCGGGCGGCCAAAGACCGTATCTCGCAGGCGGTCACCCAGGTGGGCAGCCTGGAGAAGAAGGTGGCCTCCCTGGAAAAACGGCTGACGGATCTGGCCGCAAAGACGACCACCCTGACCGAAACCTTGGCCGCGGTGCAAAAGGACCTGGACACCCTGGCCGCCGATATGAAAAATCTGAAAAGCGGCAAGGCCGATAAAACCACCCTGGATCAGCGCCTGGCCGACCTGGAAAGCAAGATGCGCACTCTTGTCGAACAAGCCGGGGGCAAGTCGGAAAACCGGCTGGTAGCCCTTTCCGAGCGGCTGCAAAGACTGGAGGAACGGGTGAACACACTGGAAAAAGCCCCGGCCGCAAAAAACGGCGGTCATTCTGCCCCTTTTGCGCCGGTGCCCGGCACCACCGGCGGCGAGGAAAACGGCATCGTCGAGGAAGACCTGTCCCAGTAATGAAAGGGGGCAACGGACACGGGCTTTTCCCTCAGCCGTTCAACTGGGCCTCAATGCGTCCGATATCGTCGGGAATATCCACTTCCGGCGAGTCAAAAGGGGTGATGACCGTGCGGATACGGTGGCCGAATTCCAGGGCGCGCAGCTGCTCCAGTTTTTCGATTTCCTCCAGGCGGCCGTTGGGCAGTTCCGTAAAAATGTCGAGAAATTTTTTGGTATAGGCGTAGATGCCCAGGTGCTTGTACATCTCAAAATCGGTTTCCCCGTCCCGGGCAAAGGGGATGGCCGCCCGGGAAAAATAGAGGGCAAACCCGTCCCGGTCCAGGACCATCTTGACATCCTTGGGATCGGTTTTTTCCCGGGGATTGACAATGGCAAAGGCGGCCGTGGTCATGGCGAAAGCCGGGGGCCGGTCCAGCAGGGGAATGATGGTGGCTTCCACGGTTTCCGGCGCGATCAGCGGCTGATCCCCCTGGATGTTGACGACGATGTCATCGTCGGCCAGATCCAGCTGCGCGGCGGCCTCGGCCACCCGGTCGGTACCGGAGCGGCATTGCCCGCCGGTCATGAGGCACATGCCGCCGAAAGCAGTGACGGCCTCGTAAATGCGCCGGTCATCAGTGGCCACGGCAATATCGGTCACGTCCGGGGCCTGCCGGATGCGTTCATATACCCGCTGGATCATGGGAATGCCGGCAATGGGGACCAGCGGTTTGCCGGCAAAGCGGCTGGAACCGAAACGGGACGGGATGATGGCCGTAACTTTCATGGGGAAACTCTTTTTGTTATAATTAAAAAACTTTTTGGAATCTCGCGGAATCTTTTCCCGCCGCATTTATAAATCGTCAATTCGCTGCCAGAAAGCGCCATGGACGCGGACACATTAAAACAGATTTTGCGTGCGGTTGCAAGCGGGCAGACCACGCCGGAGGCGGCCGCCGTCAGCCTGCAGCGCCTGACCTACGAGGCCATGGGCTACGCTCATGTCGATCACCAGCGCAGCGCACGCAAGGGGTTCCCGGAAGTTATTTTCGGGGCCGGCAAGACCGCCGATCAGATCTGTGGTATCATGGAACGGATCCTGGCGCGGGAGACCATCGTCCTGATCACCCGCGTGGACGAAGTTGCGGCCGCCCGGGTGACGGCTTCTTTTCCGGAAGCGGTCTACCATCCCGAAGCCGGCATGATTGTCTGCCAGAAGAAGGCGCCGGCCGTGGTCGGCCGGGGGCTGATCCTGGTCGTTTCCGCCGGTACTTCGGACATACCCGTGGCCCGGGAAGCCTTGCTGACGGCCCGTGCCATGGGCAACGAGGTGCGGGAGGTGTACGATGTCGGCGTGGCCGGTATCCACCGGTTGTTCGCCTACAAGGATCTCATCGAAGAGGCGCGGGTGCTGGTGGTGGCGGCCGGCATGGAAGGAGCCCTGCCCACGGTGGTGGCCGGCCTGACCAGCCGGCCGGTCATCGCGGTGCCGACCAGCGTCGGCTACGGCGCCAGCCTGGGCGGCTTGACCGCCCTGTTCGGCATGCTCAATTCCTGCAGTTCCAACGTGGCCGTGGTCAATATCGATAACGGGTTCGGGGCCGGCTACATGGCCGCTTGTATCAATCGGGAATAAACCGGTGCGTTTTTTTCATCCCCAGGAGTGCTGGCGGCTGCTTTTCCCGGTCCGGGTGCTGGTCGGCGGCCTGTTGCTGGCCCAGATCATCGGCACGGTGCTGGTCTGGCAATCCAATCACGCCCTGCTGCACAAGCTGAACCTGCTGCAAGCGGCCGGGATTTATCCCTTGCCCGGCATGGGGGTCTCGCCGCCCTTGTCCAGCCTGTCGGCCGCCCTGGCCGGGGGGCTTTTTTTTGCCCTCAGCATCGGCGCCGGGGTGGTGCTGCTGACCCTGGGGACCTTTCTGCTGGTAACCTCCCTGCCGGCGGCGGCCCGGAAATACATGATCCTGGTGCTGGCGGCGGTGTGGCTGGGGCTGCTGATCCGGGCCAACTGGCAAGGTTTCTGCCCGGGCCTGACCGCCTTCCTGGTGCTCGTACCGGGACCGGTGCTGTGGCTGTGCCGGCGCCAGGCGCGGCGCTTTGCTTCGACCGAACGGCCGGGCCGGGCCCGCCTGTTTCATCTGTTGCTGATTCTGTTTCTGTGCGTCTGGTGGGGGCTGCGCATCAACAGCCAGGTGTTCGTCAACATCAAGGATAACCTGCTGCTGACCTCGGGGGCGGGGAGAGCATTCGTTCACCTCTATTATCAATATACCCTCTATCCGGCGGAAGTGTTCAAAACGCTGGCGCAGAAACAGGTCAAGACCTGCCGCCTGGCGGGATTTGCCGAAACTGATCTGCCGGACCGGGTAAAAAAAGCCCTGGCAACCCATGATTATTTCGCGGTGGAAGATCCGCTCGCGGAGGTGACGGTGCGCCGCCAGGACGGGCAGCTGTTTCTGGGCTGCCGGCAGGATATGGTCGTGAAGGTGCCCACGGCGCGGTTCCTGGACGATCCCGGGGGGACCTTGCGGCGGCTTTCGGCCGGCTGTGACGTCAACGCCGCCTTCCGGGATTTTACCCTCGCCGCCCTGCTGGGGGTGGCGCCGCTGGTGCTCTACCTGGCCACCCTGACCATGTTCGCCCTGGTCCCCGGCCTGTTCCTGCCACTGCGCCTGTCCGCCTGGCTGGTACCGCTGCTGTGCTGCCTCCTCTGGGCGGGTGTTATCCCTCTGCTGGACAGCCCGCCTCTGCGCACGGACGATGGCGCGGCCGCGGCCGCGGCCATGACCGACGGCTCCCGCAAGGAGAAGATCGCCGCCCTGCGGTATGTTTTTGACCGGCGGCTGGATATCTTCCGTTTTCCGGGCTATGCCGCCCTGCGGGAGAGCGAGGATTTCGCCCTGCGGTACTGGTTGATCCGGAACCTGGGGCACAGCCGCAATCCGCGGGCAGACCGGCAGATTCGGCGGTTTCTGGCAGCCGATTCCCCCTACCTGGTCTGCAAGGCCATGGAGGCCGCCGCCGCCCGGGCGGAACTCTTCCCTCGGACAGCCGACCAGGGCTTGAAAGAGGCGGTGGTGGAGAAGCTGTCCGTTTCGGATAACTGGTACGTGCAGATGTATGCCTACCGAACGGCCAGGAGGCTGGGATGGATGCCGGTAAAATTCGACTGATCACCCTGGGCAGCGCCCTGGCAGCGGTAATCGGCGTGGAGATACTGGCCCGGACGCTGGCGGCGGCGGATCTTTTTTCTTCCCTGACGGTCACCCTCCTGGCCCGGCTGGCGCAGATCGGCCTGATTCTTGCCCTGGTGGAACTGTTCCAGGATGGCCCGGCCGAGGTGGGGCTGGCACCGCACGCGGCACGCCCGGGCATTGCAGCCGGCCTGCGCTGGTCGCTGGTTTTCGGGGGGGTGGTGGCCATCGTTGGTACCGTTCTGCTGGCCGCCGGGATCAGTCCGGTCTCTTTTTTCCGGCTGCATCTGTTCGGCGGGGCGAAAACCATGGCGGTCTATTTCGTGACCGGAACGGTGGTGGCCCCCTTTGCCGAGGAATTGTTTTTCCGGGGGCTGCTGTATGGCTTTTTCCGGCGCTGGGGCGTAGTCCTGGCGGTGATCCTGACCACCGTCGTTTTTGCCCTGCTGCACCTGGCCGCGCTGACCCTCCCGGTGACCCAGGTCATCGGCGGCATCATTTTCTGCCTGGCCTATGAAAAAGAAAAAAATCTCTGGACGCCCTATCTCATCCACGCCCTGGGCAATGCCGCCATCTTCCTGCTGGGCTTGGTGCCGGCCGGCATGTGAACCGCCGCCATCAGCGATTGTCGCCGTTGAAGAAATCGCCCAGGGAGCCCAGGACCGATCCTTCCCCTTTCCGGCTGCCGCCCCGGGCCGGGGTGTTTTGAATGATCCGGTCGGCCAGGCGGGAAAAAGGCAGGGTCTGCAAAAAGACCGTGCCGGTGCCGCTGAGGGTGGCCAGAAACAGGCCTTCGCCCCCGGAAAACATGGATTTGAGGTTGCCGGCGCGTTCGATGCTGTAATCCAGGCCGGTGGGAAAGGCGGCAATGCAGCCGGTATCTATCGTCAGGGTCTGGCCCTTGAGATGTTTTTCCACCTCCCTTCCGCCGGCGTGGTGCAAGGCCATGCCGTTTCCGGCCAGGCGCTGGAGAATAAAGCCTTCTCCCCCGAAAAAGCCCGTGCCCAGGCGGCGGGTAAAAGCGATGCCAATGCGGGTGCCGTAAGCGGCGCAGAGAAAGGCGTCCTTCTGGCAGAAGATCTCCCCGCCGTATTCGGCCATGTTCAAGGGAATGATTTTGCCGGGATAGGGGGCGGCAAAGGCCACCGCATGCCGGGTGTCACCGCCGTTGGAAAAGTGGGTCAGTAACATGGATCCCCCGGTGAGCATGCGTTTGCCCGCCCCGAGCAGTTTGGTGACGAATCCTTCCGAGGGGTCGGTCCCGTCGCCCATCTTGGCTTCAAAGCGGATGGCGTCGTCCATGTAATTCATGGCCCCGGCCTCGGCGACGATGATTTCGCCGGGATCCAGTTTAATCTCCACTGTCTGCATATCATCGCCGATAATGCTGTAATCGACCTCGTGACACTCCATGGGGTATCTCTCCTTGCTGGTGAAAAATGTCCGCTATCGGGCGCCAATTATACGGGACCGGGCCGGGCAAAGTCCATAGAATAAAATAAAAGGTTCCTTGCCCCATTTTCTGGAGGGATTTTGGGGGGCAATCGAATGGCGATTTAACTGGGGGCCTTTTTTGCGCGCCATTTGAGTCTTTCGGAAAAAAATCCGTTTGTGACCGGCGGCGTTAAAAATTGCTCGCTGTCTGAGGGCGCCAGCCCGAGTTCGAGCAATTTAGCCGTCGGTTGCAAACGGCCCCGAAAGGATCACGGCGCGCAAAAAAGGCCCCCAGTTAAATTTCAAAAAAAACCGGCTTTCCCGCGGGGGAAGGCCGGTTTTGGCAAAATGACAGGAATTTCTGCTTATCCGGCTGCGGCGGCTTCTTCGGCCTGGTCCTGCTCGCCGGTGATCTCGAAAGCCATGGCGTCCCCGTCCGGGGCGGCCATGACCGTGCTGTTTTCCGGGATATTGCCCTTCAGGATCTCCATGGCCAGCGGGTTTTCCAGGTATTTCTGGATGGCCCGTTTCAGCGGCCGGGCCCCGTAGACCGGGTCGAAGCCGCGGTCGGCCAAAAAGCGTCGGGCTTCATCGGAGAGCACCAGCTGGATGTTGCGGTCGGCCGTGCGGCGGCTGAGCCGCTCCACCTGGATATCCACGATGCGGGCGATCTGCTCCCGGTCCAGGTTGTGGAAGATGATGGTCTCGTCAATCCGGTTGAGAAATTCCGGCCGGAAATTCTTGCGTAGTACGTCTTCCAGCTGTTCCTTGACCTTCTCCGGATCCGCTCCCGACATCTCCTGGATCATCTGGCTGCCGATGTTGGAAGTCATGATGATGATGGTGTTCTTGAAATCCACGGTGCGGCCGTGACCGTCGGTCATGCGGCCGTCATCCAGCACCTGCAGCAGGATGTTGAAGACGTCGGGATGGGCCTTTTCGATCTCGTCGAACAGGATCACCGAATAGGGCCGGCGGCGGACGCTTTCGGTCAGGTAGCCGCCCTCGTCATAGCCCACGTATCCCGGGGGCGCGCCGATGAGTCGGGCCACCGAGTGCTTTTCCATGTACTCGGACATGTCCACCCGGATGATCTGCTCGGTGTCGAACAGAAATTCCGCCAGGGATTTGGCCAGCTCGGTTTTGCCCACGCCGGTCGGTCCCAGAAAGATGAAGGAGCCGATGGGCCGGTTGGGGTCCTGCAGGCCCGACCGCGACCGTCGCACGGCGTCGGATACGGCCGCCACCGCCTCTTTCTGGCCGACCACCCGCTCGGCCAGGCGCTCTTCCATGTGGACCAGCTTTTCCCGTTCGCCTTCCAGCATCTTGCTGACGGGAATGTTGGTCCAGCGGGAGACCACCTCGGCGATGTCCTCGGCGTCCACCTCCTCCTTGAGCATCTTGCGGTCCTGCTGAAATTCGGCCAGCTCTTTTTCGGTGGCTTCCAATTGCTGCTTGAGTTCGACGGTCTTGCCGTAGCGCAGTTCGGCCACCCTGGCGTAATCGCCCTGGCGTTCGGCCTGCTGCTGCTGGATGCCGATATCGTCCAGTTCCTTTTTGATGCCCCGGATGGTCTGGATGAGGTTCTTTTCCCGGTCCCAGTGGGCCTTCATAGCGCCCAGGGTCTCCTTGAGCTCGGCGATATCCTTTTCCAGGGAGTGCAGCCGTTCTCTGGCCTCCTTGTCCTTTTCTTTTTTCAAGGCTTCCCGCTCGATCTCCATCTGGGTCACCTTGCGCTGGATTTCGTCGATTTCCACCGGCATGCTGTCGATCTCGATGCGCATGCGGGAGGCGCATTCATCCATCAGGTCAATGGCCTTGTCCGGCAGAAACCGGTCGGTGATATAGCGGTCCGACAGGGTGGCCGCGGCCACCAGGGCGCTGTCCCGGATCTTGACGCCGTGGTGCACCTCGTATTTCTCCTTGAGACCGCGGAGAATGGAAATGGTGTCGGTCACGTTCGGTTCGCTGGTAAAAACCGGCTGGAAGCGCCGTTCCAGGGCGGCGTCTTTTTCGATATACTTGCGGTATTCGTTCAGGGTAGTGGCCCCGATGCAGCGCAGGGCTCCCCGGGCCAGGGCCGGCTTGAGCATGTTGGAGGCGTCCATGGAGCCTTCACTGGCCCCGGCGCCGACCAGGGTGTGCAGCTCGTCGATGAACATGATTACTTCGCCCTCGGCCTGTTCCACTTCCTTTAACACCGCCTTGAGCCGGTCCTCGAATTCTCCCCGGTACTTGGCGCCGGCAATCAGGGCGGCCATGTCCAGGGCCACCAGGCGCTTGTCCTTGAGGCCTTCGGAGACGTCACCCTCCACGATCCGCTGGGCCAGGCCTTCCACGATGGCGGTCTTGCCCACGCCGGGTTCGCCGATGAGGACGGGGTTGTTCTTGGTCCGCCGCGAAAGTACCTGGACCACCCGGCGCACCTCTTCGTCCCGGCCGATGACCGGGTCCAGCTTGCCCCGCCGGGCCAGGTCGGTCAGGTCGCGGCTGTACTTTTCCAGGGCCTGGTATTTTTCTTCGGGATTCTGATCGGTAACCTGCTGGTTGCCCCGGAATTCCATCAGGGTGCGCAGGACCGTGTCCCGGGTGATGCCGTGTTTTTTTAGAATTTCAGCGGCTTTACCCTTTTTTTCGTCGATAAGGGACAGAAAGATATGGTCCACGCTGACGTACTGGTCCTTCATGGAGGCGCTCAGGGAAAAGGCCGCGTCCAGGAGAGCCTTGGTCCGCCGGGAAATATACACGTCCACCGTGCCGCCGCTGACGCTGGGAATCTTGTCCAGTTCCGCCGCGATTTCACTGCTGATGGCGGCCGGTGATACCCCCAGTTTCTGCAGCAGACTGTTGATCATGCCTTCGGCATCGGCCAGCATGGCCGCCAGCATGTGCTCCGGCTCGATCTCCTGGTGACCGCGGCCGGAAGCGTCCGACTGGGCCGCCTGGAGCATTTCCTGTGATTTTATGGTCAGCTTGTCCAGTTGCATTGTTGTTTCCTCCCGTTTTTCTTATATTTTTTCACAACGCCGGGGCGCCGTGGTATGATTGTAATATAAGCACGAAAACG
>CAYTQK010000070.1:0-13225 GCA_964439745.1 uncultured Desulfobacterales bacterium
TCTGCTCTTATTTCCATTAGACTCTCTCACCTTTTTTTAAAGATTCTTTCATATTATCTAATTGGGTCTTTATGCTCCCGTCCAATACGATATCTCCAACCTTGGTGACGACCCCGCCGATCAACGCGGGATCCTGGTTCACGTCCAGAATGACCTCTTTGCCGGTCATTTTGGAAAGAGAGGCCTTGATTTTTTCCACCGCTTCGTCGGAAAGGATGCTGGCCGAGACCACATCCGCACGCACGATGCCTTTGTGCTCATCCACCAGCTTCCGGTAAAATTCGGCAATGCCGCGCAACTCGCCGAAGCGCTGTTTGTCATAAATAAGCAGCAGGAAAGATTTGATGATATCCGACATCCCGATGGTCTGAATCACCATTTCCAGTGCTTTCTTCCGGTCTTCCGCGGGATAAAGCGGGTTGCTGATAATGTCCTCAAACTCGGCGTTCTGATCCAGCACCGCGACGACTGCATCCAGCTCCTCCCGGTACTGTTCGGCCTTGCCATCCTCCTGGCCGATGAGGATCAATGCCTTTGAATAGCGCCTTGAAATCGAAAAATTTCTCACTGTGACACCACCTTGTCCAAATATTCATCTACCAGCCTGTCCTGATCGTCGGCCGTAATCCGCTCCCTGACCAGGGCTTCGGCCCGGGTAACGGCCTTGTCCAGGATTTCTGCCTGCAAGCGGACTTTGGCAGCCGCGAACTCATTTTCTATGTTACGCTTGGCCTGTTCTTCAATTTTTGCGGCAGACTGCCGGGCGTTCTCCAGAATCTTGGCTTTGAGGTTTTCGCCCTGTTTCCGGTACTCACCGATGATTCTGTCCGACTCGCCTTCCAGATCGACAATTTTCCGGTTGATATCATCCAGCGACTTCTGGGCCGATTCTTTTTTCTGCTCCAGGGAAGCCAGCTCTTCCTGAATTCCGGAAATACGTCCGTTCAGCGCGTTGGCCGCCGGTTTGCGCAGAACCAGAAAAAGCGCCACCGCCAGCACGGCAAAATTCATTGCTTTGTACCAGTCGGTTATCTTCCAGGTCGTTTCATCCGCCCCCCCGGCAGCCCAGCATATCCCCGCACCGGCCAGAACCAGAACCGAAACGAAAAAAATCCGCCGGGCATATTTTGTCAGTGAACCGGACGTTGGCATACCACTCATGCGACCTCCCTCCCCAGAATCTTTTGACCGATTTCAGCGGCAAACGCCTCCACCTCCTGCTGCAGATCGGCGGCGGCCTTGTCGGCTTCGCTGGCGATCCGCACCTTGTTCTCGGCGATCGTCTGCTGCGTTTTTTTATTCATCTCTTCGATAATGGCCTTTTCTTCGGCGGCGGCCGCTTCGACCAGCTCGTTTTTTTTCTTCAAGCCTTCGGCCTTGGCCGTCTTGATGTCTTCCGCCAGGGCCTCTTTCTTGTCAGCCGCCTCCTGCTGATACATGCTGATGTGGCTGTCAAGGCTGTCCATCTGTTCCTTCCGCCGGGCGATAATGTTTCTGATCGGACGGTACATGACCAGGTTCAGGGCCCATATCAGCACAATAAAATTGACCATCTGCCATATCACGGACTTGTCAGGAAAAACCGAGATGGCGCCTTCCGCCAAGGCCGATTCCGCCGTCAATCCGATGACGACCGCAACCGCGGTTCCCGCTGCCAGCCCTTTTGTAAAAAACTTCATTTAATCCTCCAGGCAACCAATATCCAAAACAGCTTATAACATCCCGCCATTACATACAATCCAAAAATTAAACTGCCTTTATATCACAGCCGGGGAAATTGTCAAAGGTTTTTTGGGAAATTTTTCACTTTTGGTTTGTCCGCATCATCCGTCTGCCCGCCGCCCGTGGTTTGATCGCTGATCTGCGCGCCGGCGGCATTACGGGGCGTCATGGTGCAGCTGCCGTTAAACTGCACCCCGGCATCAATGGAGATCACCGGCGCCTGGATGTCTCCCTCGATTTTGGCCGGCGGATACACCTCGATGCGTTTTTCCGCGTCGATGCGGCCGTTGACCTTGCCCATGACAATGGCCACACCAACGGCCACGTCGGCTTCGATGACCGCCTTTTCTCCGATGATCACGGTACCGGCCCGGCTGTCGATTTTTCCGGAAACCCGGCCGTCCAGCCGGATGGTGCCGTCGAAAGTAATAGTGCCCTCGACCACGGCATCTCCGCCCAGAAAGGTGGTGATGGCATCTGATTCCTTTGTTTTGCCCATGATATGCTCCTCCCTGTCATTGAATTGGATTGTCCGGACCAGAAAATGATTGATTGCTCGCCCATCTATTGCAAAAAAAATTAATCATAAAACGGCCGGACAAAAAGCGCAAGAGCCGCCTTGCGTCGCGTATCGTCATTCCCGGAACGGTCGCTCCGGGTTTGCAGCCGGCCGGAAACCGCTGTCAGCCGGGCCGGCCGGCCGTTATTCCATGGGAGAACGTCTCATGCTGATATTCAGCAGCAGGCCGATGCCCAGCATGAAGGAGATGGTTGACGACCCCCCGTAACTGATCAGTGGCAGCGGCACACCCACCACCGGCAGCAGCCCCATGACCATGCCGGCGTTGACAAAAACCGGCCAGAAAATCGTGGCCGCCACCCCCATCGACAACAGCAGCCGGAACATGTCCCGGCTGTGGTAACCGATGCTGATGGCCCAGACAATGATCAGCAGGTAGAGGGAAAGCACCAGGGAAGTACCGATGAAGCCCCACTCCTCGGCCAGCACCGAAAGGATGAAATCGGTATGCTGCTCCGGCAGAAAGGCCAGGGCGTTCTGGGTTCCCTGGAGATATCCTTTGCCCGTGATCATGCCCGAGCCGATGGCAATCTTGGATTGAATAATATGGTAGCCCGCGCCCAGGGGGTCCCGGTTAGGATTCAGAAAAGTCAGGATCCGCCGCTGCTGGTAGTCATGCAGAAAAAAGAACCAGATCAGCGGCATTAAAATCAGGGTGACCACGATCAGCAGAACGAGGGTCCGGCGGCTGATGCCGACAAACCCGGTCAGGGACACGGCCACCAGGACCATCATAATGGCGGTGCCCAGGTCGGGCTGGGCCCTGATCAGGACAAAGGGGACGGCAATGATGAGCAGTGGCCGCACCAGCTGCCGCAGGGTCAGTTTGCCGTCGCTGGCATGCCTGGCATAGTGCTTGGCCAGGATAATGATGATGGCCAGCTTGACAAATTCCGAGGGTTGAATGGCCACCGGCCCCAGCGGCAGCCAGCGCCGGGCCCCGCCGGCTTCGATACCGACATAGAAGACCGCCACCAGCAGGCCGACACATACCAGATAAATCCCTTCCGCCCATGTATAAAGAGTCTTGTGATCAAACACCAGCGTGATGAATACCAGCAGCAGCCCCCCCAACAGCCAGATCATCTGCCGGAGAAACAGGCTGCGCTGCAGGGCTTCGGTTTCCGAGGCGGCGGCACTGTATAGCGTGACCGCCCCGATGATACCCACCAACAGAACCGGAATCAGCAGCCCCCAGTCCGCCTGTTTTTTTCTTTCTTCCCGTATCAGCATAATATCGTCTGTTTTCCGTCCTGTTTTCCGTCAGCGCCGAAAGTCAGGGCCGTCCCGGCACGTTCAGGATTCCTTCGGCCAGCCCCTGTTTCGATAAATAGGTGCTGATCATTTTTTTGGCAATGGGGCCGGCCGTGGTCGACCCGTGTTCGCCGTGTTCCACCACCACCGCCAGAGCGATGCGAGGCTGGTCGGAAGGGGCAAAGGCCACGAACCAGGCATGGGGTTTTAAAATATGCGCCCTGATCTTCTCGTCTTCCTCGGTCTCGGGGCTGGCGACCACCTGGGCTGTACCGGTTTTGCCGCTGATGTCAAACCGGCTGCTGTGCGCGGCATACCAGGCGGTGCCGTGCCGGTCATTGACCGCCTGCCACATGCCTCGGCGGATTATCTCCAGTGTTTGCGAATCGGCCGGCAGATGCCCCCGAACTTCCGGTTCGCCCCGCTTGACCACATCGCCTTCCCAGGTTTCCAGACGGTCCAAGAGAACCGGCTGGTTGAGGACACCGCCGTTGGCCACGGCCGCGACCAGGACCGCCATCTGCAGCGGTGTGACCAGGTTATATCCCTGGCCGATGGCCACGTTCAGGGTTTCGCCGCCCAGCCAGGGCTCCCGCAAACGGGTTCTTTTCCATTTTTTGGAAGGTACCAGCCCATCCGCCTCGGGGGAAAGCGCGATGCCGGTAGTCCGTCCCAGGCCGCAGGCCTTGGCGTACCAGGCCAGCCGTTCCACGCCCATCTCCCGGCCGACCTGGTAGAAGAAAACATCGCAGGACTGGGCCAGGGCCGGGATGACCGTCATCTTGCCGTGTCCCGACCGTTTCCAGCAACGGAACACCCGGTCCCCGTAAGAATAGTATCCCGGACAGGAAACGGTGGTCTCATCGTCGATAAACCCTTCTTCCCAGCCGGCCATGACGGTAATCAGCTTGTACACCGATCCGGGCGGATATTCCGCCTGGATGGCCTTGTTCTGCAAGGGTTTGCGGGGATTGGAGACCAGCGCCTCCCACTCCTGCCGGGACAACCCGTCGACAAAGTCGTTCAGGTCATAAGCGGGGCTGCTGGCCATGGCCAGCACATCCCCGGACATGGGATCCATGGCCACCACCGCGCCGGAACGACCGGCCAACAGGGTCTCGGCCTGCTGCTGCAGCGAATAATCTATGGTCAGATAAAGGTTGTCCCCGGGCCGGGCCGGCACCGTCTTCAGCACCCGCACCACCTGGCCGGCGGCGTTCACCTCGACCTGCCGGCCGCCCCTTTCCCCCCGGAGATAAGCGTCATAGGTCTTTTCCACCCCGGTTTTGCCGACCCGGCTGCCGGTTTCATACCCGGCATGCTCCCGGCGAGCGATCTCCTCCGGGCTGATCTTGCCCAGGTATCCGGTCACATGAGCGGCCAGATCCCGATGGAGATAATGCCGGCGCGGCTGGAAATTAACCTCCACGCCGGGCAGATCAAATTTATGGGCTTCCACCACGGCCAGCATGTCGCGGCCCATGTCCCGGATAAGCGGCACCGGCTTATAGGAACCGCCGGACCGGTTTTCGCGAAACCGTTGTTTCAGCAGCTCCAGCGGAAATCCGGTCAAGCGGGAAAGTTCGCTCAGGGTTTGATCAATATCCCCGGCATCTTTGGGAATAACACTCAAATCAAAAGCCGGCCGGTTATCCACCAGGCGCTTGCCGGACCGGTCAAAAATCAGTCCCCGGCTGGGCTGAATATGCTGCAGGCGGATGCAGTTGTTCTGGGACAGTCGCCGATAGGTGGCTCCTTCCACCATCTGGAGAAAAAAAAGACGGGTCAGCAGCAGGACAAAGGCGGTGAACATGAGGAAAATTACCAGGATCAACCGCTGCCGGTAAAAGTCGATATCCACATTTTGATAGTAGGTCGTCAACCTGCCTCCGGACGGTCCGACCCCCTAGTCAGGAAAGGGAACGCATACGGACCTTCATTTTTGCCGCTGTCAAGGTAAAAAGCCGCATCACTATGGGACCGGTCAGACCGGCCGTGATCATTCGCCCGACAAAGCTGCCCAGGGAATGGCCGCCGAAGGGGATCATGTTGCCGGAAAAATATCCGGTCAACCGGAAGACAGCATGCTCCAGGGCAACCCCAACCATGATGGCCAGCACAAAAACCATGCGGCTGTCCCGCTGAATCAGATTGATGACCAGGCGGATGAGGGCGTACAGCCAGAGATAAGCCAGGGTATACATCCCCAGGGCGCCGCCGCTGACCGTATCCATCATCAAAGACGCCGCCAGCAGCGGAATGACGGCCCGGCCGGGGGGTTCATTCAAGCCCAGGTACACCACAAAGGGAATCAGCAGGTCATACATCAACGGCGGCGGCAGCAAAACTGGAATCACCGTGGTTTGCACCACCACCAGGATCAGGCAGATGAGGATATGCACCAGATAAATCATGAGGTCTCGTAAAAAGTCAAGTTTGGGACGGCTTCGCCAAAAAGGCCGCCGCCCCGGTTCCGAATACGCCGGATACCGGGAAAGGTATTCAGTCCGCCCCCCTGCTGTCTTTCCACGAAAGGCAGCGCAGGGACGACATGAACCTTTTTACTTGGCCGCCTCCTCATTTTTTCCCGGCAGATTGAACCCCGGAGGCGTCAGCACCACCAGCACCTCCTCCAGTTTATCGAAATTCACCAGCGGATCCACTTCGACGGTCTGAAAAACACCGGCATTCAACTTGACCAGCCCGGACACGCGCCCGATCCGCAGACCCTTGGGATAGACCCCGTCCAGGCCGGAAGAAACCACCAGGTCGCCCAGCTGAACGTCCTCCTTGCGCAGGACGTATTTAAAATCGCAGCGGTTATGGGTTCCGCCCGTAACCACGCCCCGGGCCCGGGTGCGCTGGCACAGGGCATCGACGGCACTGTTCTGGTCGATGATCAACAGGACCTTGGAATAGGCCGGGGCGACATCGATCACCTGCCCCACGATACCCTCGGAGACCACTACCGGCAGGTTGCGGCGGACACCATCGTCACGCCCCTTGTCGATCACCACCGTTTTAAACCATCCGGAAGGATCCCGGGCCACTACCTCGGCTGCAAACGTGTCATAACCGATCTGCCCGTGAAATTCCAGAAGCCGCCGCAGACGCTGATTGGCCAGGGCGACTTCCTCGTAGGTCGCGTTCTCGGCTTCCAGCCGCGCCAGCCGCTTTTGCAACACTTCATTGCGGTGGGTGGCATTGACCAGGTAAAAGTAGTGCTTCCAAACATCTCTGACGAACCGGGCGGTGCTGACGCAGGCATCCTGCACCGGCGCCACCACCAACAACCCGGGGGCGCCGCTGAGAGGATACGTGCTCCGTTGACTGGTAGCGAAGAGAAAGACCAGGCTGGCGATGAGTACGCCGCCGACGATACCGGATATAATCAACAGCCGTTTTAAAGACATGGACTTGCTTTAAGAAATAATACATCGCCGGCCTCTTGCCGGCAAGGACGGAGCCAGGGCAACCAAACCGGCCCGGCCGGTGCTTCCCGGGTTGTTTCGACCGCGGCCGCCCTCCGCCATGGCCGGACCGCAGGTGCACAAATATCCGGACCAGCCCGGATATGCCACCGGGCTAAAGCATGATCTGCTTTAATATCTCGATGTTATCCAGGGCCTTGCCCGTCCCCACGGCCACCGTGGTAAGCGGATCCTCGGCAATAGTAATGGGCAGGCCGCTCTGTTCCCGCAGCAGACAATCCAGATTTTTCAACAGGGCGCCCCCGCCGGTAAGAACGATGCCCCGGTCGACAATATCGGCCGCCAGTTCCGGCGGCGTCTGTTCCAGGGCGATCTTGACCGTTTCCACGATGGCGTCGATCTGTTCGGAAATGGCCATGCGGATCTCTTCGGAATCAATGGCCAGGATCTTGGGAATCCCCGAAACCAGGTCCCGCCCCTTGACCTCGATGGTTTCCAGATTTTTTTCATCCGGGTAGGCGTTGCCGATGGTCGTCTTGATCAGTTCCGCCGTGCGCTCGCCCACCAGCAGGTTGTATTTGCGCTTGATATACTGGGCAATGGCCGTGTCCATCTTGTCCCCGGCGATGCGCAGGGACCGGCTGTAGACGATTCCGGCCAGGGAGATGACGGCCACTTCGGTGGTGCCGCCGCCGATATCCACCACCATGTTACAGGTCGGTTCGGTAATGGGCAGTCCGGCCCCGATGGCGGCCGCCATGGGTTCCTCCAGCAGAATCACTTCCCGGGCGCCGGCTCTTTCGGCCGACTCACGGACCGCCCGCTTTTCCACCTCGGTAATGCCCGAAGGCACGGCAATAATGATGCGGGGACGCACCAGCCGGCGGCGGTTATGGGCCTTTAATATGAAATAGCGCAGCATGGCCTCGGTGACTTCGAAATCCGCGATGACTCCGTCCCGCATGGGCCGGATAGCGACGATGCTGCCCGGGGTCCGGCCCAGCATGCGCTTGGCCTCTTCGCCCACCGCCAGCACGCGATTCTTGACGCGGTTGTCCGTCCGCACGGCTACCACCGACGGTTCACTCAGGACGATGCCCTTGCCCTTTACAAAAACCAGCGTATTGGCCGTTCCCAGATCAATGGCCAGATCACTGGAGAACATGCCCAGCAGAAAATCAGATACGAGATTCATTTTCGCCTTTCCAGCCCCCGAAAATACGTTTGTAATTCATGTGCTGCAATCAATCCTCCTTTTTTATCAGGAATGCAGCCCCCACTCAAGGAAAAACAGTCTTTTTTTTTAAAAAAAACAGATTCTTTACCCTGCCCGGACCGGGTTTCCGGCGCCGGCGGCATCCCCCTTGTCCAGCAGGACGCTCATCACCGCCTGGTGGAGCTCGGGCCGAAATGTCCGGATGGCCCCGTTGGCCCGGTCCGGGTGCACCCGGTTGGTCAATAACAGCACCAGGATCCGCCGCGAAATGTCCATCCACACGGATGTCCCGGTAAAACCCAGGTGACCGGCAGACAATTCCGAAAAAAGGGTGCCGCTGCTGGATCCGGCGGTCTCCGGCACGTCAAACCCGAACGGCCGCCGGCCCGGCCGGCGGGGAATCAGCAGCTGCCGCACCGTGTCCGGGGCCAGGACTTCGCCCGCTTTTTTTCCCTGATAGATGTCCAGCAGAATTTGCAGCAGTCCGGCCACGGCCGCGGCCGAACCGAACAGACCGGCCTGCCCGTCAATGCCGCCGATTTCATAGGCGTTGTCATCATGCACCAGGCCTTTGAGCAGGAAGCCACGGCGGGGACATCGCTCGGTGGCGGCAAAAGCCGGCGGCGGGGAAAAAGACAAAGGGCGGTCCGCGAAGCGGTCGACGAAAAACAGTCCTTCCACCCCCAGCGGGGAATGGACAGCCGCGCGCACGAACCGGTCCAGGCGCCGGCCGCTGATCCTTTCCACCACCAGGCGCAGGACCATGTAACCCAGGTCGCTGTAAACGGTTTGTTCTCCCGGCCGGTAAACCAGGGGCTCGGCCGCCAGCATCCGGGTCAGGGCCGGCCGCCGTTCTTCGACGGGCAGCCGGGCCAGTTTTCGGAAATACTCCCGGTGGTCCGGCAGACCGGAGCAATGACTGAGCAGATCGGCCAGGGTAATGGAATGCTTATCCGTGCCGCGGAAGTCCGCCAGAATATCCCCGATGCGGTCGTCCACGCCCAGCCGCCCCTCCTGGACCAGCTTCAGTACGGCCGGGGCCGTGGCCAGCGGTTTGGTCAGGGAAGCCAGATCGAAGACCGTTTCCCGGGTCATGGGGGTATGGGAAAAGATATCTGCCTGCCCCCAGGCCTCGAACAGGCAGATAGCACCATCGGCCTGCACATACAAGACCGCCCCCGGGAAGACACCCCGGGCAAGGGCTTCTGCCATCAGCCGGCGCGCTTCTTTCACGACACCTGCCCCCGGCCGCCGCGCACGGCGGGCCCCTCATAGCGAAGCATTCCGGCAGCCGCGTCCATGGAGGCCGGCAGCCCCAGCGGCAGGGTCAGGTTGCGGCCGCCGTGCCCTACGGCCAGCCCGGCCAGGATGGGAATGCTTTCATCAACATGCTCCCGGACGATTTCCCGGATGATCCGCTCATCGCCGCAATTGTCAAACCGGCCCAGCAGGATCCCGGCCGCGCCGGTAAGGACACCGGCCTGGCTCATCTGGGTAAACATGCGGTCGATGCGGTAAGCCGGCTCGTTGACATCTTCCAGGAACAGAAGTGTCCCGGTGCAGTCGAACTGGTAGAGGGTGCCGATAAGATGGCAGAGCGAAGCCAGGTTACCGCCGCAGACGACCCCCCGGGCCGTGCCCGGCACCACCGCTGCCTGCGTGGAACGATACTCGATGACCGCTTCCGCGGCCAGGGCCGTTATCATGGCTTCCCGGGTGGTGGGACCGGCGTCGGCCAGGGCGGTAATAACCGGCGCGTGGAAAGTCACCAGCCCGGTCCTGGCTGACACCGTCGACAGCAGCACGGTCACGTCGCTGAAACCGGCCAGGATTTTGGGATTGCGGCCGATCAGTTCAAAATCCAGCAGCGGCAGGATACGTGCCGAACCGAATCCGCCGCGGGCGCAAAAGACCGCCTTTACCGCGGGGTCCCGGAAAAGCGCGTGCAGGCCTTCGGCCCGGTGTTCGTCAGATCCGGCCAGGTAGCGGTGTTTTTCATAAACCCCCGGCGGGACCTGCACGAGAAAACCCATCTGTTCCAGCATGGCCACGCCCCGGCGAAAGCGCTCCGCGTCAAAGGCGCCGGCCGGCGCGGCAATGCCGATGGTATCTCCGGGTGACAGCGCTGCCGGCAGCACTATCGGAGGGTGGGTCTCTCTCATATAGATCGTCTCTTTCGGTTCCGGGCGGTGATTTGTCTTTGCCGCTGTTCCGGTTTTTTTATCATATAACGGAAGACATGAAAAAACAAGTGGTTATTCATGGCAGCCAGTCGCTGTCGAACCGGCCCCGGTTGACTTTTCCCGGAGCGTTCATTATCATGCCAGCATTGGGTAAAATTTAAACAAGGAATTTTATTCGGCGAAACGAAGCATGTCTCCTCCCATGAGCCCTCCGGATACGGACAAATATGTCGAGGCCCTGGCCAAAATCAGCCGGGCCGTGGCCTCCGAACAATACCTGGAAGACATCCTCAAGCTGATCGTCATGGTCACCGCCAAGGTGACCGGGGTGGAAATCTGTTCCTTGTGGATGATTGAAGAAAAAGACGGACACAAGCAGATCCGGCTGATGGCCACCCAGTCCATCGAACCGGAATACGTCAAGGACCGCACCCTGAACATGACCCAGGGCGTGGTCGGGTACGTGGCCACCCACAAAACACCCATCATTATCCCGGATGTGCTGCAGGATCAACGCTTTCATGAAAAAGCCATGGCCGAAAAGCTGGGCCTGGTCTCCATGGTCGGCATTCCCATGCAGATCAAGAACAACGATGTCATCGGCGTGCTTAACTGCTTCACGGCCGAACCGCATGACTTTTCGGAAACCGAAGTCCATCTCATCACGGCCGTGGCCAGCCAGGCCGCCGTGGCCATTCACAACACCCAGCTGGCCATGGACGCCAAGGTCATTCGGGAAGAACTGGAAACCCGCAAGCTGGTGGAACGGGCCAAGGAAGTGCTGGTGCGCCAGCGGCAGATTCCGGTAGACGAGGCCTTCCGCCTGATTCAGAAACGCAGCATGGATTCCCGCAAGCCCTTGCGGGAAGTGGCCGAGGCGGTCCTGTTGTCCGAGGGGCTGTACTGATCCTCGTTCCGGCCGTCTCGCCCGGGCCACTGCCGTCCAGACCCCGGCCTGTCATCTTTCCGGAAAAATCCGGATCCACAGCATGTGCGCCGGCTCTTTTCCCGGATTCTCCCAACCGGTCGGCATGTCGCTGGTCAGGAAGATAAGGTCCCCCGCCGGCACCCGCTGCGGGCGCCGGCCGTCCAGGGACAGGCGCAGTTCCCCGGCAATGAGGTAGCCCAGTTCGGGCCCCTTGTGGTTAAAAAAATGGCCGGCCAGCTTGGCGCCGGCGGCCACCTCCACCAGGCAGGGTACCTGGCGGGGATGCTTCTCATCCGGAACGAACTGCCGGATCGTCACCTGCTCTTTGGGCAGACGCGCGGGAGTGACGGCAGCGGCTTCGGCCGGGGAAAAGACCACCGCCGGTTTATCCGCTTTTTTTTCGGGGAAAAAATAACCGATATCCACGGAAAAAATCTCGGTGAGTTTCAACAGGGCCGGCAGGGAGGGATAGACCTGGTTGTTCTCCACCTGGGAGATGTTGCTGGCGGTCACCCCCAGCTGGCGGGCCAGTTCGTTCTGGGACAGGCCCCGCCCCAGCCGCAGGGTTTTCAGCCGGCTGCCCAGGTCGTGGCGGCCGCCCTTGAGCTTGCCCGGGTCAAAACTCACCTGCTGATCATCGCTCCAGTACACGGCCGTCTGGTTGACAATATCCAGCCCCTGTTTTTCCGCTTTCAGCACGGTCAGGTAGGTCTTGCCCCGTTTCAGGGACAACTCCAGGGCCACCTGGGTGATTTTGTTCAAATGGGCTTTCAAACGATCCGAATGGGCCGCCTTTTCCACGATCCAGTAGGCGATGGTGTTCAGCTCATACAGACGGGGACAGGCGCTGGCGTAAAACGTAAGGATATCGTCCTCCCCGCCCCACAACTCCTGCATGCCGGTGAGACTGTCAAAGATGAAGCGGACATCCCCGGCCAGGGACCGGTGCAGTTCGTAAATGGTGCGGGCCACCTGCTCGGCATCGCCGGGGGTGTCCAGGCAGACAATCCGGCAGGATCGCCTGGATGCCATGTGTTTATAAAAATCCAGGAAAATCTCCGAGGACTTGCCCTTGCCGTGGGAAAAACAGTCCAGGATGGTCAGCCGGGGAGCGTCGGCCAGGGGCCCCAGGTTTTGCAGCAGGATCTTGGGGCTGCGGTCGAAACTGACGTAGATCAAAGATTTGTTTTCGGCGCCGGAGGCCCGGATGAGGTTGTGGCAGAAGACCGGCGCCAGGAGGCCGGCGTCATCATACCAGATGACATTGTCGCCGCTGCCGATCCCGCCGCCGAGCAGCTGGTCCACGTCGGCAATCCCGGAGCTAACAATATTTTTTTTCATGATCCACAGGCTCGCTGGCTTCAGGTTCAACGGCAGCATATCCGTGACCGACCGCTTCATTATCATACCACAGGCAGCCGGGCCGGACAAACCGCCGGGCCGGCGGCGCTCTTTTTTCCTTGACTTTGCCCTAAGTTTATCTTATTTGTATTATGATAATGTAAGAAAGACTTAATATGCCTTCGCACAACGGCGTGTGAAGGCCGGCACCACTGAAGACAAAGACGTCTGTTTTATCCGATGGCATGATCGGAAAGCAGGCGTTTTTTTTTTGCGAAAAATACAGATCGCGTTCCGATCGGCCAGGGCCCGCGGACCGGGAAAAGGGCCGGGCCATGCCGATAACAATGACGCACAAACAGCAGAAATGGAGGAAAACCAATGAGATTTTCAAAAAACAACGACGCCCTGGGGACGACCAACCGTGGCAACCCGGCCGAATCCAGCCTGTGCACACTCTGCCTGGCCGACTGCCTGGGCCAACACGAACCCTCGCTGTCCAGCCTGGTCGGCCCGCCACCGTTCTATCCCAGGCTCTTCGGCCTTCTCACCTCCGTGGCCAACCACACC
>CAYTQK010000071.1:0-12973 GCA_964439745.1 uncultured Desulfobacterales bacterium
ACCACTTCTACTACGGCGACTACCACGGGACACCCGGGACCATCCTTACGTTCTTCCCTCGGTCCTCCGCCGTCGCCCGGGCCCGCAGCTGAACGGCGGTCCAGGACTCCTGGCGGTCGGCGCCGATGGCGCAGTTGTGATTGCCCGAAGCCAGAAACCCGGCCAGGGTCGCTTTGCGGGCGGACACCACCCGGGGGGACTCGGTCCAGACTTCCATTCCCGCGGCCGCCGGGGTGGTGCAGGCCGTGCGCAATTCCGCTTCGCCCGCGATCTCCACCACGCAGATGCCGCACCGGCCGGTCGGGGTGGTGCCCGCCAGATAACAAAGGGTGGGAATAAAGATGCCGTTTTCCGCCGCCGCTTCCAGTATGGTCTGCCCGCTGGTAAAAGAAAATTCTCTGCCGTTGATCGTGAGTACACCCCCTGTCATGGACAAATCCTCCCTTTCATTTTTTTCGTTAAGACAAATATGTCATAACGGTATATGCAATCCTGCCGACCCTGTCAAATAAAAAAACAGATCACCCCCGGTCTGCCGGATCTTACGGCAGAGCATAAAAAACGTATTCACCTCCCATGTGGAGGAAGCAAAACAATCATACTCTGGGATAAGATAGCTAAACCGGATGTTTCATGAAATTTTTTGAAACCTGTTACTTTATTTTATTATTTCATATACTTATATTGCATTTAGCCGTCATTCCAAAATTACAAATTGTCATTTTGGATTTGCGGAATACAAGCATTTTTACATCAAAAAATTTCACCCTTCGGGCGAGTCACCTTGAGCGCATCTGCGGCGTTGGCCGATATTCGCGGTAGATTACTACAGCTTCATATCGGCCGCCTTGCAGCTGCGCTCAAATCGACTCGTGAAATATCCGGGCTAAAAATTATATTTATTGAGTTTTCAAAAAAGGTAACCAGTGAACCGACAAGCCCATTGCGGCCGATATTTTTCAAACGATTTTGAAGACAACCTCAAAAACGGATATCCTGTTGACAATCAAAGGCGTTAGCGGTAGTAACAAGGCAACCGCGAACAAACGGGAAAGCCTACAAGGAGTATTATGAAGGAGTATCATGACAGATCTGGATTTTGAAAAAACCGGCGGCTTGATTCCCGCCATCGCCCAGGATTACGCCAGCGGCGAAGTACTCATGCTGGCGTATATGAATAAGGAGGCCTGGGAGGCCACCCTGCAATCCGGCAAGGCCACTTATTACAGCCGGTCCCGGGACAAGCTCTGGGTCAAGGGCGAATCCTCGGGGCATGTCCAGGTGGTCCGGGAGATCCGGGTAGACTGCGACCGGGACACCGTCCTGGTCAAGGTGGACCAGCTCGGCGGGGCCGCCTGTCACAAGGGGTATAAGAGTTGTTTTTACACCCGAATCGAAGAAGACGGGTCGGCCGTCATCACCCAGAAACGCGTTTTTGACCCGGCGGAGGTATATAAAAAATGAGTCAGCCACTGAAATTCGGCATTCCCAAGGGCAGCCTCCAGGACGCCACCATCGAACTGTTCAAGCGCTCCGGCTGGAAGATCAACATCAACGGCCGCAGCTATTTTCCCGAAATCAATGACGAATCCATCGAGTGTTCCCTGTGCCGGGCCCAGGAGATGTCCATCAACGTGGAACACGGCACCCTGGACGCCGGTCTGACCGGCCTGGACTGGACCGCGGAAAACGACTCCGATGTGCACGTCGTTTCCGACCTGGTCTATTCCAAGGTCAGCGCCCGCCCGGCCCGCTGGGTGCTGGCGGTGGCCGACAATTCGCCCATTGAAACACTGGCCGACCTGGAAGGCAAGACCATCTCCACCGAACTGGTTAAATTCACAAAAAAATTCTTCCAGGAACAGGGCATCAACGTCAACGTGGAGTTCTCCTGGGGCGCCACCGAGGCCAAGGTAGTGGCCGGGCTGGCCGACGCCATCGTGGAGATAACCGAGACGGAGAGCACCATCCGGGCGCACCGGCTGCGGGTCATTCACGACCTGATGCAGACCCACACCCAGCTCATCGCCAACCACGCCGCCTGGCAGAACCCGGACAAGCGGGCCAAGATGGAGCAGATTTCCCTGCTGCTGAAAGGGGCGCTGCGCGGCGAACAACTGGTCGGTTTGAAAATGAACGTGGCCGCGGCCAACCTGGAAAAAATCATGGCGCTGCTGCCCAGCCTGAACGCGCCGACCGTGTCCCACCTGTACCAGTCCGACTGGTTTGCCGTGGAGACGGTGGTGGATGCCAACGCCGTGCGCGACCTCATTCCCCACCTGCTGGCCGCCGGCGCCGAGGGCATTATCGAATATCCGCTGAACAAGGTCATCTGACCCCGGTGGTTATGACGGGTTATGCCGGGACTGCGGGAGGCAGGGCAAACCAGAGGCGCCCGGCCGGCAGCGCTTGACCAGACCGTCGTGCCAAAGAAAAAGGACGATTCATGACCCTGCACATCAAATCAGCGGACTTTGTCACCAGCGCCGTGGAGCCGTCCCAGTATCCGGACGGCGGCCTGCCGGAGATCGCCTTTGCCGGCCGCTCCAACGTGGGCAAGTCCAGCCTGATCAACTGCCTGGTCAACCGCAAAAACCTGGTTAAAACCAGCGCCACCCCGGGCAAGACCCGCCTGATCAATTTTTTTTCGGTCAACGGAAACCTGCTGCTGGTGGACCTGCCCGGCTACGGCTACGCCAAGGTTTCCCAGCAGGAGCGCAAAAAATGGGGCCCCATGGTGGAGACTTACCTGGCCGGCCGCCAATCGTTAAAAGGGGTCATCCTGCTGATCGACCTGCGCCGCACGCCCCGGGACGAAGAGCTCCAGATCCGGGACTGGCTGACCCATTACCAGATCCCCCTGCTGATCGTGCTGACCAAGGCCGATAAATTAAAAAAAACCGCCCAGCAGAAACAACGGCAGGCCATTGCCGAAAGCCTGGGCGTGGCCCCGGAACTGCTGGTGCTTTTTTCCGCCAAAACAAGGCTGGGACGAGAAACCGTGCTGGACCAGATCCGTCAGCTGGCCGGGCTGGAGGAAAAAGATGAGTAACCCCGCCCTGCCGCAAGATTTCCGGGCCGGTTTCGTGGCCGTGTGCGGCCCGCCCAACGCCGGCAAGTCCACCCTGACCAACCTGCTGACCGGGGAAAAGATCTCCATCACCTCCCGCAAGCCCCAGACCACCCGCAACCGCATCCTGGGCATTGTCAACCGCCCCGATGCCCAGCTGGTACTGATGGACACCCCCGGCATTTTCCGGGCCAAAGGCGAACTCAACACCCGCATCGTGCGCGCGGCCGTGTCGGCCCTGGCCGACGTGGACGTCATCCTGCTGCTGATCGACGCCGCCCGGCCGCCCCACCCCGACGGCGAGGAACTGACCCTGGAACAGATCCACCAGCTGGACAAGCCGGTGGTGCTGGCCTTGAACAAGATCGACCTGGTCAAAAAACCGGCCCTGCTGGACCTGATCGCCCGCTGGCAGAAGATTTATTCCTTTGCGGAAATTATTCCCATTTCCGCCAGAACCGGGGAGCAGACCGACATCCTGGCCGGTGTCCTGCAGCGGCTGCTGCCGGCCGGCCCGCCGCTTTTTCCCGATGACATGCTGACCGATGTTTCGATGCGGTTTCTGGCCGCGGAAATGATCCGGGAAAAGGTCTTCCGCCTGACCGGCCAGGAAGTTCCCTATGCCACGGCCGTGCATATCGACACCTTTGCCGAGAAAAAAGACGGCGCGGTCCTCCATATCCAGGCCACCATTCACGTGGAAAAAAATTCCCAGAAGGGCATCATCATCGGCAAACAGGGGCGCATGCTGAAAACCATCGGCGAAAAAAGCCGGCAGGACATCCAGCGCCTGACCGGGGCCCGGGTCTTTCTGGAGTTGTTCGTGCGGGTGCAGAAAAAATGGCGGTCCGACACCAGCATGCTGACGGAGTTCGGTTACGAATGATCCTCTCTTTTCACCCCTGCTATTCCGGTGACAGGTACATCAATCCCGGCGGCCGTGCCCTGACCGAGGCAGACATCGCCGCTATTGACAGCAGCACCCTGGTCATCCTGCCCCAGGCCTGCCGGGAGGACCTCTACCAGGCCGTCCGGGATCACGGCCCGGCCGCTTTCCCCGACCTGCGCACCCGTTTTGAATACCCCGGCAAGACCGGCCAGGTCCGGCTGTTCCGGGAAACCGGCACCCCTCATCCCGAAAGCTTCCTCTACCCGGACACGGCCGCCTTTTACCGGCAGCCGCCCGATCCGGTGGCCGCTGGGCGGCTTTCCTTCCCCCTGGTATTTAAATTCAACGGAAGCGACGAAGGCCGGGGGGTGTTCCGGGTGAACGACCGGGCGGAGCTGGAGCGCCTGCTGAACCGCGCGGCCCGGTTCGAAGCCACCGGCCAGCGCGGCTTTCTGCTCCAGGAATATATTGAAACCGGGGGCTGGGTGCTGCGGGTCTGCGTCATTTACACCACGGTGGTGGCCTATTGGAAAAAAAGATCCGATCCGGAAACGTTCGCCGTCAACCTGGCCGACGGCGCCGATATCGACCGGACCGCCCATCCGGAACTGCGGCAGCGGGGGATCGCGGCCGTCCGGCGGTTCTGCCGGCAGACCGGCATCAACCTGGCCGGATTCGACCTGCTCTTTGCCGGCATGCGGCCGGCCAGCCCGGCCCTGCTGCTGGAAATCAACTACTATTTCGGCCGGCGCGGCCTGGGCGGCTCGGAACAGTATTACCGCCTTATCACCCGGGAGATTGAAAAATGGGTAAACGACCACCGGGTTCGCCCATAGATCCGGAGGCGCCCTGGGGCGGCCTAGTCGACCCGGCCGATATCCGGCGGGAGAAGAACAAGGCCCGGGAGCTGCGCCAGACCCAGTGGTGGAAGCGCCGGCTCAGCCGCGGCCGCTGCTACTACTGCGGCCGGGAATTTCCCCCGGCCGAGCTGACCATGGACCACGTGGTGCCCCTGGCCCGGGGGGGCAAGACCACCAAGGGCAACGTGGTGCCGGCCTGCAAAACCTGCAACACCGAAAAAAAACAGCGCCTGCCGGTGGAATGGGAGGCCTACCTGGAACGCCTGCACAAGGGCGAAGGGTAAGGCGCTGCGCCCCCTTCCGGTCCGCGCCGAGGCCCTGTCCGGCCTGGCCGACCAGCTCAACGCACCCTGGCCGACTTTTAAGGGCACGAAGATCCGACCGAGCGGGCCAACTGCCCCCCACCGCCGTAAACCACCCTTCAAACAAGGGCTCTCTCCACCGCGCCGGCGGCATCGGGGGCGGTCATCAGGGCGGCCGAGCCCGGTGGACCGGCGGTATTGACCGGCAGAGCGAACCAGACGGACGCGGCAGTCGTCTTGTGAAATAATAAAATTGTGCCGCGATGGTGCGGAATTGTTTGAACATCGGATATTTTTCATGGTATAATTAAAAAAATAACCGATGTTTTATGTATCTCCAAAGAGAATTCGCATCCTTCCTGAAACAGTGACCTTCCCGTTTAGATGATCCTCGTCCGGTGGCGTCCAGTTTCCATAATGCATCAGGTTGTTGAGAGGAAGAAAATATTTTCAGGACAGGCGTTCCGAATCATCGCGTAACATCTTCAGAACAGCACAAGAGCCAGTCTCTCAACATAGGAGGAGATCATGTGGAAACAAATTTTTTCCGGTATCAGTGTGGCAGCGCTGTTTTTTTCCCTCGGGGCCGTGTCGGTTACGGCGGAAGAGGGTGTGACCGACCGGGTCATTCACATCGGGCAGACCGGTCCCTTGACCGGCCCGGCCAAGCTGTGGGGCGGTTCGGTCAAGGGAGTGGCCCTGCGGATCGCCATGGAAAATGAAAAAGGGGGTGTTCATGGCCGCCGAATCTCGCATCACGTGCATGACGACGCCTACAACCCGGCCCGCACCAAGGCCGACGTCAAGCGATTGCAGGAAGGGGTGGGCATGTTTGCCTGGGTCGGCACCATCGGCACCGCCAACGCCCTGGCGGTCAAAGACTACCTGATGAATCGCGCTATTCCCTGGGTGGGCCCGTTTACCGGGTCCCGGGCCATGTTTGATCCGCCCGAAGAGTACCTGTTTTCCATCTACCCGCCCTATACCTTTGAAATCGACCTGCTGTTTGATTATGCCGTCAAGGAATTGGGCAAAAAACGGGTGGCCATTGTGTACCAGGCTGACAGTTACGGGCATGACGGCCTGGCAGGTGCCCGGCAAGCGCTGCAGCGGCATGACCTGTCGCTGGTGGCCGAAGTCCCCATCAATCCGCAAAGCGTGGATATGGCCGACGCCGTGGCCCGTCTCTATCAGGCCCGGGCGGATACCGTGCTCATCTGGATCAGCCCCTTCACCGCCCTGCACCTGATGAAAGTGGCGGAAAAGATGAATTATGAACCCCAATGGCTGGGCTCCAGCACCCTGTCCATGTTTTCCGTGTTTTATGAATTGAGCCAGGGGCTGGTGGAAGGACTGATCACGCCGCATTTCCGGACGGACGACCAGGCCAGGCTGGACGATATTCGCCGGGCCCACGACCGGCTGGATCCGGAGGAACCCTTCAGCACCGCCTATTTGCTGGGGTTCGCGGTGGGTGACCTGCTGGTGGAAGGTCTGCAGCGCTGCGGCCCCGATCCCACCCGGGAAGGGCTGGTCAAGGCCCTGGAGGGGATCAACGCTGAAAACTACCAGGCCTATACCAAAGCCTTTACATACGCCCCCTATGATCCCGACGATCCCATGTGCCGCCTGGGTACCCGGGAGATTTTTCTGCAGCAGTGCCTGGCTGGCGGCAAATCAAAAAAAATCACCGACTGGGCCTCGATTACGGATTGGGGCCAGGAGTAACCCCGGCAGCCGCGCGCCAATCAACTTGTGAACTGCTTGGGCGGACCGTCCGTTGAAAATTTTGGTGCCTGTGTTGTTCAAAAAAAAAATGCGTGATTCGTTATGCCAAATATGTCATAACGAGAGTGTGCGTTCACACACACTTGAATTGAATCTTCTGATAAGGAGGAACCGCCATGCCACAAGCCATGAACGCTTCGAAACAGGATGTTTCTGCGGAAGATCAGGACGCGCCTACCGAGCTGGACCGGCTTTTTATCCTGCAGAAAACGGCCTGCCTGAACAACCCGCTGCCGGCCGCCGGCGAGCGCATCGCCCACCTCCAGCGCCTGAAAAAAAGCCTGGTTCAATACAAAGACAAGCTGGCCGCGGCCGTCAATGCCGATTTCGGCGCCCGCAGCCACGATGAAACCTGGCTGGCGGAAGTAGTGGCCGCGATTGAAGGCATCAAGCACAACGTCCGCCATATCAAAAAATGGATGAAACCGTCCCGGCACCTGCCCGGCATGCTGTACCTGCCGGCTGCGGCCAAAGTCTATTATCAGCCCCTGGGCGTGGTCGGTATCATTTCTCCCTGGAACTACCCGGTCTATCTTTCCGTCGGCGGCCCCCTGGTGAGCGTTCTGGCCGCGGGTAACCGGGTCATCCTGCGGGTGAGCCGGGAAGTTCCCCGGACAGCCGAAGTGCTCAAACAGCTCATCGGCGACACCTTCACCGAAGACCAGGTGGCCCTGTTGACCGGCCAGGAGGTCTCCGGTCGGGACTTTACCGCCATCCCCTGGGACCATCTTGTCTTTACCGGTTCCACCAGGGCCGGTAAACAGGTCATGCGGGCCGCGGCCGACAACCTGACGCCGGTAACCCTGGAACTGGGCGGGAAATCACCGGCCATAGTCAGTGCCGAGGTGCCGATAAAAGACGCGGCCCGGCGCATTGCCTGGGGTAAAATGCTCAATGCCGGTCAGACCTGCGTGGCCCCCGATTACGTGCTTTGTCCGGAAAGCCGGGTGGGTCCTTTTATTGATGCCGTACGTCAGGCTGTGGCCGGGATGTATCCTTCCTTGAAACACAACCCGGATTTTACGGGGGTTGAAAATGATCAGCAATACGAACATCTGCAGGGGCTGCTGCAGGACGCCCGGGAAAAGGGGGCTGAGATCATCGTCATCAACCCGGACGGGGAGGACTTCAGCGGCACCCGGAAATTACCGCTGCACATTATTCTGAAGGCCACCGACGAGATGGCCGTGCTGAAAAAAGAAATCTTCGGACCGATTCTGCCGATCATTCCCTACCGGCAGATCACAGAGGCGGTGGCCTATATCAACCATCGCCCCCGCCCCCTGGCCCTGTACTATTTTGATTATAACCGCCAAAACGCGGAATATATCATCAACAACACCCATTCCGGCGGTGTGCTGATCAATGACACCATCGTTCACGTGCCGCAGGACACCATCCCCTTCGGCGGCATCGGTCAGTCCGGCATGGGCCACTATCACGGCCGGGCCGGGTTTCTGGCGTTCTCAAAAGAAAAAGGGGTGCTGTTTAAACCGAAGTTCAACACCGGCAAGCTGATTTACCCGCCCTATGGCAAACGGGTCCATCAACTGATTTATAAAATGCTGTTAAAATGATGGCCTGGCATACCCGGTACCAGGCCTCAAAATACGGATCCACATCAAGCACCTTGATGACGAACATACTTCCTTTGACTTTGGCCATCGGGGTCCTCACCGGGATAGCCGATCACGGCCAGGGGGCCGCAAGTCCCGACCAGGAGATAAGTATGGGGGTGTCCTTATGCTTTAAAATAAAAAAAGCTTACCAAGGAAAATTTTTTAATTAATGACACATGTGCTTTTTTGTCACATACCCAACCAAACCCCGTATATTTCAAGAGTTTTTTTAATTTCTCCCTCCTGAGACTTGCGGTTGTGTTCAAAGCAACTCGTAAAAATCCCGAGCGACCTTCTTATCATAAAAAGCCAGGACGTTTTGAAACTATCTGTATGGCGGACTTCGCCTGGGTTGCCGGCCGGAAAATCAGGAACCATGACCAAGGACTGCAGCGGATACGACTGCCGGCATAATGTTTGCAATGGCTTAGTACACAATCCACACAATCTGAAAAGGTTTCAGCCGTGTATGGATTGGGTTCGTCTTTTCATGTAAACAAAAAACCAAGGAGGTAAACCATGGAACGATGCAAATCATTAACAATTATGCTTGTTTTTGTTGTTATGTTTCTTGTGGGCGGGTTTGGACCGGCCCTTGCCGGCAACAACCCTGATGATGTTTATGAAAATGAAGCTGACAAAAACACGGAAATGTCCGCCGAAGAGATAAAAAACGAAGACATTAAAGCCTTTGTTGCGGCGGCCAAAGAAATTCAGGAGATCCGGGATGATTATGCCGAAAAGATTACCGGCACCGAGGATGCTGATTACAACGACTTGAGAAAAGAGGCTGTCAAGAAGATGGTTGAAACCATTGAAGACCAGGGCATTGATGAAAAAACCTACCGCGGCATTGCCTATCATGCTCAAAAAGACAAAGAACTGCTTTCCCGGATCTATTGATTTAATTTGTTTTTCAGTTTTTCAAAGCAAGTTGGATATTTTTTCCTTAAACAAAGCGCCGGCCAGAGACAGTCTTTCCTCTGGCCGGCGCCACCTGCTGTATGGAGAGAGTTTATAGATGCGCGAGGAGGACATAAGCAGGAAATTTTCCGGCAAGCCGATTTCTCCCGGGCTGGGGCAGGGTAAGACCTTCATTTATAGAAAAAACCTGTGGCGTTTTAATGGCTTTCAGGATATAGAAGTGTCCGAGGTTGAAGCCGAGATAAGGCGCTTTGAATTAGCCCTTGCGGAGGTGCTGCGGGATCTCAGGAATGTTGCCGAGCAGGTAGCCGAAGAAATCGATGAGGACTTTTCGGCTATTTTCCAGGCGCATATGGCAATGGTCAACGATGATATCCTGAAGTCGGAGGTAAAAAAAAAAATCAGGGAAGAACAGGTTAGCGCCGGTAGTGCTATTATC
Organism: uncultured Desulfobacterales bacterium; assembly: GCA_964439745.1. GTDB lineage: Bacteria > Desulfobacterota > Desulfobacteria > Desulfobacterales > Desulfosudaceae > CAYTQK01. The sequence goes on from CAYTQK010000071.1 coordinate 9,892, forward strand.
ATGGTATTCGGTCGCTGGGAACGGCGTTTCAGCGCAATGGAGGCAGAGATAGCCAGCGAGAAGGCAGACGATATCCATGACCTGACACAACGGCTTGTTTTGGCGCTTGCCGGAGTTGGCGCTCACGAACTGGAGGGACATCTGCCGCAGGGCGCCGTGCTGGTAACCAACCGCTTAATGCCTTCGGATACCATATTTCTCTCCGGCCGCAAAGTATCGGCCGTGGTCCTTGAAACCGGCGGCAAAGCTTCACACGCCGCCTTATTCGCACGCGAAATGGGCCTTCCCTGTGTTTCCGGGATTCAAGGCGTTACAGATAAAGTGCCATCCGGAATCCCGGCTTTGGTGGATGCAGATGAAGGCATTGTCATTATCAACCCGGATAAAAAGAAAAAAAATTTTTTCCGGGAAAAGCGCCAACAGCAACATCGACGCAAATCCCAGGTCCGGGCGCAGTCTCATGAACCGGCAATTACCCGGAGCGGAAAAGCAGTATCCGTGCTGGCCAATGTGGGACAGAAAGAGGATTTAGAAGAAGCAATAAAAAACGGTGCTGATGGCATCGGGTTATACCGGCTTGAGAACATATACCTGGGTCGTCAGAGCCCGGCGGACTATAACCGCCTGTTTAAAGAAACGCGGGAGACGCTTTCACCGGCCGGGCAATTACCGATATCTGTCCGGCTGCTGGATATCGGCGCAGACAAACCCTTTTCTTTTAAAAAAAGGCAGCGGGAGACCAACCCCTCTTTGGGCCGGCGCGGCATCCGTTTTCTTCTTGACTACCCGGAACTGCTGCAAACGCAGCTGGAGGTAATTCTTCAATTGTCCCGGATTTTTGACCTTGATGTGCTGGTGCCCATGGTGACACTGCCTTCTGATATTCAAAGAGTAAAAGACCTTCTGGTAAAGACGGCCTCCCGGACAAAGGCCGGCCCCATACCAAAGCTGGGCGCTATGATTGAAACACCGGCGGCGGCTCTGTCTGCTCCTGAAATCAGTCAACATGCGGATTTTTTGAGTTTTGGCACCAACGATCTCACCCAGTACACCTTGGCCGCCGACAGAGAGAACGCAGCGGTTGACGGTTATTTTGATGATACCCATGAGGCTGTTTTCCGTCTGCTCAAAATCGCTGTCAGTGAGGCGCCGCAGATACCATGGTCGATCTGTGGAGAATTGGCCGGCCGGGAGGAAGCCCTCCCCCAAATACTCAATTGCGGCATCACAACCCTGAGTGTTGCTCCCCCTTTGATTCCAGGAATCAAAGAAGCCGTTCGCCAATGCGATTGATAAGCCGTCCTCTTTGAGTCAAACAAGTTTTTGACTGAAAGTAAAACATGGAAGCCCTCAGTCCCCATCAAATTATGGTGCTGTTTCTCTCCCTGGCAATTCTTCTGGGCACGGCACGTATTCTGGGTGAAATCGCTCAGCGATTGCAACAGCCCTCGATTCTGGGAGAACTGATTGCCGGTGTTTTGCTGGGACCAACGATCCTGGGCAATATCGCCCCCGGACTGTATGAGTTTATTTTCCCGCCGCAAGGGCCCAACGCCATTGCATTAGAGACCATTGCCACCCTGGCCATCGGGTTGTTCCTGCTGGTCGCCGGAATGGAAGTTGACCTGTCAACCGTCTGGAAACAGGGGAAGACCGGTTTAAAGGTCGGTCTGACCAGCATTGCCGTTCCGTTTTTTGTTGTGCTGACAGCGGCGCTGATTGTGCCGGAAGCGCTGGGAAGGCACGCGGACGCCGACTCCATGATATTTGCCTTGTTTCTGGCCATTGCCATGTCGATTTCCGCTCTGCCCATCATCGCCAAGACCCTCATAGACATGGATCTGTACCGCAGCGATCTGGGTATGGTGGTCGTCAGCGCGGCCATTTTCAACGATATTGTCGGCTGGGTGATTTTTGCCCTGATACTGGGTCTGATGGGCGAGGGAGCCGGAAACGGCGCTCATGTCACGCGGACCATTATCCTGACGCTGGCTTTTATCACGGCAGTCCTGACAGCCGGCCGCTGGCTGATTCACAGGACATTGCCGTTTATACAGGCCTATACCCGGTGGCCGGCCGGCGAGCTCAGCTTTGCCCTTGTCCTCGGACTTCTAGGCGCCGCCTTTACCGAGTGGATCGGAATCCACGCGATTCTCGGTGCCTTTATCATGGGCGTGGCCATCGGTGATTCCCCCCACCTGCGCGAGCGCAGCCGGGTGATCATCGGCGATTTTATTTCATTTATTTTCGCCCCTGTTTTTTTTGCAAGCATCGGGCTCAAGATCAATTTTGCGGCCCACTTCGACCTCCGGCTGGTTCTGGCGATATTGCTGGTTACCTTTATCTGCAAACTCGCCGGCGGCAAAATCGGCGCCTGGTGGGGAAAAATGTCGCCCCGGGAATCCTGGGCGGTCGGTTTTGCCATGGTTTCCGTGGGTGCCATGGGCATTATTGTCGGCATGATCGCGCTGGAAGCGGGCGTTATCCGCGAGCGGCTGTTTGTCTCCCTGATTATAATGGCGATTGTCACCTCAATGCTCAGCGGCCCGGGCATGCGCTTTATTCTCCGTCCGGAGAAAAGACTACGCCTGCAAGACTTTTTATCCCCAAAGCTTTTTCTGCCGGAACTCAGGTCCGACTCCCGCAGGGAGGTTGTCTATGAAATGGCGGAGGCGGCAGCAAACGTGGCCGGTTGGGATGCGCAAGCCCTGGGAGACGCCGTCTGGGCAAGGGAAAAGGTGATGAGTACCGGCATCGGCAAGGGAGTCGCGCTTCCTCACGCCCGGATCGAGAAGTTAAAACAATCCATGATCGTTATGGGAATATCGCGCCGCGGCATTGACTTTGACGCGCCGGACGGTAAAATCGCGCATGTCATTTTTCTCATCCTCACCCCTGCTGAGGCGGCCGAGGAGCAGCTCACCATCGCGGCCGAACTGAGCCGGCTTTTCCGCGAACCGTTCATGCTTGAAAACACACTCCGATCAAAAACATATACAGATTTTATCGCCTTATTGCACAACTCCCCCTCTCTGGGGATAGGGGACATGGCAACCAAAGAAAAATCGTCTTAAAAGCCTGT
>CAYTQK010000072.1:0-12804 GCA_964439745.1 uncultured Desulfobacterales bacterium
CCAGCTGATAGGACACCGGCGACGCCGTCAGGGCCGGATGGGTGCCGGTCTGGAAAGTGGCGATGTCATCGGCGGTCATGCGTTGATTAATACAGGCGCTGATGGCGTTGATGAGCTCGCCGCCGCTCTTGGCACCGGACACCTGGCCGCCCAGGAGAACGCGGCTGCCCTGTTCGAATATCAGCTTTACTTTCAGCGAGCAGGAACCGGGCATGCACCCGGGATGACAATTGGGCGCTTCGGCCTGGCCGACCACGTAGGTATATCCTTTGTCTTCGGCCATTCCTTCCGTCAAGCCGGCCGCGGCAAAGGCGATGTCACCAAGTATGGTGGAAAACACCCCGATCACGCCCATGTTGACGCGCCGGGGATGATACAGGTTGGTCCCGGCAATGCGCGCTTCCATGGTGGCAATCGAAGCCAGCTTCAACCCGGAAGGCTTGCCGTCAAAAAAAGATACCTTTTCCGTGCAATCCCCGCAAGCAAAAACATCTTCATCGCTGGTCTGCATATAGCGATTCACCAGGATGGAGTCGGTGACACCCATCTCCAGGCCGGCCTGCTGGGCCAGTTCCACGTTGCCCCGGGCACCGATCCCCAGAATGGCCACGTCGGCCGCGATCTCGCGACCGCTGGCCAGCTGGACACCCGAGATCTTTTCTTCGCCGGTAAAGGCGGCCACTTTTTCGTCCAGCAGCAGCTCCACACCCTGCCCCCGCAGCGTCTCTTCGGCCTTGAGGCAGAATTCCCGGTCAAAGACCAGCTGCAGGCAGTTGGTCATCATTTCCACGATGGTCAGGTTGATCCCGGGTCTTCGTTTTTTGATCTCTTCTGCGAATTCCACCCCGATGAAACCACAGCCCATGATAACCACGTTGGAACAACCATCAATGGCGTCGAGAACATTATTCAAATACCCCACGTCCTTGTGGATACAGAAAATATTCTCCTTGTCCACGCCGGGAATGGACGGCACAATGGGCAAAGATCCGGTGGCGATGATCAGTTTTTCATAGCCGATCTCCTCCCCGCCGTCCATGCTGACCCGGTGGTTCTGGCGATCAATCTTGGTGACCGCGTCGATGATCAGTTCAATGTTGTTCTGCTCCAGGGGTGCGTCCGGGATGAGGTTTTTATCGGGAGAGCCTACGGTACCGAAAATGTACGGGATTCCGCAGGGGATCAGCACGTCTTTTTCCTTGCGCACCAGGGTGACCTGCTTGTCGGGATAATGCCGCTTGGCCGTGATGGCCGCCGTCAGTCCGGCGGCGCTGCCGCCGATTACCAAAACCTGTGTCTGTCTCATTTACGTCTCCTTTCCGGTTTCACATTCGTCTTACAAAAGACCTTCATTATGTACTTGCATAATTACGCAAATAATATAGTACACAAATTCCTGGGTCAACCCCGAAAAACCGGATTTTATAAAAAAATGGCAGCAAAACGGCATTGACCGGTGCGGCTTTCCGCCAAAATGTACGAAAATGATTTGCCTTTATTGAGCCAATGGTATAATTAAATAATATCTGTTTGACGAATTGACGAACAACAAGCTGATGTGCAGCAGAACCCGTCGTGCCGGTCATGACGGGTTTTTATCATTGGACCGGAGAACAATCCCGACACGGATGCCGCCGGGCAGGTTATTTTACGAATTTTGAAAATGAAAAACATTACCAATACCAAGGTCCGCAACATCGCCATTATCGCCCACGTGGATCATGGCAAAACCACCCTGGTGGACGCCATGTTCAAGCAGAGCGGTCTGTTCCGGGAAGGCCAGGCGGTGGACGAGCGCCTCATGGACAGCCTGGAGCTGGAACGGGAGCGGGGCATTACCATTGCCGCCAAAAACTGCGCCATCACCTGGAAAGGGGTCAAGATCAACATCATCGACACCCCGGGTCACGCCGACTTCGGCGGCGAGGTGGAGCGGGCCCTGTCCATGGCCGACGGCGCCATCCTGCTGGTGGACGCGGCCGAAGGGCCCCTGCCCCAGACCCGCTTTGTGCTGGACAAGGCCCTGAAAAAAAATTTGAAAATCATCGTGGTCATCAACAAGATCGATCGCGGCGACGCCCGGCCCGAAGAGGTCTTAGAAGAGATCTACGACCTGCTCATCGACCTGGATGCCACCGATGAACAGATCGAATTTCCCTGTCTCTATGCCGTGGGCCGGCAGGGGGTGGCCATGCCGTCCCCGGCTGAAAAGCGGGAGAACCTGCACCTGCTGCTGGACATGATGATCGACGAAATCCCCGCGCCATCAGGGAACGCCGGGGAGCCCTTCCAGATGCTGGTCTCTGACCTGAGCTACTCGGACTACCTGGGCCGGCTGGCCATCGGCAAAATCGTCAACGGCGCGGTTACCTCCCGCAACGACCTGGTCTGCCTGGGCGAAAAAGGCCGGCAGCGGCCCCTGAAAGTAACCCGGCTGCAAGTCTACAGCGGCATGGGACTGAAGGAAGCGACCACCGCCGAGGCCGGGGACATCATTGTTTTATCCGGCATCGAAGAGGTCTGCATCGGCGATACCATCTGCGGGGTAGAATCCACCCGGCCCCTGCCCCGCATCCGGGTGGATGAACCCACCGTCTTCATGACCTTTACCCACAACACTTCCCCCCTGGCCGGCCGGGACGGCAAATGGGTCCAGGCCAGCAAGATCCACGCCCGCCTGGTCAAGGAGAGCCTGATGAACGTCTCCATCCGGGTGGAGATTTCGCCGGACCGGGAGAGCTTCGTGGTCAAGGGCCGGGGGGAATTCCAGATGGCCATTCTCATTGAAACCATGCGGCGGGAGGGATTCGAGTTGTGCGTCGGCCGTCCCGGGGTGATCTACCGGCATGAAAACGGACAGAAAATGGAACCGGTGGAAGACCTGCTGATCGACTGCGAAGAGGCCTACAGCGGTATTGTCACCGAAAAACTCCTCCAGAAGAAGGGTTTTCTGGTCCGCATGGACAACCTGGCCACCGGGCGGACCCGCCTGCAATTTTCCGTGCCCTCCCGGGCCCTGATCGGGTACCGGGACGAATTTCTGACCGACACCCGCGGCACCGGCATCATGAACGCCGCCTTTGCCGGCTATGAGAAATACCGGGGGGATTTTCCCGGCCGCTTTACCGGCAGCCTGGTGGCCGACCGCGGCGGCCAGGCCGTGCCCTTTGCCCTGTTCAACCTGGAAGCCCGGGGCCGGCTGTTCGTGCGGCCCGGGGATCATGTCTACGAGGGCGTCATCGTCGGCGAGCACAGCCGCGGCGGCGACCTCAACGTCAATCCCTGCAAAACCAAGAACCTGACCAACATGCGGGCGGCCGGCAAGGACGAAGCCGTCATCCTTACGCCGGTGCCGGAGATGACCCTGGAAAAGGCCATCCAGTTCATCAGCGACGACGAGATGATCGAAGTCACCCCGAAGATCATCCGCCTGCGCAAGACCATTCTTTCCGCCCACGGCCGCAAGGTGGCCGAACGCCGCGGTGCCGCCGCCTGAAAACGGGGGCGGCACAATAAAAGAAAATATGGGAATTGCTGCTGACATAATCATCCTGATCCTGGCCGCCTTCGTCTGCGGGCTTATCGCCCGGCGGCTGGGCCAGCCGCTCATCCTCGGCTATATCGTCGCCGGCGTGCTGCTGGGGCCTTACACCGGCGGTCATACCATCACCAATATCCACGAAATCGAGCTGCTGGCTGAAATCGGCATCGCCCTGCTCCTCTTTGCCCTGGGCCTGGAATTTTCCTTAAAAGACCTCCAGCCGGTCAAACACATCGCCATTATCGGCACGCCCATCCAGATTCTTCTGACCATGGCCCTGGGCCTGGCCATCGGCCGGCTGATGGGGCTGGATTGGAAGACCTCCCTCTGGCTGGGTGCCATGATCTCCCTGTCCAGCACCATGGTCATCCTGAAAACCCTGATGAACCAGGGGTGGCTGGGAACCCTTTCCAGCAAGGTCATGATCGGCATGCTCATCATCCAGGACCTGGCGGTGGTGCCGATGATGATCATGCTGCCCCAGCTCAACGACCCGGCCGTGGGGCTGACGGTCATCGGTATTTCCGCCCTGAAAGCGGCCGCCTTTATCGCCGCCATGATCCTGCTGGGCACCCGGCTGCTGCCCCGGCTGATGGCCCACACCGCCCGCCTGGGGTCCCGGGAACTGTTCATGCTGGCCATTACCGCCATCGGCCTGGGCATCGGCTATGCCACCCACGTGGCCGGGCTGTCCTTTGCCTTCGGCGCCTTTGTAGCCGGGATGGTGCTGAGCGAATCGGACTACGGCCACCAGGCCCTGAGCGATATCATTCCCCTGCGGGACCTGTTCGGCCTGCTCTTTTTCACCTCGGTGGGCATGCTGTTCGACCCGGCCTTCCTGATCGACCATATCCGGGAGATTCTGCTGATGATAGTGGTCGTCAGCCTGGGCAAAGGCATCCTCTTCAGTTCCCTGGCCTCCATTTTCCGCTACCGCAACGTGGTTCCCCTGGCCGTGGGTCTGGGCATGTTCCAGATCGGGGAATTTTCCTTTGTCCTGGCCCGGGTCGGCATATCCACCGACTCCATCGACCAGAATCTGTATTCCCTTATCCTGACCACGGCGGTCCTGACCATGGTACTGACCCCCCTTATCTCCGGGCAGACCGCCCGCCTGTATGCCCTGAAAAAACGCTGGTTCCGGCATGAAGAACTGGAATCCTCCAATATCCCGGGCATCGGGCTGACCGGCCACGTGGTTATCGCCGGCGGCGGCCGGGTGGGCTTTCAGATCGCCCAGAGCCTGCAGCGGCTGAACAAGCCCTTTGTCATCATTGAACTGGACCATCGACGCTTCGAGGAGGCCCGGGACCAGGGCATGGCCGTAATTTACGGCGATGCTTCCCAGGAGATCGTGCTGGACGCGGCCCGGATTCAGCGGGCCGTTCTGCTGATTCTGGCCGTACCCGGCCTGGTGGCGGCGCGCGAGATCATCCGGCACAGCCGCCGGATGAACGAAAAAATCGAGATCATGGCCCGAACGTCCGGGCCGGACTACTTTGAGCCCTTCCGGAAAATGGGTGTCTCCGGGGTGGTGCTGCCGGAATTCGAGGCCAGCCTGGAATTCATCCGGCAGGCCCTGGTTCACCTGGAGGTGCCGGCCACCGAAATCCAGCGGTGCGTCAACACCTTTCGCCGGGAACTGTACGCGCGGATGTTTCCGGACAAAAACGATTACCATACCCTGGCCCAGCTCCGCGACGCGGAAGAGCAATTCGACCTGCAATGGTTTCAGCTGGATGCCGAGGGCGGCATGGCGCACCACTCCATCGGCGAGAGCGGCATCCGTCAGCGAACCGGCGCTTCCATTGTGGGCGTGGTGCGGGATAAAAAACTGATCCCCAATCCCGGCCCGGAGTTTCTGCTGCTGCCCGGCGACCTGGTGGCCATTATCGGCAGCGCGCAGAACCGGCAGGACTTCTGCCGCCTGGCCTCCGCCCCGACCGCGGCCTGCGGGCAGGGCGACCAGACCGCCTGAAAGACGATCCGCTTTATTCCCAGCGGTGAACCGTCAGGAACAGGATCAGTCCGAAAATTTCCAGCCGCCCCACATGATATACGGCAGGGTGCCGACCAGGCAGGACAACAGCCAGCTGCAGATGACGATAAACAGGCCTTCGTTGTTGGAGATGTCAAAGGCCGGGCATAATGGCCCGACCGGCCCGCTCCTTTAGCTCCGAGGCGGTCAGGTACATGATTTTGTCGTTCAGGGTCATCAACTCGTTGACCGACGTCTTGGCCTGGAGAAAACCCGGCGCGACCGGCCTCGTTCCGGATAAAGCCCCGGGTAAACTTTCCTGTTGCCGGCAGTTGATTTCTGGATTATAAACAATTTTCAGGAATTCTTTTCGACCCTGGTTCTATGCCGCAAATTCTGTCAAACGATAAAAACAAGACGATACTTTCAACGTCAGTTTTAAGCGAACAGGGAGGTTGCATGAAAAAGCTGGTCCTGATTCTGCCCCAGCACCGGCGGGGATACTGGGGACATGTCTCCGCAACCGGCAAGGCGGGCATGGTGCGATTGAGTCTGCCCACCGTGGCCGCCCTTACCCCGGATGACTGGACGGTGGAGATTATCGACAGCCGGGTCACCCCGATTGATTATGATATTCCGGCCGACCTGGTCGGCATCACCGCCTTTACCGCCGAAGCCCCCAGCGCTTATCAGATCGCCGGCGGTTTCCGGGCCCGGGGAGTTCCCGTGGTCATGGGCGGATTTCACGTTTCGGCCCGGCCGGAAGAAGCCCTGGAACACGCCGACAGCGTGGTTATCGGCGAAGCCGAGCCCGTCTGGTCGCAGGTGATCGCTGACGTGGAAAACAACGGCCTGCAGCGGGTCTACCGCTCCGGCTTGTGTGCCATGAAGGATCTGGCCATTCCCCGCCGGGACCTGCTTGACCGCAAAATGTACGTGACCGGCTTTAACACCCTGCAGGCCACCCGGGGCTGCCCGTTCAATTGTGAATACTGCGCGGTGAGCGCTTTTTTCGGCAAAAAATTCCGGACCCGGCCGGTGGCGGAGGTCATCGACGAAATCCGCACCTTTACGACCAGACAATTCTTCTTTGTCGATGACAACATCGCCGGCCAGAAAAAATACGCCAAAGAGCTGTTCACCGCCCTGGCTCCGCTGAAACGGACCTGGGGCGGGCAGACGGATCTGACCATCGCCAAAGATGAAGAATTGCTGCGGCTGTATGCCAAAAGCGGGGGAAAATACGCCTTTATCGGATTTGAATCCCTGTCTGAAAAAAACCTGGCCAAAATGAACAAATCCTGGAACTCACCCCGCTCCTACCGCCAGGCCATCAAAAAATTTCACCGGGCCGGTATCAGTATTCTGGGCAGTTTCATTTTCGGCCTGGATGATGATGACCCCGGTGTTTTTGAGCGCACCGTGGATTTTATCCGGACAAGCCGGCTGGATGCCGCCCAGTTTCATATTCTGACGCCCTTCCCCGGCACCCGGCTGTATGACCGGATGGAAGCAGACGGCCGCATCACCAGCCGTGAATGGGACCGGTATCACACCGGGGAGGTCATCTTTCAACCGGCCGGCATGACCGCCGAACAATTACAGCAGGGCTACTGGCGGGCCTTCCGCAAGACCTACCGGCTGGACCGGACCCTGGCCAGGGCCCTGCGCAGTCCCCGCAACCTGATCTTCCGGGCGTCCTTGAATTTCGGCTATCGCAAAAAAGCCCTGCAGATGCCGGCTGGCACGGATTTCAGCCTTTTGTAAACAGAAGATCGGCCATGGGGGTGATTGTCCGGCCAGCCGGTCCATACCCCCGCTGGTTTACGTAAAAAACTGTTTTTACTTGCGTTATATCCAGTCATATATTACGTTTGCCGGGAAAGGGACCTTTCCCCATGAATAAAAAAATTGATTACCAGGTGCGCGGCCGGATCTGGATCAAGGGACCGCATGGCACCTTTCTGGGATACGGCCGGGTGGTTCTGCTGGAGCGTATCCGGGACCACGGCTCCATCAGCGCGGCGGCCCGCTCCATGTCCATGTCCTACCGGCATGCCTGGAAGCTGGTTGATTCCATGAACCGCCAGAGCCGGCAGCCGGTGGTCACCATGCAGACCGGCGGCCGCGGCGGCGGCGGCGCCCGCCTGACCGACGCCGGGCAGGGGGCCATCGACTGCTTCTGGTCGGTCTACCGGGATTTTCAGGATTTCCTGAGCCGTGGCTCGGAAAATCTGCGACTGTGAATTTCCGGCTTATCGCCACCGTCGATGACCGACGAGGGCTGCCTTCCCCGGGACTGTTATTCCGATTTTTTCTTCTTATCCTCGACCACCTGCTGCAGCCAGGCAAAGCCCGGCGTGATGGCCTCGGTCAAATTGGTCGGCATCATGACCTTGAAGGGCATACCGATATTCATGGAGCCGCCGGTCTTGAACAAATCGTCCACGGCCGTGGATAGTCTGGCGGCGGGAATGCCGATGCCGATTTCATCCGGGGTGATGCCGGCAAAGGCCCGGTCGCCCATGCCGGGAATGACGATCTGGGGCTGGCCGGTCAGAAACGGCAGCAGCCCTCCCATCATGCAGGATTCACCGAACCCTTCAAAGGCCGACATGATCGGCATTTTATAGTCATAACACAGGGCCTGGATAATATGGGTGATATGAACCCCGTTGCCGTACACCAGGACGGTATCCGGCTCCAACAGGGCCTGCGGCAGGGGCGAGCTGACCATGCCGATCCGCTCCCTGGCCTTGGCCAGCCGGGTCTCGCCGTCCGGACCGCTGAAGATCATATTATAACTGTTGATGCGGTTGGTTTCCGCCGCGCGGTTCTTATGCCAGCCCTGGTGGACCTGGCTTTCAATGAATTCTTCAGCGGTGACATCCACCCACTTGTGTCCGGCCGAACCGGGCACGCAGAAATTATCCTCGGCCGTCACGGCCACGTGGGCGCCCCAGGAACGGCTGTAGGTGAAAGCCTGGCAGATGGACATCTTCTGGCCCATGGCCGACGGCCGGGTGGCTTCGGCCGGAATCTCATCTTCGTGTTTGATATAGGTGATGGCCACGGGATAACTCGGCAGATGAAGTTTTTCGTATAATTCCCGCCCCATCCGGCGATAGTCGGTCAGCTTCATGATGGCTCCTCCTGGTGATAATGATTTACGGATACAGTGGTGCTACTGCCGCGGTTCATCCAGGCCGGGCTGGCCGGCCTGCCGCAGGCGGGTGATCTCGTCGTAGAGTCGGTTGCGGTTGAGGCCGTATTGGGCGGCCAGCTTCCTGGCCAGGGCAGCGGTGCTCTCCCGGGAAGTGCGAACTTCCGCTGCCAGGTCCAGAGATTCCTGAACGGGTGCGGCGTTCCCGGCGCCGGCCACCACCAGGGTAATTTCTCCCCGGATCCGGTCCTTGGCCGCCAGGGCCGCTTCCAGGTCGGACAGGCGGCCGCGCAGGAACTCCTCGTAGGGCTTGGTCATTTCCCGGCCGATAACCGCCGGGCGGTCGCCCCAGCACTGCCGCAGATCCGCAATGGTCTGCCGGATCCGGTGCGGGGACTCATAAAAAATGAGGGTGGCCGTCTGCCCGGCCAGTTCCTGCAGACGCTTTTCCCGCTTGCCGGACTTTCTGGGCAGAAACCCGGCAAAGACAAAAGCATCCGTGGGCAGGCCGCTGGCGGAAAGCGCCGTGACCGCGGCGGACACCCCCGGCACCGGGATCACCGGGATCTCCTGGTCAATGGCCGCCTGGACCAGGCGGAAGCCCGGATCCGAGACCGAGGGAGTCCCGGCATCGGTGACCAGGGCCACGGTCTTGCCCGCCTCCAGGTGGGCCAGCAGTTCACCGACGCGCCGGTCTTCGTTGTGTTCGTGGCAGGAGAGCAGCCGGCCGGCAGAAGAGATATCATGCGCCGCCAGCAGCCGGGCGGTGACCCGGGTATCCTCGGCGGCGACCAGGTCCGCCGCCGCCAGCACGGCCAGGGCCCGCAGGGTAATATCCTGGACATTGCCGATGGGACAGGAGACCAGGTACAGACCGGGAGATATCTTCATGGGCGTTGTTTGACTCGTCATTTTGTTTGCATGGCCCCGCAGAAGAAGGGGCGCGGCGGGCGCGCCAGGCGTTTGCGTCAACCTTGTTTTTTTTATTGATCTGTACCAAAATCTTCTGGTATTTACAACTAATCTTGATCAATACAAGGCCCCGGCCGGGGCAAAAGGACGCGGCATGACAGCCCCCAAAAAAGAGCGGCACCTCCTGGAAGGTATCTGGGACGTGCTTATTTCCGTCAAACTGACCGTGGTTGTTCTTATTTCCATCGCGGTGTCAGCGATCATCGGCACGGTGATCCCCCAGAACCGTCCCCTGGAGTTCTACCGGATGCAGTACGGGGAGTCGATGTTCAATCTCATCACCAACCTGACCCTGTATGACATGTACCACTCCCTCTGGTTCCAGGCCCTGATCCTGATCCTGGCCGTCAACATCCTGGCCTGCTCCTGGGACCGGCTGAAGATTGTCGCCCGCATTGTTTTCCCCGGAAAGATCACCTTTTCGGCCGGGGCCTTTAAAACAGACGCTGTGACCGAACCGGTGACAGTCAAGGCCACTCCGACAGCACTCGTCCAGCCCGGCGAAAAATGGCTGGCCCGGAAATTTGCCGTCACCCGGATCGAATCCCGGGATAATGGATACCTTCTGTTCGCAGAAAAAGGGCGCAGAACGCGGCTGGGGGTATATGTGGTCCATTTGAGCGTCCTGTTGCTGCTTGGCGGCGCCCTGTTGGGGTCGTTTTTCGGATTCGAAGGAAATGTTAATATTCCGGAAGGAGAAGTCGTGAGTGAAATTCCCCTGCGGGATTCCTCGGACAAGCGAAAGCTCGGCTTCCAGATCCGGTGCGATGATTTTACGGCCGACTTTTATCCTTCCGGCCGGCCCAAGGATTACCGCTCCACCCTGTCGATTATCGAAGACGGCCAGGTGGTATTGACCCGGGATATTCGTGTCAACGACCCGCTGAACTACCAGGGTATCCGCATTTTCCAGTCCAGTTATGGAACCGCCTCGGCCGACAATGTCACCCTGACCTTCACCAGCCGGGAATCCGGCATGACCTATGAACGAACCCTGGATATGGGCCAAACCATAACGCTTCCCGAACAGCTGGGAAAATTCACCCTGGCCGGTTTCCGGGACTCCTATTTATTTCAGATGGGCAGTGAAAAACATGACATCGGCGAGACCTTGATCGGTGTGCTGGAGAACAAAGAAGAAAAAACCATGGTGCCCATGCCGGTTCGATTTGAACGGTTTGACAAAATGCGCGGCGGCCGGGTAGTCGTCTCGGTGATGGACTTTGACCGCGTTCGGTATACCGGGCTGCAGATCCGCAAGGACCCCGGTGTGCCCGTTGTCTATGCCAGCTTCATTCTGATGATTCTGGGAATTTATATTACGTTTTTCATGTCCCATCAACGGTTCTGCGTCCAGATGATCAATACGGAAGATGACGGCGGCACCCGGATGCAGGTTTTCTGGAAGACCAGCCGGAACGAACCGGCTGCCCGCAAAAAGGCGGCAGCGATTCAGGAGCATCTGTCACGCCAGAAACCATAGCCCGTGCCCCCGGCCGGCGCAAAAACCGACAAGTACAACAAAGGAAAAGGCATGGACAGCACCTATATCATATCAATCGTTACCTTTATCTACGGCCTGGCCCTGGTCTGTTACGTGGCCGGCCTGGCCTTTCATAAAGAGGTTCTCAACAAGGCCGGCAGCCTGGTCACCCTGGCCGCGGTGATGGGGAACCTGGTCGCCATCATCTATCGCTGGATCGAATCCTACCAGCTGGGCATCGGCCATGCCCCCTTTTCCAACCTTTACGAATCCCTGGTTTTTTTCGGGCTGGCCATCGGGGCCATTTACCTGGGCATGGAAATCCGTTTCAAGACCCGGGCCTTTGGCGCGCCGGCCATCCTGCTGGCCTTTATCATGCTGGCCTACGCCTCTCTCTCTCCCGGCGTGAGCCAGGAAATCCAGCCGCTCATACCGGCCCTGCAGAGCAACTGGCTGACCGCCCATGTCATCACCTGTTTTCTGGGGTATGCCGGTTTCGCGGTTGCTTTCGGCATCAGCATTCTATACGTGTTCATGCGGCGAGGCGGGGAGGGTACGACGGCGGAAGCCCGCAATAGTCGGCTGCCCCGGCCCGAGGTGCTGGACGATCTCATCTACCAGACCGTCTCCTTCGGCTTCTTTTTCCTCTCCATCGGCATCATCACCGGTGCCGTCTGGGCCAATACCGCCTGGGGCCGGTACTGGGGCTGGGACCCCAAGGAAACCTGGTCGCTGATCACCTGGTTCATCTATGCCATTCTGCTGCATGCCCGACTGGTCCGGGGCTGGCGGGGCAAGACCATCGCCTGGATCGCCATTGCCGGGTTTGCGGCGGTTATTTTTACCTATTTCGGGGTGAATTTGTTACCCGGGCTTCACAGCTACCTATAAATAGGAGGGCGGTGCCGTAGAAGTTCCAATATCTGCGTTGCGTTGCCCCCTCGAAAGTTCACGTACATTTGGTACGCTCCATTCCTCCAGCTGCCCGGCGCCTTGATCTTGAACCTGCCGCAAAACCGCCACTCCGGCCGATGGGAATGAATATGATCACGCCGGCTGCTGCTTTTGTTCGCGCCATTTGAGACTTTCGGGAAAAAGCCCTTGGCCACCGCCAGCGAAAGGGTCACGGCGCGAATAAAAGCAGCTGCCGGCGAAACCACTATCCGGGCTATGACACCAACTGACGAACGCGATCCTCAGCTCGCGTCCTGCCGGGCCAGGAACCCTTCGAACTCCAGGTCGTAGATATAGAGCAGCACCAGGGTGATGCCGAAAATCAGCGGTCCGTAGAGCAGGCCGGCCAGACCGTAATACTGCAACCCGCCGAGAATGGCGAAAAAGATTAAAATGGTGCTCATGCCCGCCCCGCCGCGCATGAACAGGGGCCGCACCAGGTTGTCGATCAGGCCGACCACGATGACGCACCAGGCCGTCAGAAAGATGCTCAGGCCCCAGTGGCCGGAAATGACCAGGTAGATCACGGCCGGCACCCAGACCAGGGCAGTGCCCACCACCGGGATAAGGGAGGCAAAGGCCATAACCAGCCCCCAGAAGAATCCGGGCAGACCGCAGATGGCAAAGGCTATGCCCCCGGCGGCGCCCTGGGCGGCGGCGGTCACCAGACTGCCCAGCAGGGCCGATTGGGAGACGTCCTTGATCTTCTGGAC
>CAYTQK010000073.1:0-12771 GCA_964439745.1 uncultured Desulfobacterales bacterium
GCCCACGCAGGCGCTGGCGTATGTGACCGCCGGGGAGGTGGTTTCCTGACCGGCCGCGGAAGAGCAGGTACAGAAACTAAAGCCCATGGCC
Organism: uncultured Desulfobacterales bacterium; assembly: GCA_964439745.1. Lineage (GTDB taxonomy): Bacteria > Desulfobacterota > Desulfobacteria > Desulfobacterales > Desulfosudaceae > CAYTQK01. The sequence goes on from CAYTQK010000073.1 coordinate 92, forward strand.
GACGGGGGGAACGCCCGGACGGGGGCAATGAACAGGATGGTCGAGGAAATGGATTTGGACTGCAGTTCCTGTGACTCCCGCCCGGTCGGCGACAGAGTTCCCGAGCTGCGGGCCATGAAAAAAGCCAGGCAGAAGCAGACCCGCCGGTAAGGCGCCGGCATTTTCAACGTTGCAAAAGGCAGACCGAATGAGCATGTTTGATCACTATCTGGACGATCCCTGTCACGAACTGGTGGAACAGGCCCTGGACCAGGAGAGGGTGGCCCTGGGCTATACCTGCAGCTTGGTGCCGGCCGCCCTGCTGTCGCTGCCGCCGCTGTTTCCGCTGCGCATGCGGGCACCCGGGGTCAGCGGTACCGAAATGGGCGACATTTACATGTCCAACCTGACCTGTTCCTATACCCGCAGCCTGATGGAACTGGCCATGGATTTCCGGTACGATTTTCTGGGCGGCTGGGTGCACGCGGCCAGCTGCGACCACCTGCGCCGGCTCAACGACAACCTGGAATACCTGGGCATTCCCGCTTTTTCGCACATCCTGGACGTGCCCCACCGCCGGGGAGACGTCGCCTTGCAATGGTTGGTCGACGAACTGGCCCGTCTGCTGGAAAAACTGCGGGAACAATTCGACGTGGATATCTCCGAAGCCAGCCTCTGCCGGGCAGTGGAAGAATACAACGATTTTCTGGGGCTGCTGGCCGCGGTCGGGGATTTGCGCAAGGAGGCGGCGCCGCGCTTGACCGGATCAGAGTTCCACAAGCTGATGCTGGCGGCCCAGTCTTCTCCGCCCGACCTGGTCCGGGGCAAAATCGTGGATTACAAAAATAAGCTGGAAGGACAGCCCGGCCGGTCCGATTACCGGGCCCGCCTGATGGTTGTCGGCGGCCAGCTGGACGATCCGGCCTACCTGGAAACCATTGAATCGGCCGGCGCCCTGGTGGTGGCCGACCGCTTCTGCACCGGTTCCATTCCCGGCACCACCCCCATCCCGGTTGATCGCCCCTCGCTTCTGCGGGCCGTGGCCGAGCATACCCTGCAGACCCCGTCCTGTCCGCGCATGATGGAAGATTTCGACGCCCGCCTGCAGCAGATTCTGTCCGCCGCCGAAGAATACCGGGTGGACGGGATCATCGTTGAATTTATCAAGTTCTGTGACACCTGGGGCGTGGAGACCGCCGCGCTGGTGCCGGCGCTGCGGCAGGCAGGCCACCGGGTGCTGTGCTTGGAAAGAGAGTACAGCGGCACCGGCGCCGGCCAGCTGCAGACCCGGGTACAGGCCTTTCTGGAAAGCATGGGGGTTTAAACATGAACCGACTCGCCCGCACCGCGCATTACACCCGTTTCTGGCTCCCCAATTACCTGTCCATCGCCCGCATGAGCCTGAAGGCGGGGGTGTTCAAAACCCTCGGGGACCTGCGGCGGTATCCCTGGATGAAAGTGCTGCTGCAGGCCAATCTTCTGCATGACAAATTCGGCAGAAACCGGGAAGGCCGCTACCTGGAAGCCACCTCCCTGGTGGTCTCCTATATCATCCAGTCCTTTGCCGACCTGCTCTATGAAACCCTCAATAACGATGACCGGCTGATCATTCACGAGGACATGGTCCCCCCGGAAATCTTCCGGGCCATGGGGCTGGCGCCGTTTATGGCCGAACTTTTGGGCATTGCCCTGCCCCTGATCAAACCCCACACCGTGGAAGAGTACATCGACCGCTCGGAAAGCTACGGAATTCCCCCGGATGTCTGCTCTTTGCCCAAGAGCACCATGGGCATCGCCCTGGCCGACCAGTTCCCCCCGGGCCGGGCGCTGATCACCTCCAACCTCCCCTGCGACGGGGGCATGACCTCTTACGTGGTCATGGAGCGCCGGCTGGATCTGCCCACCTTTCGCCTGGATATTCCCCACAATTTTTATAACGAGCGGGCCCGGCAATATTTTACCGGGGAAATGTACCGCCTGATCGACTGGCTGGAAGCCCATACCTGCGGAAAAATGGACTGGGACCGGCTGGCGGCCATCTGCCGGCAGCGCAACAAGATGGTCGACTACGAACTGGAGCTGTGGGACATGATCCGTCACCGGCCGGCGCCGCTGGCCGGCGAGCCGGTCTACCTGAGTCATCTCTGGGGGGCCAACGTCAACCCGGAAAGCGCAAAGACTTCCCGGCTGTTCGGACAGCTGGTGGACCTGGCCCGGCAGAACCTGGCCGCGGGCCGCGCGGCCATAACAGAAGAAAAATTCCGGGTCCTGCTGTGGAATCCGCCCCTGCTTCACTTCAGCGACCTGTTTAACTGGGCCGAAACCGCTTACGGCATTTCCCTGATCATGGACAGCATGTCCTATAATCGCCGGGAACCCTATATTGACACCTCTTCCGAGGAAAGCATGCTGCGCGGCCTGGGGCAAAATATCATGGAAGGACCCATGGCCCGCCATACCCGGGGACCGTCGGCCAATTATATCGAAGATATCTTTGACATGATCAAGCAGTTCGACATTGACATGCTCTGGGTGGCCGGCCACGTCGGCTGCAAGAACACGGCCGCCTTGAACGGCATGCTGCGGGAACGATGCCGGGAGCAGGGGGTGCCCATGCTGATCATCAATTATGACCTGTCCGACCCCCGGATCGTCTCCCGGGACGGCATCCAGGAACAGATCAACCACTTCATGGAAAACATCATGAACGCCCGGCGCCAGGACCTGTGAATCCTCCGGGTGGCATTTGTCGGGGCGTACCAGGGAGAAACAGAACCATGAGCAGTCACAAAGGATTTTTCGCGGGATGCGACGTGGGCTCCACCACCGGCAAGGCGGTCATTCTTCACCAGGACACCATCGTGGGCAGCGCCATTGTGCCCAGCGAAATCGACCCCCGGGAAACGGCCACCAAGGTGCTGACCGCGGCCTGCCAACAGGTGGAAGGCCTGGGCGGCATTAACGGCATTGACTGGCTGATCGGCACCGGCTACGGCCGCAACGAAGTCCCTTTTGCCAACGAAAACACCTCGGAAATCAGCTGTCACGCGGCCGGTGTGTTCTTCTGCGACCCGGACATCAAAACCGTCATTGATATCGGCGGCCAGGATGTCAAGGCCATTGCCCTCAACGACGAGGGCGGGGTGCTGGAATTCGTCATGAACGACAAGTGCGCCGCCGGTACCGGCCGCTTTCTGGAAATGATGAGCCGCATTTTCAACATGAACCTGGACCAGTTTTCCGAGCTCTCCCTGCAGGCCAAACGGGTGGTACCCATCACCTCCCAGTGCAGCGTCTTCGCGGAAACCGAGGTCATCAGCCTGCTCAGCAAGAAGAAGCCGGCCGCGGACATTGCCGCCGGCATCCAGGCTTCCATTGCCAAGCGGGGGTTTACCCTGTTGAAGCGCGTCGGCATCCGCCCCAAGGCCACCATCACCGGCGGCTGTTCCAAGAGCGAAGGGCTGAAACAGCACCTCTCCCGGCTGCTGCGCCTGGAACTGGCCCCCCTGCCGGTGGACCCCCAGTTAATGGGCGCCCTGGGCGCCGCGGCCCAGGCCCGGAAAAAGGCCCGGGCGGCCTGATCCGCGCCGGAGAAAAACTTCACTTCTCCGGTGAAATCTCTTCTTTCAGCATGCAGCAGGCCACGCGATGCTCCGGTTCGCCGGCGGCCGTATAACGGAGGTTATCCGGCTGGATCAGCTTGTTCATAACGCAGCCCTCGGGAATGGACAGGGTAAAAAAGCGGCTTTCGTTCAGGGGCGGCGTGGGCACCAGCTGGTTATCGACAAAGGCCAGGCTGTGCAAGGGAAAATCTTCGCACAGGGGACAGCGGTAGACCCGGCCGTTGGGAAAGATGAAGTAGTTGTCCGCCACCAGCCCGGCGCATTCGAAGGGTTCACCGGGATCCAAAAAAACCTTGGGATAGGTGACGGTAATGCCGCGGGCGGCAATGGCCCGGGCGGCCGCGGGAATCTCCTGGCGCCAGCGCCCGGCTGGCACCTGCGGACTCTCTTCTGCCCCCTGCTGCGCGGATTTTCCCCGGATGCCGATCACCTGGATAAAAAACCGGTTTACCCCCAGCTGCGGGACCAGGTCCGCCATGGCCGGCAGTTCGTCGATATTGGCCCTGCTGACCGTGTAAATCAGGCTGGTGTGATACCCGGCGGCAATGGTCCGCTTGAGGCCGTCCCGGCAGGCATCGTAAGATCCTTTTCCCCGGATGGCGTCATTGGTGGCCGGGGTGGCCCCATCCAGGCTGAAGCTGAAGTAATCGATAATTTCCGGGCTGGTCCGGGAAAGAATATCATGGAACAGGTAGCCGTTGGTGTCCACGGTGACCGACCCGGCGCCGATCTTCTTGACATGGGCCGCGGCCGCGGCCAGATCCGGATGCAGGGTGGGCTCGCCGCCCAGAAAAATAATGTTGGCGCCGGTGATATTATCCCCGAACGCGGCCAGCCATTGCCGGATCTGTTCGATGGACAGGGTGCTGGTGCCGTGCTGTTCGGGATTGATGTAGCAGTGCCGGCACCGGAGGTTGCAGTGGGTAAGAATATGAAAAAAAATATTGGTGGTGCTGCGGGAAAAGCGGACCGTTTTTTTTTGCATGCTCGCGCTGCTACCCGGATTTGATCTTCTTTTTCAATTTCTTGACCATGGTCTTGGCGGAAATCAATTCATCATTGGTCAGCCGCAGTCGGGCGCTCATGTATTCGGCGAAAATCCGGTAGAGCAGCAGCACGAAATCCATGGCCTCTTCCTTGTTGCCGGCGCCTTCCCCCATGAACCGCTGGTAGGCCGAGGTGTTCACGGCCAGGCAGACGGTATGTCCGTCCGCGAACACGGAAGCAGAGCGGGCCTTGTCGTCCACGATGCGCATTTCCCCGAAGATCTCACCGGTGGTGGATATGGTGGAAATTTCCACCCCGCCCTTTTTTACCCGCACCTGGCCGGAGAGCAGGAAGTAAAGCCAGGGGTCGACGTCACCTTCCTTGATGATCGTCTCCCCGTCCTCATACTCCCGTATCTTGCTGAGCCGCAGGATTTTGGACAGGTTGCGGGTTTCAAAATCCTTCAGCGCCGGAATGGCCATCAGCTTCTGGATATTCTGGATATTGTCCTTCAGATACTTGGATTCAATCATGACCCTAGGCCTCTTAAATGTTATCGCCCGGACAACGGATAACCTATTTTATCTCCGCATGATATTCTTGTAAAGATTTTGGCGAAAATTGTCCTTTTCGCCGGGCGGAAATTCCCTTGGCGGCGGACAGGGCAGCGGCCGTGGTGGTGATATAGGGAACCTGGTAATTAATGGCCGCCTTGCGGATATAGGAGTCATCCTCCTGGCTGGCTTTGCCGCTGGGCGTGTTGAAGACCAGGGAGACCTGGCTGTTTTTGATGATGTCGACAATATCCGGCTTGCCATGGCCAAGTTTTTTGACCGGTTCAGCGGGAATGCCGTGTTCAGCCAGAAACGCGAGGGTCCCCGGCGTAGCCACCATGGCAAACCCCAGGTCATGAAACAGGCGGGCCGCTTCCAATCCTTTTAATTTATCCGCGTCGGACAGGGTGATCAGCACCGTACCGGACAGGGGCAGGGGAACCTTGGTCGCCTCCTGCGCCCGGAAAAAGGCCAGGCCGAAAGAGTCCGCCATTCCCAGGACTTCTCCGGTAGAGCGCATCTCCGGCCCCAGCAGGGGATCCACTTCCGGAAACATGTTAAAGGGGAAAACCGCTTCCTTGACACCGAAATGCGTTATAACACGGTTTTTCAAATCAAAATCGGTCAGTTTTGCGCCCAGCATGATCTGGGAGGCGATCCGCGCCATGGAGACGTTGCAGACCTTGGAGACCAGCGGTACGGTCCGGGAGGCGCGGGGATTGGCTTCGAGAATATAAACCATGTCGTCGGCAATGGCATACTGAATATTCATCAGGCCGACCACGTTCAGTTCCATGGCAATCTTGCGGGTATACTCCTTGATGGTTTCAATGTGCTTCAGGGGAATGCTGACCGGTGGAATGACGCAGGCGGAATCGCCGGAATGCACCCCGGCCAGCTCGATATGCTCCATCACGGCCGGAACAAAGGCATCACTCCCGTCGGCAATGGCGTCTGCTTCGGCTTCTATGGCGTTTTCCAGGAACTTGTCGATCAGCACCGGCCGTTCACAGGAGACATCCACGGCCCGTTCCATGTAGCGGCGCAGCATCTCTTCGTCATAGACGATCATCATGGCCCGGCCGCCCAAGACATAGGAAGGCCGGACCATCAAGGGATAGCCGATCCGTTCGGCCACGGCCAGGGCCTCCTCCACGGACCGGGCCATGTCCGATTCCGGCATGGGAATGCCCAGTTTCTTCATGACCGCCCGGAAGCAGTCGCGGTCTTCGGCCTGTTCAATGGTTTCCGGCGTGGTTCCCAGAATGTTCACCCCGGCCGCGGCCAGATCAGCGGCGATGTTCAAGGGTGTCTGTCCGCCGAACTGCACGATAACGCCTTGTGGTTTTTCCTTTTCATAAATACTGAGCACGTCTTCCACGGTCAGGGGTTCGAAATAGAGTTTATTGGACGTGTCGTAATCCGTGGAAACGGTCTCGGGATTGCAATTGACCATGATGGATTCATACCCCTTGTCCCGGATGGCAAAGGCGGCATGCACGCAGCAATAGTCGAATTCGATGCCCTGGCCGATGCGGTTGGGTCCTCCGCCCAGCACCATGATTTTCCGGTTGTCGCTGATCGGCACGTTACCCGCCGAGTTGTAAGTGGAAAAATAATAGGCCGCGTCTTCCACCCCGCTGACCGGCACCGCTTCCCAGGCTTCTTCGATTTTCAGGGATTTTCTCCGCTTTCGGATGGCGGTTTCGCTGATATCCAGAAGCTGGGAAAGATATTTATCGGCAAACCCGTCTTTTTTGGCCTGAACCAGCAGGTCGTCGGGCAGCTCGCCGGCCCGGCCGGCATAGGCCAGCAGTTCTTCTTCCAGCGCGACCAGTTCCTGCATCTGCTTCAAAAACCAGGGTTTGATATGGGTCTTTTCATACAATTGTTCAATGGCAGCCCCCTTGCGCAGGGCCTCGTAGAGAATGAACTGCCGCTCGCTGCTGGGCGTGTTCAGCAGCTGCAGCAGCGACTCCAGGGACTGCTCGTTAAAATCGGCCACAAATCCCAGGCCGTAGCGGTCTTTTTCCAGCGAACGGATGGCTTTCTGCAGGGCTTCCTTGTAGGTCTTGCCGATACTCATCACCTCGCCCACGGCCCTCATCTGGGTGCCCAGCTTGTCTTCCACCTTTTCGAATTTTTCAAAAGCCCAGCGGGCGAACTTGACCACCACGTAATCGCCGCCAGGGGTGTACTTGTCCAGGGTGCCGTCCCGCCAGTAGGGAATCTCGTCCAGGGTCATCCCGCCGGCCAGCAGGGACGAAACCAGGGCAATGGGAAACCCCGTGGCCTTGGAAGCCAGGGCGGAAGACCGCGATGTCCGGGGATTTATTTCAATGACCACCACCCGGCCGGTGGCCGGGTCATGGGCGAACTGAATATTGGTGCCGCCGATCACCTCGATGGCTTCGACAATGGCATAGGAGTACTCCTGGAGTTTTTTCTGGAGATCCTTGTCTATGGTCAGCATGGGGGCGGTGCAATAGGAATCACCGGTATGGATGCCCATGGCATCAACGTTTTCGATAAAGCAGACCGTCACCATCTGGTTCTTAGCGTCGCGGACAACTTCCAGCTCCAGCTCCTCCCAGCCCAAGACGGATTCTTCCACCAGGACCTGGTTGACCAGGCTGGCGGCCAGGCCCCGCGCGGCAATGGTGCGCAGTTCTTCCACGTTATAAACCAGGCCGCCGCCGGTGCCGCCCATGGTATAGGCCGGACGGATCACCACCGGATATCCCAGTTTCGCGGCGATGGCTTCGGCGTCTTCCACGCTGGTCACGGTTTTGCTCCGGGGCATTTCCACGCCGATGCGGTTCATGGTATCTTTAAAAGCGGTCCTGTCTTCGCCCCGTTCAATGGCCCCGATATTCACCCCGATGATTTGGACGCCGTACTTTTCCAGGATACCGGCCTGATGCAGTTCCGAGGTCAGGTTCAAGCCGGACTGGCCGCCGAGATTCGGCAGCAGGGCATCCGGTCTTTCTTTTTTGATGATCCATTCCATGGTTTCTACATTGAGCGGTTCAATATAAATTACATCCGCCGTGGCCGGATCCGTCATGATGGTGGCCGGGTTGGAATTCACCAGAATGATCTTATATCCCAGGGAACGCAGGGCCTTGCAGGCCTGGGTACCGGAATAATCAAATTCGCAGGCCTGGCCGATGATGATGGGACCGGAACCGATTATCATGACCTTATCGATATGCTCTAATTTCGGCAATTTTCACCCTTTCCTGTTTTTTTTTCTGGTTGCAAACCTCATTTTATAATTAATCAGAATCGATTTATCATATTTTTGACCGAAACCCCATAAAATAATTTTTTGTTTTCGCCCGGATCTTTCATTTATTTTTTCGACATCTACCTGGTTAAATTTCCATAAACAGCCAGCGCTAATTTTTTTTTGGGAAAAACAAAAATATTAATAACTATTTGAAATTTATTGTTTAAAAACTATAGTCTAAAAAATTCACAAATTGGCCGGGATGGCGTCTTTCCGTGAAACAAAATGTTCATGGCTGCCGACTTGTCAACAGGGCGGCAGCCGCTGTTGACAAGGGGCTTGTCCCTGTTTATTTTTCAGACGCTTTTTTTAACTATTTATGATATAATTTCAAATATATAAAATCTTATCACAATTATCAACACCCCTTATTTGCAGTTAATTTATTTATATAAAAAATAAAGAAAAAGAAAAAAATTTATATTGATCTTTTACACCAGGACGCATACTCTAAATAAGATAATCCGGGTATTTGGTAAATTGCGCCGAACTCGGTATACAAACGGTTCTGACGAAACCGCAGGATGAAATATCCGGTACAGGCGATTTTCAGAAACAAAGAATCTTGATCAAAATTCACACAAAGGCATTCCTATGAAATGTTCCATCCGGAAGCAAGATTTTATCGAGATGCTGGCCAATGTGCAGGGAATTACCGGAAAAAGATCATCACTGGCGATTACCGAAAATCTTCTGATCACGGCTGCCAATGGTCAGGTAACTGTATGCGCCACTGATATCGAGATCGGATTTCAGGGCATCTATCCGGCAGAGATCGAAAAAGAAGGAAAAATCGCCATCAACGCCCGCTATTTATATGATATTGCCAAAAAAACACGGAAAGAAAATATTTTTTTGAATGAAACCAAAAAACAATGGATTGAAATTACGGATTTAAAAGACGGCTCCAGTCTGAAATACAATATCGTCGGGGCCGACCCCGAGGAATTTCCGGAACTTCCGCAGATCAAAGAGATCAATTATTTTGACCTTTCCGCTGCCCGCGTAAAAAAGATGTTATCCTGGGGCGCCATGATTCAGGCCGGGGGGGATGAAAAACGAACCCACTTGATCGGGGTTAATTTTGAATATCAGCAAGAAGATGAACAATATAAGATCCGCATGATTTCCACCGACGGCAAACGGTTGACCAAGACGGAAATCCCTTACAAAGACGCGGAAAAAGCAGGTATGTCCCTGGGGACAAACGTGATTATCCCCAAAAAAGCTCTGCAGGAGGTCATGAAATTCATCAAAAAGGAAGGCAATATCAAGATCGGCGTCAAGGATAATTATTGTGTCATCAACAAGGAAAACGAGATTATCTATGTAAACCTGCTGAGCGGAAATTTTCCGGATCTTAACACGGTCTTCACCGACGATGATAAGCATATCATTCATCTGAACCACTCCGAGTTCAAGGAGATGCTGGAAAGAATGTCGATTCTGACCACCGAGGATTACAAGGGGGTTATTTTCCGGCTGGAGGACAATAATCTCTACATCAATGCTGCCAACCCGGACCGGGGCGAATCCTTTGAATTCATGGCCGTTGATTTTAAAAATAAAGATACAATTGAAACCATGTTTAATCCGCATTATTTCATCGAAGCCCTCAATCTGATCGAACAGGAAAAGGTGCTGATGAAAATAAAGGATGATCAATCCCCCTGTATTTTGTGCGGGGAGGAGGCGGAGGAAGATATTAATATTATTATGCCCATGAAAATATAAGGGCAGATGGTCAGGCAGAAGGTCCAATAGCAGCGGTTCGTTATCGGGAAAAACGGCTGCAATCTATTTTAACCAACAGAAAAGACATATAAAAAAAGAGAAGTTCCCGCCGGGGCATCCGGCAGAATGCAGTTTCAGACAGACGGATATGAGCAAAAATGAACAAAACCGATAATCAGGTATATGACGAAAAGAGCATCAATGTACTCAAAGGTCTGGAGCCCGTTCGGCTGCGGCCGTCCATGTACATCGGCAACGTCGACAAGGAGGGGCTTCATCACCTGGTCTATGAAGTGGTGGACAACAGCATTGATGAAGCCATGGCCGGATATTGCGACAAGATATCCGTGGTTATCCATAAAGACAATTCCATCCGCGTGGAAGACAATGGCCGGGGCATTCCAGTCGGGATTCATGAAAAGGAAAACGCCCCGGCCGTGGAAGTGGTGTTGACTAAACTCCATGCCGGCGGAAAATTTGATAATAATTTTTACAAGGTTTCCGGAGGATTACACGGTGTGGGCATTTCCGTGGTCAATGCCTTGTCGGCCTTTCTGGAAGTCAACGTGTATAAGGACGGAAAAATTTATCGGCAGACCTTTGCCAGGGGAAAAAAGACCTGCGAACTGGAAGTTATTGGCGAAACAGATAAAAACGGGACAAGTATCCTGTTTAAACCGGACACGGAGATCCTCAACAGCGATAACTTCAGTTTTGACATTCTCAGCCGCCGCCTGCGGGAACTGGCCTTTTTGAACAAGGGAATTCACATTACCCTGGAAGATGAACGGGCTGATGAAACAGTCAGCTTTCATTATGAAGGCGGTCTCTACTCCTTTGTGGAATATCTGAATCGGGCGCACACGGTGCTGCATACGCCGATCTACATCAAGGGCGAAAAAAATGATGTCCAGATCGAGGTCGCCATTCAGTATAATGACAGTTTTTCCGAGAAACTGTATTCTTTTGCCAACAATATCAATACAGTGGAAGGCGGATTCCATTTGATCGGCTTTAAGGGAGCCCTGACCCGGTCCATCAACCAATATGTCGCCAGTGCTGCCCCCAGCAAAAAGAACAAGGAAAAGATTACCGGGGATGATGTCCGGGAAGGACTGACAGCCATTATCAGTGTCCGCATCCGGAATCCCCAGTTTGAAGGTCAGACCAAAACCAAGCTGGGCAACAGCGATGTCAAGGGATATGTGGATTCGCTGGTGTATGAGCAGTTGAATATTTACCTGGAGGAAAATCCCTCCATCGGAAAAAAGATCATCTCCAAGGCCATAGAAGCGGCCCGGGCGCGCAACGCCGCCAAAAAGGCCCGGGATATCGCCCGCAGCCAGGGGGCCCTGCTGGATTCCAGCCTGCCCGGCAAAATGGCGGAATGCCAGTCCACCGATCCCGATAACCGGGAGTTGTTTCTGGTGGAGGGCGATTCTGCCGGGGGGTCGGCCAAACAGGGCCGGGACCGGCGTTTCCAGGCCATTCTCCCCCTAAAGGGAAAGATTCTCAATATTGAAAAAGCCCGCTTTGACAAGATTCTGAAAAGCGAAGAGATAAAAAATATCATTACCGTTCTGGGTACCGGTGTCGGCAGCGAAGAGTACAATATCGAGAATATCAAATATAAAAAAGTGATTATCATGACCGACGCCGACGTGGACGGTTCCCATATCCGGACCCTGCTGCTGACCTTCTTTTTCCGGCAGATGACGGAACTGATTGAACGGGGATATCTGTATATCGCCCAGCCGCCGCTGTTCAAGGTGGGCAAGGGCAAAAACGAGATGTATATCGAAAAAGAATCCCAGCTCCGGGATTATTTTATAAAAAATATCTGTGAAAAAAAGAAGCTGCAGCTGGGAGATGCTGAAAAAACGGTACTGGCCGACCAGGAGTTATACCTCTTTTTGTGTAATTTATCGGATTATTTAAATGAGTTGTCGATTCTCAAAAAACGGGGCTATACCTCCAAGCTGCTGGAAGAACTGCTGCGGGAAAACGTGGTGGACAAGGCCTTTCTGCAATCCGAGGAGAAGGTCGAGCAGTTGAAAAAGAGACTATCCGCAAAGGGGTTTACCACCGACGAGATTGTCTACAACGAGGAAAAGAATATTTACGAATTTTTCGTGACCATACCGGTGGATGATGACGAGGAAGAGAGCATTACCGGTCAGTCCCGAAAAGATATCAAGCCGGTTAAAATCGGCCGCAAGCTGATTTATTCGGAAAAATACCAGAATATGCGGTTTTTGTCCGACAAGATCCGACCCTATAATCATCCGCCTTTTTCCGTTTGCCCCAGCGACAGCGAAACACCGGAAGAAGTTTTTGATAATATAAAGAAAATGTATCAATACATGGAAGACAACGGCAAAAAAGGCGTTAATTTTCAACGGTACAAAGGTCTGGGCGAAATGAACGCCGAGCAGTTGTGGGCCACCACCATGGAGCCGGAAAACCGCAAGCTGCTGCGGGTTACCATCGAGGATGCCACCGAAGCAGATG
>CAYTQK010000074.1:0-12592 GCA_964439745.1 uncultured Desulfobacterales bacterium
CGGCCGCGGCCACACAGACGATCTGGTCTTCCAGCACTCCGGCCTGGGGAGCCATGTCAGCGCCGGCCCCGGTAATGACGATTTTTTCCACGTCAGCCGGGGCTTTGCCGCCGGCGGCGGTGGTGTCCTGGATCAGGCCGTTGATCTTTCTGCCGATATCCCCGGTGGTCCGGATGATCCGGGCGGCCAGCAGCTCATCTTCGTCCAGCAGCACCGCCTTGGTAAATATGCCGCCGATGTCACAGCCCACCGCGATCATGCCGGGGCCTCCTTGCGGGCCAGCATGGCCGCGCCGTAAGCACCGATGAGCTGGGGATCGATAGAAGGCATCAGGATCTTTTCCGCCAGCATGCCCTCCAGGGCCGCCCGCACGCCGACATTTTTGGCCACCCCGCCGGTGAGCATGATTTTTCGTTCCGGTTTGACCCTGCGGGCCAGGGCCAGCACCCTTTCGGCCATGGCTTGGTTGATCCCCGCGGCCACCTCTTTTTTAGACACCCCCTGCTGCAGGTAATGGATCACTTCGGTTTCCACGTAAATGGTGCAGCGATTGCTCATCACCGCCGGTTTTTTGGCCTCCCGGGAGAGTCGCCCCAGTTCCTCCAGCCCCACTTCCAGGGTTTTGCTCATCACTTCCAGAAAATGGCCGGTGCCGGCGGCGCATTTTTCGTTCATGACGAAATTGACCAGCTTGCCGTCGGAGTTGAGCTTGATCACCTTGGCGTCCTGGCCGCCGATATCGATAATGGTCCGGACGGCAGCATTCAAACAAAACGCCCCGTACCCGTGACAGGAAATCTCGCTGACGTTGTTGTCGGCCAGGCCCCTGGCCTGGAGGGTTTCCCGGCCGTAGCCGGTGCTGACCGTATAGGCGATCCGGTCCCTGGTCATACCCGCCTTGTCCATGGTCCGGGCCAGGATGGCTTCGGCCGAATCCACGGGATTGGACAAGACGTTCATGGTTTCCGCGCCCATGATGTCGCCGTCCCGGACGATGACCGCCTCGGCGGTCAGCGAGCCGATGTCAATGCCGGCGTAAAACAGGGCCGGCTGGTTTTTTCCCGCCGGGTGGGTCATCAGTCCTTTTCCGCCGATTGCCGGGCGGCTTTGGCCCGCTTGCGCTGCCGGATTTTCCGCTTGCCGCTGTCCTTGCGGGCCACGACATTGTTGACAAACTCTTCCACCTGGTTCTGCAGATCGCTCATGGGGGTCATTTTCTTCATCCAGGAATCGCCCTGCAGCACCAGGATGGGAATATCCAGCCGCTTGGCCAGTTCATTTCTGAGAATCGAGATCACCCCCCAGGTCTGCTTGCAGGAGTGGTGGCCGCAGTAGATGACGCAATCGGCATTCAATGACTTGGCCGCGTAAACGACATCATCGGTCCAGGAACCGGACATGGATTCCGCGCCCACCTGCCGGGTCATGGGCATGTTCCAGGCCGCCTCGGTCAATCCTTCGATCATGGTTTCCCTGCTGGTGGTATCCACTATTTTGGGAAAAAACAGATCCAGGCCGTCTCCCAGGTGAGAGATTCCCTGCTTTTCCATCCAGCTGAAAAATCCATAAAAATCATGGTAATAACTGGTATAGGCCCAGAGGCTGCGGGCTTTTTCCCGTTCAGCGGGGTAGGCCTTTTGAGCCAGGCGGTCCCGGCTGATGCGTACCAGGGTCTCCATCAGGGCCACTCCCGGCTCGGTTCCCCACATGGAAAAGCGGGTGCCGTACAAAAACAGGGAAAAAATATTCGGCACCGGGCAGGGGACGGCCTGCTGCAGGTCCCACAAATCGTAGTACAGCTCGGTGCAGCGGTTGGCCCGGGTCATGGTCTCCCGCAGCCGCTCTTCGTCCAGAGTTTCCCCCAGGAAATTTTCCAGGTCGGTGATCAGGTTGTGCATGTAGGTGCCGTACCACTGCCGGCCGCGGCCGGAATCCTCGGTGGGTTTTTGCAGAAAGAACTGGGGAATATCCAGATAATGGGCGACGAACTCGTGAATCTTGGCGTTGACGTCGCACCCGCCCGGGGAACTGGAGATGATGGCATCGGGTTTGAAATCTTCACCGGAAAGCACCGACCCCAGCTCAATGGCATTGGCTGAACAGATATGGTCGGGCAAGCCCAGGCCCATGGCCACGTCCCAGTAGTCCTCCCCCTGTCCTTTCAGCATGGAGACCCCCAGGGTGGTCAGCACCTCGCTGGTCAGGGGCACCGCGCTGTCAAAGGCGTGAATGAGTTCACAGGGAAAATTAAAGGGCACCAGGATGACCTTTTTGCCTTGTTTGGAAGCCCGTTTGGCGTTCATGATCCAGGTGGCCGCCATCTTGGTGTACTCCAGGCTGGTTTCCTTGACATGCGGCTCCCACAGGGCGTTCATGGATTTGCGGGCGTCCTCGGGTATCAGCTTGAGGGCGTTCATCAGAAAACCGGCCTTGTCGATCACGCCCCGGGGAAGTTTTTCGATTATCCCGAACTGCAGGGCCAGCTGGTCAAACAATCCGGTGGGCGGTCTGAGTCTCATGAGGCGTCTCCAATCTGTTCCAGGAAGGCCTGCACCCGGGTCCGCATGCGGCCGGCATCGGCCTTGGCGCCGTATTCTTTTTCCAGCTGCAGCACGGGGATGCCCGCTTTCTCCAGGGCCAGTCGCAGCTGCACGTTGTCTACACCATGGATATCACAGAACTTGTTGTGGACCAGCACGACGCCGTCCACCCTGGCCCGCCGCACCGCTTCTGTCAGGTACGCCCGGCGCGCGGGAAACTCGTCAAACATGCGGGGGCAGACCAGGTTTTCCAGGTACAGGCGGGCCAGGACTTCTTCCGGAGAGCCGTTCATCTCCGGCGTGTGCTGCCAGAAGCCCCGGGAACCAAAGCAGAGCATGTCCGAAACCACCAGGCCGCCGAGATCCTCCATGTCATGGACAAAATCCACCTCGTCGGTGGCGCTGCCGCCCAGGAGAAGGCGGGCCCGGAAGGGGCCAACATCATGAGAGGTCCGCTCCTGGATGACCCGGTCCAGCAGGTCTTCGAAAACATCCGGCGGCAGGGCCGTGCCCGCCAGGAACACCTTCAACGCCTCCACCCCGGTAAGGCCCGGTTTTTCGCGTTCGCGGATCTGGTAGACCGTTCGGAGTTTCCCGCGAATCCGCTCCTGCCGCTCGATCTCCGCGAAAAGATCATCGTCGCTGACCATCCGGCCGGTAAAGTTTGCCATGGCCTGGCGGAACAAGGCCAGCTCTTCGGTAAAAAAGGCCAGGGATGACGCGTCCGTCAGATGGGGGACTTTCAGATAATGGAAAAAATCAAACCCCCGGGCATACTGCCAGTTTTCCACCATGCCCCGGATATGGTCGCACCCGTTGGTTTCGATCATCCCGTCCAGAAAGTCATAGGCCCCGGTCAGGCCCAATTGCAGGCAGGAACGACAGAAGCTGCAGTTAAACCGCGACAGGCGGGCGTCAGCCATGTCTGTTTCGCCAAACCCCAGGGCCCGCAGCCGATAGGGCAGCACCTGGAAAGCCGTGATCATCTCGACCGGGGTGGCCACGCAGGCATACCCGAGAACCTTCCCGCCATCCGCCTTCCACGAGGCGACAAAATCATTCTCAATGGCCGCGACATGTTCCTCAATAAAATCCATACCAGGCCCTTGCTCACTAAAAACGGGTTAATAAACCGGGGCATGATTCTGCTTGTATCGTTTGACCCTGCCATCAATCGACCGGTGAGTCAATACAATAGGCAGGTTCGCGGATCACCGGGGATGCCGGCCACGCCGGCGGCGCTCCCCACAAAAAAAGGCCGGCCCCCCAAAGCGGGGAGCCGGCCATTATATCGTATCGCAAATTCGGGTCGCGGGATCGGGATCAGGCCTGGCCCTTGGCCACCAGGTCGCCCACCACCCGGGACAGCCGGGAGGGGTCTTCCACCCGGCCGCCTTCGCCGATCAGGGCGAGATCGTAAATCACCCCGATATAATCGTCCAGCCGCTCATCCTTGTGATCGCTCTCGTAGAGGGCCTTGACCTTCTGGACGGCGGGATGGTCGATGTTGACCTCGAGCACCCGCTTGGAAACCGGCACCTGCTGGCCGGAGGCCTTGAGAATCTTCTGCATGTAGGCGCTCATGTCGTAGTCGTCCCCGGACAGGCAGGCCACCGACTCCTTGAGCCGGGTGGAGGGCTTGACCTCCTTGATCTTGTCGTCCAGGACGGACTGCATGTGGCCGAACAGTTCGCCGTAATCCTTCTGGCGGTTTTCGTCCACCTCGTCCAGGCCCAGGTCGCCCTTTTCGGCGCTTTTCAGGGACTTGCCGTCATACTCGGTCAGGGACGAGACCACCCACTCATCCACCGGGTCGGTCATCAGGAGGACTTCGTACTCCTTGTCCTTGAGCTGCTCCAGGTGGGGATGATGGAGCAGGGATTCCAGGTTGTCGCCGGTGATGTAGTAGATGTTCTCCTGGTCGGGCTTCATGTTGGCCACGTATTCCTTGAGGCTGACCCACTTGTCCGGGGACTTGGTGGTCTTAAAGAGCAGCAGCTCGGTCAGCTTGTCGCGGTTCTCATAATCGGTGTGCATGCCCTCCTTGAGGACCGCCCCCAGTTCTTCATAGAACTGCTCGTACTTTTCCCGGTCCATGTCGGCGAACAGGTTGAGCACCTTTTTGACCAGGTTCTTGCGGATATTGCGGACCACCGCGTCCTGCTGGAGAATCTCCCGGCTGACGTTGAGGTTCAGGTCGGGGGCGTCCACCACCCCCTTGATGAACCGCAGGTACTCTGGGAAAAGCTCCTTGCAGTCATCCATGATAAAAACCCGCTTGCAGTAAAGGGAAACGCCGTGCTTTCTTTCCGGGGTAAACAGTTCAAAGGGTGCCTTGGAAGGGACATAGAGCAGGGCCACATACTCGGTCACCCCCTCCAGCTTGAGGTGCAGATGGGTCAGGGGCGGGTTCCAGTCATGGCTGAGGTGCTTGTAAAATTCCGCGTGTTCTTCTTCGGTGACCTCGTTTTTGTCTTTCAGCCAGATGGCCTCCATGGAATTGAGGGTCTCTTCACGGACCACCGTCTTGGTCTGCCCCTCGATCTGGTTGCCGTCCTTGTCCACCAGGGCCTCTTCCTCGGACAGGGATTCTTCCCGTTCCACGTCCATGACAATGGGATAGGCCACGAAATCGGAATGGGTCTTGACGACGCGGCGGATGACGTACTCCTGGGTAAAGTCGTCCGCGCCCTCCTCACCGCCGTCGCGCAGCTTGAGAATGACCCGCGTGCCCCGCTCCTTCTTTTCAGCCGGCTCCAGGGTATAGGTGCCGTCCCCGGCCGAATGCCACTGCACGGCCTGGTCAGGCGCGGCCCCGGCCGCCCGGGTGATCACGGTTACCTCTTCGGCCACGATAAAGGCGCTGTAAAAGCCCACCCCGAACTGGCCGATCAGTTCCGGCGCCAGGGTTTCGTCCTCCCGGGCCTTTTCCAGGGCCTCCAGAAAAGCGGCCGTACCACTCTGGGCGATGGTGCCGATGTTCTCAATGACCTCCTCCCGGGTCATGCCGATGCCGTTGTCGGCCACTTCCAGGGTGCGGTTATCCTTGTCCGGAATAATCTTGATCTTGAATTCCGGATCGCCTTCCAGGATGTCCGGCTCGGTCTGAGACTTGAACCGCAGCCGGTCAATGGCGTCCGAGGCGTTGGAGATAAGTTCCCGCAAAAATATTTCCCGGTTGGAGTACAGGGAATTGATAATCAGTTTGAGAACCTGCTGGTCGTCGGTCTTGAATTGAAAAGTCTCTTTGTTGCTGGCCATAGCGTCCCTCTTGTTTCCGTTTTGCCTGTTATCTTGACGAAACCGCCCGACAACCGGGCATTCCGTACCAGTCATTTCGTATTGCCACCAGGATTAATTATTAAAAATGATCATCAATCCGAAAATGTCAAGGGCGGGAGCGGCCGGGCCATTGGCCGGGCGGCAAAAAAAAGGCCGGTTCCGGCAGCATGCCGAAACCGGCCAGGTAAGGTCAGGCACCGGGCCGTCCGCCGTGACAAGGCCGGCCCGGTGATTCGCCTGGGATTAGGTTACATAAAGGCGCCTTCCGGCATCTCCATGACCGCCTTGCTCAGGGCCTGGACCCCGTCCATTTTGCCCATGACGGCCGGGAACAGGGTGGTAATATAGAATTCGGCCGTCTTGATCTGGCCCTGGTAGAATTCTTCGTCCTTTTTCTTGACCTTGCCGCCGGCCAGGATTTCCGCGGCCACCGAGGCCCGCCAGAGATGGATCCAGCCCATGACGACATCCCCGACCACCTCCAAAAAAGGCGTGGCCGAACCAAAAGCGTCCAGGACATCTTCGGACATGGCTTTCTTGCCGATGGCCATGGCCACTTCGCCCAGCCGGCCGACGGCTTTTTCCACGATTTCGGCCATGGCGACCAGCTCTTCCTGCTGCTTGGCCCGACCAACGGTGTTGCCCACCTCGCCCAGAAAATCCATGAAGGGCTTGCTCTTGTTCATGCCCAGCTTCCGGGCCAGCAGGTCCATGGCCTGGATGCCGTTGGTACCTTCGTAAATGCTGGTAATCTTGCAGTCCCGGACCAGCTGCTCCTGGGGATATTCCTTGATATAGCCGTAGCCGCCGTAGACCTGGCAGCCCATGGCGCAGACGTCAAAGCCCTTGTCCGTGCAGTAGGCCTTCAGGACCGGGATGAGCAGTTCGATCAGCCCGCGGACCTTTTCCTTTTCCGCTTCATCGGTAAGGGTCTCCATTTTGTCAAAACAATGGGCCACGAAATAGAGGAAGCCGCGCATGCCCTCCACGTAGGATTTCATCCAGAGCAGCTGACGACGCACATCCGGATGCTTGATAATATTGACGCTGGGCGCTTCGGGATTCATGAAATCCAGCAGCTCCCGGCCCTGGATCCGCTCCTTGGCATAGGCCACGGCATTGGCGTAGGAGGTGGCTGCCAGGGCGTATCCCTGGACGCCGACGCCGAAGCGGGCTTCGTTCATCATCAAAAACATGGCCTTCATGCCCTTGTTTTCTTCGCCCAGCAGGGTGCCGACGCAGTTGCCCTTGCCGCCCAGGGTCAGCGAACAGGTGGCATTGCCGTGAATACCCATCTTTTCTTCGATGCCGGTGCAGACCACGTCGTTGAACTCGCCCAGGCTGCCGTCTTCGTTGACCCGGTACTTGGGCACGATGAACAGGGAAATGCCCTTGGTGCCGGCCGGGGCGCCTTCAATGCGGGCCAGGACCGGATGGATGATATTGTCGGCCAGGTCGTGCTCGCCGGCCGAGATGAAAATCTTGTTGCCGGAAATATTTAAGGTGCCGTCGTCATTGCGGGTGGCCGTAGTGGTCAGGGCGCCCACGTCCGAGCCGGCCTCGGGTTCGGTCAGCAGCATGGTGCCGGTCCATTCGCCGGTATACATCTTCTTGACAAAGGTTTTTTTCTGCTCGTCGGTGCCCAGTTCCTCGATCATCTTGGCCGCGCCGTGGGTCAGGCCGGGATACATCATAAAGGCCATGTTGGCCCCGGAAAAAAATTCAGCGGCCGCCAGGTTGACCACGCTGGGCATGCCCTGACCCCCGAATTCAGGATCCTCGGAAGCACCGATCCATTCGCCTTCGCGATAAAGTTCAAAGGCCCGCCTGAAGGATTCCGGAACCTTTACCTGTCCCTTGTCAAAAGTGCAGCCCTCGTCCCCTTCTTCGTTGGTGGGCAGGATCTCCTTCAAGGCCAGGTTGCGGGCCTCGGTGACCACCATTTCGATGGTTTTTCTATTGAAATCAGCGAACTTTTCGTTTTTGGAAAGCTCGTCAACCTTCATCATCTCAAACAGGACATAATCCACGTCCCGCCGGTTGGAAAGTGTTCCCTGTGCCATAACAGCCATCTCCTTTGTAAAAATTTTACTTCAGTTATACGTCACAGACGCCCAAAAAATAATAATGAATGAATGTTCATTCATTTAATTTACCCAGGCCGGCCATCTTTGTCAAGCACAAGTTTTTATTCAACTCCATGAAAAAATCCGATGGTTATGATGCGATCTGCCGCCCCAGGGCGGCCTCGTCATCGGCCTGGCCCTGGTCATGCAGCAGAACCCGGTTTTTGACGTGATCTCCCCTCTTATCATCAATGTCTTCAGCGGCGCCACCATTATCCATGAGTTCAGCGGACCGGTCATTGCCAAGGCGGCCCTGAAAAAAGCAGGCGACCTGTCGGCCGCCCCTCCTTCTGTATGATAACAAACTAATATGATTAAAAATAAAATATAATCACAGCCCGCTTTTTTTGGGGGTTGACAGCTCCCGGCAAACCGGGGTACAAATAAGCGGACTGACTGGTCCGTCCGCATGAACCAACAACCCGGCCACCACCATAAGGGATCGTTGAGACGAATATTCATGAAAGCCGTGAACAACAAATACCTGTACAACCAGGAAGAAACCACCCGGGACCGGATTCTGGCCGCGGCCAATGTGGAATTTGCCGACAAGGGCTTCTACCGCACGGTGGTCTCGGATATCGCCGACCGGGCCGGTGTGGTCAAGGGAACGGTTTACCGCCACATCGGCAACAAGGAGGACCTTCTGGGCTACCCCATCGACGAGGGCGTCAGCCGGGAGGACAGCCGCATCCAGGCGGCCATTGCCGCGGCCGCCGCGCCGGTGGACGCCCTGGCCGCCATTCTCACCATCTCTCTGGACCTGCACGACCAGTCCCGGGACCTGAATAAAATCATTATCATGGAAGGCCTGCAGAATATCGGCCGGGTGCAGACCAACCTGCTGGCCGGGATTCAGCGGATTCATGCCCAGCTGATGGATTTGTTCCAAAAGGGCATTGCCGCCGGGATTTTTATCGATCACAATCCCGATCAAATGACCATGATTTTTGAGGGCCTGATGTGGTCCATCCTCCGCAATGCCATCCTTTTTGACACCTCCCTGGACAAGGCCACCCTGGAGCCCCTATTATTGGAAATCTGTTTGAATGGATTTACCAACCCATAAAGGATACTGCGCATGAGAAAATTCCTGATATCAAAAATGACGGCCCCAGTCCCCGGCCGCGGCCGGCGCTGGGCCGGCCTGGTTCTGGCCGCGGCTGGCCTGCTGCTGATAATGACGCCGGCCGTCCCGGCCCAGACCTCGACGGCCCGGTCCGCCGGATTAACCCTGGAACAGGCCCGCCAGCTGGCCCTGGAGCACAACGAAAACATCCAGGCCTCGCGGGAAAACCTGACCCAGGCAGACCGCGACCTGGATGTGGCTACTTCCCATCTCTATCCCCAGCTGTCCGCCGAAGGTTCGGCCGTGCGGCAGAAGGACCTCAGCCCCCTGACCACCCCGGACGAGTATGAAGTTCTCCAGGTGGGCGTGGATCAACACGTCTACCAGATGGGCAAGGTCTGGACCGGCAAGGAGATCGCCCGCCATTATCTCAAGGAGACCCGCCTGACCCATGAACGCCGGGTCCAGGAGATCCTCTTCCAGGTGACGGCCGCCTACTACGATGTACTGCTGGGGCGGCAGTCCATTGAAATCGCCGAAAGCGCCCTGACCCGGGCGGAAAAGCAGCTGGAACGCGCCCGGGCCCAGTTCGACGTGGGCATGATCACCGAAACCTATGTGCTGCGGGCGGATGTCCAGGTGGCCCAGGCCAGGGAGCAGCTGGAACGGGCCCGCAACCTGTACAACGTGGCCCGTGAGAACCTGGCCCTGGAGATCGGGATCCCGGCCCTGCCCGGCCCCCTGGCGGAACCGGCCGAAGGCGACTTTCCGGAGCAGTCCCTGGAAACACTGATCGACGATGCCCTGACCCACCGCCTGGATCTGCAGGCGGCCGAAAAGCAGACAGCCGCGGCCGAGGCCAATATTGATTGGGAACGGGCCGATTTTTTTCCGAAAATCAGTTTGCACGGGGAATACTCCTGGACCACCGAGGAACTGCTCTACAACATGGAAGATGAGAACTGGAGCGCCTCCCTGAACCTGAGCTGCCCCCTGTTCACCGGCGGCCGCAACCGGGCCGAGCTGGCCGGCGCCAAATCCAAGCACCGCCAGGCCCGGTATTCCCTGCAGCGGCTGAAAAACTCCATCCAGACGGAGGTCCGCAGCGTCTACCTGGAGCTGCAGACCCAGCGCAAGGTACTGATCCAATACAAGGCCCAGGTCCGCTCCGCGGAAAGCAACTACCGCCAGGTGACGGCCCAGTTCGAGCAGGGTCTGGCCACCTCGGTCGACCAGGTGGACGCCTTTACCACCCTGAACCAGGCCCAGAACCAGCTGGCCAACGCCCATTACAACTATCAGCTCAATCTGGTTAAACTGCAGCTGGTCACCGGCGATTTCGCGATGCCGGCCACGGCTGAACCGGCTGATAATGCAGAATAAACCTGATTTTCCCCAAAGGAGTTGGCATGACCTTTCTGCCTGTTCGCAAACGACATCTCCCCGGACCGCCGCGACGCCTTTGGCTGGCCGTCCTGCTCGGCCTGTGCCTGCTGTCCACCCCGGTTGCCGCTGAATCCGATTCATCCGGCGGCAAGGAATCGCCCTGCACCCCGGTGGAACTGACGCGGGTACAGCAGGTGGACATGCGCCGGACCATCAACGGCATCGGCACCCTGGAAGCGGATCAGACGGCACTGATCAAAACCGAGATTACCGGTACCATCGAGACCGTCCATTTTACCGAGGGCGCCGTGGTGGCCAGGGGGGACAAACTAATCCAGATCAACGCCGCCAAGCTGCGCAGCCAGCGGCAGGCGGCCCGGGCGGCCCTCAAGGAGGCCCGGGCCACCCTGGCCAACGCCGAACGGACGTTTCAGCGCCAGCAGGAATTATACCGCCGCAACCTCACCAGCAGGGACGCCCGGGACGAGGCCGAGACCGCCCGGGAAACGGCTGCCGCCCGGGTGGAAGGATTGACCGCGGAGCTGGACCTGATCGAAGAAGACCTGGCCGACGCCACCATCACCGCCCCCTTTGCCGGGGTCATCGGGGAACGGCTGGAGGACGTGGGCAACTGGGTCAATACCGGCACGCCCCTGACCACCCTGGTCAAGAGCGACCGGCTGGAAATCGCCTTCCACCTGCCGGAACGCTACCTGGGGGATATTGAACCGGGGCAGCAGGTCCGCGTGATCACCGCGGCCCGGCCGGACCAGTCCTTTGGGGGCAAAATTTTCTTCATCAGTCCGCAGATCAGCGAGTCCACCCGCAGCATCCTGGTCAAGGCCGGACTGGACAATAGCGGGGGAGACCTTAAACCGGGCGGCTACGCCTCCGTCACGGTTACCGTGGCCATTCACCGGGATGCCGCCGTGATCCCCGAGGAAGCCCTCATCCCCACCCGAACCGGGTACAAGGTTTTCGTGGTGGAAGACAACGTGGCCCGCCTGCGCGAGGTCACCCCGGGCCTGCGACAGCCCGGCCGGGTCGAGATTACCGACGGCCTGGAACCCGGGGAGAACGTGGTCCGCAGCGGCCATATCAACCTGCACGAGGGCAACCGGGTCTGTCCGGCCGTGTCAACCAATAACCCGAATTGAAAAATTTGCAGGGTACCGCATCTCCCGCGTCAGATACGGCCCCCTGCCAATCGCTTCCCTAAAGAAGGTATGAATCCGTCATGATCTGGAACCTGTGCATCCGGCGCCCGGTGCTGTCCACCGTTGTCTTTCTGGCCATTCTCATCTTCGGCATCTACGGCTACCTGGAAATGCCGGTCCGGGAATACCCGGACGTGGACTTCCCCATCGTCAACGTCAGCGTGGTCCTGTCCGGCGCCTCCCCGGAAGTCATCGAGACCGAGGTGGTGGAACCCCTGGAAGAAGAGCTGAACACCATCGAGGGCATCAAGGAACTCACCTCCACCTGCCGCGAACAGGTCGGCAGCGTCACCGTGGAGTTCGAACTCTCCCGGGACGTGGACGTGGCCGCCCAGGATGTCCGCGACCGGGTCACCCGGGCCCGTACCGAGATGTCGGACAATATCGAGGAGCCCATTATCCGCAAGATGGATCCGGACGCCCAGGCGGTCATGTGGGTCTCCCTGACCGGCAGCGAACGCTGGGACATGATCCGGTTGACCGATTACGCTGACCGCAACCTGAAAAACCGCCTGGAAAAACTGCCCGGTGTGGGCCAGGTTCAAATCGGGGGAGAGCGCAAGTACGCCGTGCGGATCCGGCTTGATCCGGAAAAACTGGCCTCCCATCAACTCACCGTCCAGGACGTGGTCGGCGTCATTGAGCAGGAAAACGTGGACATCCCCTCCGGCCGGCTGGAAAGCGTCAACCGGGAATTTCTCATCAAGGTGGAAAGCCAGTTCGCCTCGGCCGAACCCTTCAATGACCTCATTCTCACCTACCAGGACGGGGCGCCGGTGCGGCTGGCCGATGTCGGCCGGTCCGTGGCCAGCGTGGAAAACGACCGCAACGTGGCCCGGTTCAACGGCGAACCCACCATCGGCCTGGGCATCGTCAAGCAGTCCGACGCCAACATGATCGAGGTGGTCGAGCGCATCAAGGCCGAACTGGAAGCGGCCAGCCGGGATTTTCCCCCCGGCCTGACCTACCAGG
>CAYTQK010000075.1:0-12583 GCA_964439745.1 uncultured Desulfobacterales bacterium
GCCAATCTCTGCGTCAACGCCCGGGACGCCATCGGCGGGGTAGGCACCATGACCATTGAAACCCGCCTGGTTCACCTGGATGCGAGCGACTGCGCCGACCAGGCCGAGCGGCAACCCGGTGATTATGTCCTGCTGACCGTGAGCGATGACGGCAGCGGCATGCTCCCGGAAACCCTGGAGAACATTTTTGAGCCCTTTTTTACCACCAAGGATGTCCACCAGGGCACCGGCCTGGGCCTGGCCACCGTCTACGGCATTGTCAAGCAGAACAAGGGATTCATCCATGTGGACAGCGAAGTAGGCCGGGGAACGATTTTCCGGATTTATCTGCCGCCCCACAGTGAGCCGGTTACCCCGGAAGCCGAGACGCCTCCGGCGAAAATGCCGGTGGGCCGGGGCGAACAGGTACTGCTGGTGGAGGATGACCCCGCCATCCGGGAAATGGGCCGGGAGATGCTGACGGAGCTGGGCTACCGGGTACTGACCGCGGCCTCCCCGCCGGAGGCGCTTCGCCTGGCCGGAGAACAGGCCGGCCGGCTCCATCTTCTGCTGACGGACGTGGTCATGCCGGAAATGGACGGCAGCGAACTGGCCGAACAGATCTCGGCCCGCTTTCCCGACATCCGGATTCTCTTCATGTCCGGCTATACCGCCGATGTGATCGCCCATCACGGCATCCTGGAAGACGGCGTCAATTTCGTCCAGAAACCCTTTTCCGTGCGGGAACTGGCCAGCCGGGTCCGCCGGATTCTGGACGCGGAATAGTGGCCGGCCCGGCCCCCTTGCCAGGGCCGGCGGGAATCCGGAAAACCATTGCCTGTTTGGTCCATATTCGCTACCATGAAAAGCATTCGTGACCGGGCCTGAAACATCAGGAAAGGAGCCGGCCGGCTGGTTGCCGGCCGGAACAGGTATGAGTCTACTGGCCAGGGCCATTCTGCTGCGGCAGCAGCTCAAAAAATCCAAAAACCAGATCACCTGCCAGCGGTGTTTGCTGCCCTATGATTCCGCCCAGGAGACCTGCCCCCACTGCACCGGCCTGAGTGACCGCCAGGTGGAAGATCTCCGGAAACGGCAACACCATCAAGGCCTTGGCAACGCCCTTTACCTGGTCCTGGTGCTGGCCGGGCTGATGCTCTTTTTCGGCCTCCTGGCCTTGTTCCTGTAAAGCGAAACTTTTGATATTCCCTGTCAATGGCACCAATCACACGGAAGAAACCATGAAGATCGAACTCGGCCAGACCACCACCCATTATGAATTGACCGGCAGCGGGGAGAGCCTGGTTCTCATTCACGGGTTCAGCGACAACCTGGACCTGTGGCAGCGCCAGGTGCCGGTCTTTGCCGAAAAATACCGGGTGCTGACCTATGATGTCCGGGGCCACGGCCGGACCGAATCTACGGATGACCGTTTTTCCATGGACCGGCTGGCGGATGACCTGTATGCCCTGGTCGCCGCCCTGGACCTGGACCGCTGTCACCTGCTGGGATTTTCCATGGGCGGCCGCATCGCCGCCGGCTTCACCCTCCGGCACCCGGACAGGGTTGCCAGCCTGATCCTGGCCAACAGCGGCATTCCCGGCCCGGGACTGCAGCTGAGCGAAGAGAAAAAAGCGGAAATGGCGAAGAGACGGCAGCTGATGGCCCAGCTGGTCGAAAGCGGCGACAACCCGGCCATTGCCGAGATCATGACCCAGCTCTCTTTTTCCCCGGGAATAAAAGAGCGGCAGCCGGATCTTTTCGAACAATACAAGAACCTGAAGCTGCAGAATGATCCCGTTCATTACGGGGCCCTGGTGCAGGCCCTCATGGAGGGCATGGAAAATCCGCCGGATCTGACGCAGATCACCTGCCCGACCCTGGTCATCGCCGGGGAACAGGACAGCTTCATGAGCCGGGAGATGGCCCGATCCATGGAACAGGCCCTGCCCCGGGTCGAGACCGTGATTTTCCCCACCGGCCACGCCGCGGCCCTGGAAATGCCGGACCGGTTCAACCGGGTCGTCCTGGATTTTCTGGCGTCTTTGCCGACCAAAGGATAAACCCTCATACTGTTACAGGGAGAAGCGCATGAAATATTCCCAGGCCCGGCAGGGCCGGATGTTCGTGCTGCGGCTGGAAGACGGCGAGGTGGTCCACCAGGTCGTCGAGGCCTTTGCCCGGGACCAGGGCATCGCCGCGGCCGCGCTCATCGCCGTGGGCGGGGCCGACCGGGACAGCACCCTGGTGGTGGGCCCGGAAGACGGGCGGGCCGCGCCGGTGACGCCCATGGAGCGGGTGCTGGATAACGTCCACGAAATCGCCGGCACCGGCACCCTCTTTCCGGACGAGGACGGCCGGCCCGTGCTGCACATGCACCTGGCCTGCGGCCGGCAGGACCAGACCACCACCGGCTGCGTCCGCGCCGGGGTAAAAGTCTGGCAGATCATGGAAATCATCCTCCTGGAACTGGTGGACACCCCGGCCCGGCGCCGGCCCGATCCCGACCTGGGATTCGTGCTGCTGGACCCGGAAGGCGGCCGCTAAAAGAGGGCACACCGCCGGCTTAAAAGGTCGTCAGCACCCCCCGCAGGAGGGCATAGATCTCCTGGGGATGGTGATTGACGTAAGTCCGGCTGCGGCTGTGGCCCAGGCGGACCACCACCATGTTCTCTTCCGGCAGGACAAAGATATACTGCCCCAGGATGCCCCGGGCATAAAAGACCGGCGTGCCGGCATACGCAAACAGCCACCACTGGTAGCCGTAGTAGTCCACCATCTCGCCGTGGCGGTCCGGCAGCATGATGGGCGTCAAAGACTGTTGGACATAGCTTTCCGGCACCAGCTGCCGGCCGTTGACCCGGCCGCGGTTGAGGTAGAGATAGCCGATCCGGGCGAAGTCCCGGGCGTTGGAATAAAAACAGCAATAGGCCTTTTCCAGGCCGCCCTCCCGGTCCAGGCTCCACTGGGCGTCACCAACCGCGCCCAGGGGCTGCCACAGATTTTTTTCGGCAAAATCGCTGATGCTCATCCCGGTGGCCGCCTCCAGGACCATGCCCAGCAGCATAGTGTCGCCGGAACGGTAATAATACACCGTGCCGGGGTCTTCCACCACCTCCAGGGAGTTGATCAGCCGCCGCAGGTGCTTGCCGTAGTAAGCGTCGGTGGTGTGGCTGATGGGTTCGTTATAGGCCTCGTGGAAATTCAGCCCCGAGGCCATGCGCAGCACGTCCCGGATGGTGATCTCTTTTTTGCGGCCCTGGTTGAATTCCGGCAGAAAATCACCCACCGGCTGGTCCAGGCTGTCGATATATCCCTGGTCCAGGGCCTGGCCCACCAGGATGCTGACGATGGATTTGGCCGCGGAAAAAGAGTTGGAATTGACGTCCGGCCCGTAACCGTCCCAGTATTCTTCATGCTGTATTTTACCGCCCTTGAGTACCAGAAAAGCGACCGTGCCGTAATCTTCCAGGGTGTCCCGGAGTTCCGGATCAAGAATGGCGGTGTTATAATCATCAGCCCGGGGCCAGGGACGGGGCTCGGGCGCGGCCCTGACGGTCCGGTAAGGGAAAATATCCAGATCATCAATATTGGGCGTGCCGTGGATTATCGCTTTGAAGATATAGTGGCAGCCGCAAAGATGCGCGGCCCCCGCCAGGAGCAGAACCGCGAAAAACAGCGACCTGCTTTTTCCCCCGTTAATCATGGTGGATCTCCCCGGACAGGAATTTTATTCTGGAAACAGGCCGGTCAAAAGATTTTTTTACCGGACAAGGTCCTGCCTTAATTCCTGGCGGCCTGGTAAAGTCGTGATTACCATATTTCGTCACCCCGGCGGAGGCCGGAATCAAGTAAAATCAAATAGTTCCGGATTCCGGCCTCAGCCGGAATGACGAGTAAAGACTTTTTACGAAGCCGTCATTCTTTACTGGTACTATATAGCAGGACCACTCCTGAATATCAATCCCGGTTCCGACCAGAGGACGCATTCAGGTCCCGGACCAATCCCGGCGCCTGATCAGGTTAAAAAAAATCGGGTATTTTTGTTAAAAAATTTGTTTTGTCATTATCATGGTGATATAATTTTAATATCAGGTGCTCCGGACCACTAACACCCGCCACCGTTCCCTGCTTCTGCTATCAACCACAGCCCGGGCCTGAAATGCTCCTGATCTACGTCTGATCATAATTTTCCCCTGAGGAGAAACGTCATGCCGCTCAAACTGTGCTTACCAAGGCTTCCGGAGGAACCCTGTTCTGACGGAAGCCGACCCGTTAAAATAAACCCGGCCTCGTGTTTATGATCTCAAAAACAGCAATTCACGAAGAAGAAATACTTTGCGATCTCTTTAGAAAGAGGGGGAAACCATGAAAAAACGACTCTTCAATTACGATACTTTGCTTAAAGTCACCAATGCCATTTCCCATTCCCGGGAACCGGAAGAAGTGGTCTTGATGACGGTTGAAAGCATTAAAACAGCCCTGGACGTGAAGGGCTGCACCTTGTTTCTCATCAATCGCAACACCAATGAGCTTGAGGTGGCGGCTTCCCACGGCCTCAGCCGGGAATATATCGACAAGGGTCCGCTGAGCGCCCTGAAGTCTATTGCCGACTCTCTGGAGGAAGGCCCCATCGCGATTTCCGATGTTTCGGACGATCCCCGGCTGCAGTATCCCGAGGCCGCCCGGGCCGAAGGAATCGCCTCCCTGCTTTCCGTTCCCGTCGTTACCGGCACTCGCGTCATCGGCGCCTTACGGATATATACCGCCGAACCCTGGGAATTCACGCTGGAAGATGTCAATTTTATCCAGGCTATGGCCAACATAACCGGCATGGCGGTTGGCATGGCCAGACATCTCCGGGGGATGAAGGAAAGCATTGAGATATTAAAAACACTGCGGGACCCCAAAACCCTGAAATCCACCCGCAGAACTCCTTATGAGGGGGTGCCCCGAAGCGTAGCCTCGCCGCAGCAGCATTGACGACGCCTGCCCGGAAGGAAACCTTCAGGCGGAAGTTATCCGGACAGCCTCGCCGGCAAGGGGCTGCCCGGATAACCCCTCTTCGACTGTCATGATTACCTGAAAAGTCCCTGTATTCATAAAAGATGATCTCGTAAAAAATGGCCAGCCCACTTGCCGTCATCTGAAAAAATGTTAGAATCAATTAAATTGAACTTTTCTCGAAGCCATCAATTAAGACAGGCTGATGAAACCAGACTGGCTGGTCAGAGCCCGGCCTGAGCCGGATATCCCTGACCCGGGCATCCGGCCTCAAACCACCAAGCAACAGCAGGAGGAAGATCATGACAAATCCATTTGAAAACCAAGGCCCCCCGGCAGGACCGCCCAGGCCGCCGATCCGGTTGGAAGACCTTGATTTTCCCCGCTTGACCCGGAGCGCCAAGCTCCTGTTGTGGGGACTTGTTATCCTGGCCGTCCTGATCTTACTTAACTGGGCCCGGGGCTTTTACACCGACTGGCTCTGGTTTTCCAGCCTGGGACACGAGCAGGTGCTGTTTGTCCGGGTGACTACCCAGATCTGGCTTTACCTGCTGACCCTGCTGGTGTTTGCCCTGGTGGCGGCGCCCAACCTGTTGGCCGCCTACCGGAACACGGCCTCTTACCAATGGCAGCCGGACAAGGAGCTGTCCCAGAGCAGGTACCAGGACGCCCGCCGCCTGATGCTCTGGATCGGTATCCTGGCCCTGGTGATCGTGGGGGTGGTACTGGCCAGTATCCCGGCCGGCCGGTGGGAGATGTTTTTACGCTTTTTAAACTGCGTACCCTTTGACAAGGTAGACCCGGTTTTTGAAAAAGACATCTCCTTTTATGTTTTTTCCCTGCCGGTTCTCAATCTTCTCCGCGCCTGGCTTTTAAGCCTGCTGGTAGTGGTGCTGCTGGTTTCCGCCGCATTCTATTATATCTCCGGCGGCCTCAAGTCAGAGCCCCTCTCCTTTGAAGGCGCTCCCCGAAAACACCTGCTCATCCTGGGCTTTTTTATTTTCATCCTGATTGCCGCCGGCCACTGGCTGGGACGATACGAACTGCTCTTTTCCAAAACCGGGGCGGTTTTCGGAGTCGGCTACACGGATCAACATGTCATCATTCCGGTCCGCGCCATCCTGACCCTGGTGGCCCTGGCCGGCGGGGGCATGCTGCTGGCGGCCACGCGCACCAGCGGTTACCGCCTGATCGCTCTCGGCATCGGCCTCTGGCTGGTCGTAAGCATCCTGGGCGGGGCGGCGCTGCCGGCCCTGGTCCAGCGCCTGTCGGTGGAACCCAGCGAACTGGCCCGGGAACGGGACTTTCTCGCCCGCAACATCGAGTACACCCGGGACGCTTACGGACTCGCGGACATGGTCAGCAAAGAGCATCCGGCCCGCGGCGAGGTCCAGGCGGACACCGTCGATGCCAACCAGGGCACCATCCAGAACCTGCGCCTGTGGGACGAAGGTCCCCTGCTTCAGAGTTATAACCAGATCCAGTTTTTCCGGCTGTATTACGATTTTCTGAGCGTCCAGACCGACCGCTACCTGATCGACGGTGATCTTCGCCAGGTTATGCTGTCCACCCGGGAGCTGTCCTCGGAAAAACTGCCCGCGGAAGCCCAGCGCTGGGTCAACCGCTACCTCCAGTTTACCCACGGCTACGGCGTCGCCATGAGCCCGGTGACCGAGGTGGCCGAAGGGGGGCGGCCGAATTTCTTCCTGCGGGATCTGCCGCCGGTCGGTAAAATCGCCCTGGACCGTCCCGAGATATATTACGGCCTGAAGAGCCTGCCCTTTGCCATTGTCAACAGCGACATGGAAGAGTTCAATTACCCCGGCCAGGAGGGACCGGTCTACACCCATTACGCCGGCCAGGGTGGCGTCAAGCTCGACTCCTTCTTCCGGCGCTTTCTCTATGCCTGGCAGTTCCGGGACCTGAATATTCTCATTTCCGGGGAAATCAGCCCGGACAGCCGCATCCAGTACAAACGCACGGTAGCGGAACGGTTTGCCGAGGTGACGCCCTTTTTGCAGCGCGACGGAGAGGCCTATACCGTGGTGGCGGACGGGCGGCAGTTCTTTATCCAGGACGCCTACACCACCACCGCGCGGTATCCCTACGCCACCTCCTGGCAGAACCGCTTCAACTACATCCGCAACAGCGTCAAAACCGTGGTCGACATGTACAACGGCACCATGGACTACTATGTTTATGACGACTCCTGCCCCATTATCCAGACCTACATGATGATCTTTCCGGATCTCTTCAAATCCGCCGATGAAATGCCCGCCTACCTGCGGGATCATGTCCGCTATCCCATGGATTTGTTCAGCATCCAGAGCCGCATGCTGCTCCAGTACCAGATGACCGACCCGGTGGTCTTTTACAACAAGGAAGACCAGTGGTCGGTGCCCCAGCACGCCGCCTCCGGAAGCACCGATACCCTGCGCCCCTACTACATCGTGGCCCGGCTTCCCGGCGAGGCCAAGGAGGAGTTTCTTCTGATTCAGCCGTTTACCCCGGACAACCGCCACAACCTGGTGGGCTGGCTGGCCGCCAGAAGTGACGGGGACAACTACGGCCAGAAAATTTTGTACCGGTTCCCGTCCGGCCGACACGTGGACGGCCCGCGGCAGGTGGAAGCCCGGATCGACAACAACGCCATCATTTCCGAGCAGTTCACCCTGTGGGGACAGGTCGGGTCAGAGGTCATGCGGGGAGACATCCTGGTCATACCGCTGGGCCAGAGCCTGCTCTACGCCGAACCGGTCTTTTTAAAACCCGAATCGCTGGAATTCCCGGAGCTCCGGCGCATCATCCTGGCGGACAGCCGCCGGGTGGTTATGCACCCGCAGCTGGAGGATTCAGTGGACGCCCTGGTGGGTAAAAAGGACACCGTGGCCCCGCCGGTTGAATCCGATGAAGACCTGGAGGATTACCGGCCAGGGACCGGGCCGGACGAAGCCACGGTGGAGACCGAAGGGCTGGAGTCCGTCCGCGAGGGGCTTCAGGAAGCCATCAACCGGCTGCAGGAGGTGGCTGATCAACTCGACAACGTGGAGGAGGAGGAGTCAACGCGCTGACCCCGGGCCAGACAGATTTTCTTTCCTGATACGATGCGTCCTTTTGTAAAAAAATTGATTCTGCGAACCAGCCTGGCCCTGGTGGTCTGCCTGTTCCTCGGCCTGATCTTCTCCGCCGGCTACATCTGGTACCTGACCGGGCAGATCGAAGATCGCTTTTCCGGCCGGCGCTGGGAGATCCCTTCGACCATCTATTCCGACACCACCCTGCTCTTCCCCGGCCGGCAGATCGACCGGGGTCAACTGCAAGACAAGCTGAAAAAACTGGGCTACCGGCCGACCAACGAGACCCCGGCCCGGCCGGGACACTACCGCCTGGACCGGGATGCCCTGGAAATTTATTTCAAAAAACTGGATTTGCCGGACAACGACCGGCCGGACTTTCCCGCCCGCCTGACCCTGGACGCCAACCGGATCAATGAAATCCGCCGCACCGACACCGACGAGACCCTGCCCCTGGCGGAACTGGGCCCGGAAATTCTCATGGAATTTTTCGGCCGGGAGCGGGAACTGCGCCACCTGGTCTCTTTTGAGGAAATCCCCGACCACCTGGCCGAGGCCATTATCGCGGCCGAGGACCATCGTTTTTACAGCCACCACGGCGTCGATCCCCGGGGCATCGCCCGGGCCTTTTATACCAACCTGCGCCACCTGGCCATCCGCCAGGGCGGCTCCACCCTGACCCAGCAGCTGGCCAAAAACTATTTTCTGACGCCGGAGCGCACCTACCGCCGCAAGCTGCACGAACTGTTCATTTCCCTGGCCATGGAATTCAACTACAGCAAAAACGAAATCCTGGAGATATATCTCAACGAGATCTACCTGGGCCAGAAAGGCTCGGCCGCCATCAACGGGGTGGGCGAAGCCGCCTATTTTTACTTCGGCAAACCCGTCCAAAACCTGACCCTGGCCGAAGCGGCCATGATCGCCGGCATCATCAAGGGGCCCAACATCTTTTCGCCGTACACCCATCCCGCCGAGTGCCGGGACCGGCGGGACCAGGTGCTGCGGACCATGTACGAGGAAGGCTTCATCTCAGCGGCCCGGCTGGACCGGGCCCTGGCCGAACCCATCCAGACGGTGGGCTTTGAAAAATACACCCGCCGGGCGCCCTATTTTCTCGATTACGTTTCCCAGCAGCTGGAAAAGCTCTACCCCGAAGACATCCTTTCCAGCATGGGCTTTTCCGTCTACACCACCCTGGACACCGGGGTGCAGGCGGCCGCGGAGACCGCCCTGGCCAGGGGCCTGGCCCGGCTGGAAGAGGAAATGCCCGCCCTTCGACGGGACAAACCCGAACACGGTCTCCAGGGCGCGGTGGTGGTCATGCAGCCCCGCACCGGCAACATCCTGGCCATGGTCGGCGGCCGCGACTACGCCCGCAGCCAGTTCAACCGGATAACCCAGGCCCGCCGCCAGCCGGGCAGCTGCTTCAAGCCCCTGGTCACCTCCGTGCTGCTGGATGAGTTCACCCCGGCCGATCCCCTGGCCAACGAAAAGACCGCCTACCTCATCAACGGTGATCACTGGATCCCGGAGAACTTCGGGGAGTTCCCGGAAGAAACCCTGTCGGTCCGGGAGATGCTGAGCCGCTCCTGCAACCGGGCGGCGGTGGACATGGTCGTCCGCGCCGGCCCGGCCAAGGTGGCCGAGCGACTGAAAAATTTCGATTTTTCCGCGCCGATGCAGCCCTACCCCTCCATCGCCCTGGGCGCTTTCGAGGTCGTCCCCCTGGAACTGGCCCGGGCCTACTGCGCTTTCGCGGCCGACGGCATTCTGCCCTTTCCCCTGTCTGTCCGGGACGTGGTCGACGAACAGGACCAGGTCCTGGTACAGCGCCACGTGGATATCCGGCCGGCGCTTTCCCCGGCCAGGGCCTTTCTCATCACCGACATGCTTCAATCGGTGGTGACCGAAGGCACGGCCAGCGCTTTGACCGAGCAGGGTCTGACCTTTCCTTTGGCCGGCAAAACCGGCACCTCCAACCAATACCGGGACGCCTGGTTTATCGGCTATACCCCGGATTTTCTGGCCCTGGTCTGGGTGGGCTTTGACAACGGCGACCCGGTCTGGTCAACCGGCTCGGCCGCGGCCATGCCCATCTTCGCCGAGCTGGTCAAAAACATGCCGGGCTACATTTCCGGGCGGGAGTTTACAATTCCGCCGGGTGTGGTACAACGAAAAGTATGCCGACAAAGCGGCCAGCTGGCCGTTTTTTTGCAATGCCCGGATACCTATCAGGAATACTTTCTGGAAGAAAACCAGCCGGAAGAAAAATGCCGGGTTCACGGTTCGGACAACATCTTTAAGAGGGCCATCGATGGGGTTAAAAAATGGTTTCAATAAGGCCGGCGGTCTGCTGCTGACGGCGGTTCTGCTGCTGCTCCTGTCCGCCTGCGCCGGCACGCGGCCGGCCCCGGTGCCGGAACCGGTGCCGGAAACGGGCCTGCCCCAGCCGGAGATGGTGATCACAACCGGCCACAAGGGACAAATTCCGGATGCCCGGGTGTCGGCCGCCCACAGCCTGACCCGGCAGGGCTTCAACCTGCTGCGGAACGAAGACTACGACAGCGCCATCCGGGTGCTGGAGCGGGCCGTGGGCGTCAACCCGGCCGACGGACCGGGCT
Organism: uncultured Desulfobacterales bacterium; assembly: GCA_964439745.1. Classification (GTDB taxonomy): domain Bacteria; phylum Desulfobacterota; class Desulfobacteria; order Desulfobacterales; family Desulfosudaceae; genus CAYTQK01. Next base: position 10,682 of record CAYTQK010000075.1, read on the forward strand.
ATTTCTACCTGGCCGAAGCCTGGCTGGCCAAGGGGAACCGTGAACGGGCCGCCCGCTTCAACGACCTGGCCGCCCTGTACCTGCGCGGCGACCGGCAATGGGCCTGCCGGGCCGCGGCCCAGCAGGAACGGATCAGCCGGACCCGGCCCGAAGAAAGATGACGGCCGCCGCCTACCACTCGCTCAGCCGGATCAGGCCGACATATTTGCCGACAATGCCTACCCGGGCTTGCTCGGCCCCGGCAAACACCAGCGGCGGATAGTCCGGGTTGACGGCCAGCAACTCCAGGGTGTAGCGGGTTTTGCGGACGACCTTGAGGGTGGCTTCAGGCAGGATCCCCGCGATCATGACGGCGGCGATCTCGCCGCTGTCCACGTCCGGCTGGGGCCGGATCACGGCCAGGTCGCCGTCCTGGATGTGGGCCCCGATCATGGAATCACCAGTCACCAGCAGGGCGAAACAGTCCCGGTGACCGTACAATTCCGGCGCCACCGGCAGACGCTCGTCCGGACGCGCCCACACGTCCAGGGGAGCGCCGGCGGCAATGCGCCCGGCCACCGGCATATCCCGGACATCCGGCCGCAAGACCGGCTGCCAGCAGCGCTTCTTGCCCGGTTCCGACCGGATCACCCCCTTATCCTCCAGCACCCGCAGCACCCGGTGCACCCCGGCCGGCCCGGCCAGGCCCAGCCGCTCACAGATCTCCCGCACCGTCGGCGAAAAACCGAACCGCCGGTAATGATCACGGATCACGTCCAGCACACTCTGTTGCCGCGGCGTCAATTCCATAAAGTATCTCCCGGACTCTGCACACCCCGCCCGCCCTTATTCAACACGTGGGTGTAAATCATGGTGGTGGAAACATCTTTATGCCCCAGCAGATCCTGGACCGTGCGGATGTCATAGCCGGCTTCCAAAAGGTGGGTGGCAAAACTGTGTCGCAGGGAATGGCAATGCCCGGCCTTGGTCAGGCCGGCCTGTCGGATGGCCTGGCGCACCGCCCGCTGAATGACCGATTCGTGGATATGATGCCGCCTCTCCACCCGGGTGCGGGGATCAATGCCCCGCCGCGAAGCCGGGAAAACGAACTGCCAGGGCCAGCTCTTGTCGGCGTTCCTGTACTTTCGCGCCAGGGCATAGGGCAGATGGACCGAGCCGAACCCGGCCCGCAGATCCCGTTCATGGATTATCCGGACCCGCTCCAGGTGCTTCTTCATATCCGCGATGACGCTTTCCGGCAGCATGGTCACCCGGTCCTTGCTGCCCTTGCCGTCGCGGACCGTGATTTGCCTGTACCCGAAATCAATGTCCTTGACCCGCAGCCGGACGCATTCCATGACCCGCAGCCCCGCCCCGTACAAAAGATTGCCCATCAGCCACTTGTCATCCTTCAGACCGGCCAGAATGGCCCGTACCTCCTCCCGGCTAAACACCACCGGCAGCTTGCGCGGCCTTTTGGCCCGGACCACCTGACCCAAGTCGCCGAACTCCTGACCCAGTACCTACCGGTACAAAAACAACAACGCGTTAAAGGCCTGATTCTGGGTGGAGGCGGCCACCTTGCGATTCACCGCCAGGTCGGTCAAAAAAGCCTCCACTTCCGGAGTGCCCATTTCAGCCGGATGCCGCTTGTCATGAAAAAAAATGAACCGCTTGATCCAGCCGACATAGGTCTCCTCAGTGCGATAGCTGTAATGCCGGCGGCGAATGACAGACCGTACCTGATCCAGTAACTTCATTTGTTTGGTCATGCCCCATCCTCCCTGATGATTGAGTTCCCTGCCTGGCAATTATCCTGACATGAACATTTGTTCATGTCAATCCTTTTTCCGATATTTAACCCGGGATTGAACTAAACCGCTTCGCGGAAACACCCCCCCATAATATTCATTAATTTCATGT
>CAYTQK010000076.1:0-12577 GCA_964439745.1 uncultured Desulfobacterales bacterium
GTTCACAACCAAAGATGCTCGCATTAAACTCGAAAGGCTTTATCCAACATTACAAATGTGACATGACACTAATCCGGATATTTCACGAATCGACTGGGCCCGGGACCAAGGTGATTCGCCCGAAGGGTGAATTTCTTCGACACTTAAATGGTTCAACTTCCCTAAACAGCCAATTACAATTTGTATTTTGAAAAAAGCCTAAAACCATAAATAACTATTCGAAATTTATTGATTAAACAGCCACCGTCGAAAAATTCATGAAATATCCGGGGAGGCGCGCCGCCGCTGGTGAACTTTCTACCTGGCCGTCACTCCTTGGTGCCCGTAAATTCAGGGGCCACGGGGAACTTGGTCTCATAGTCGATGGCCTCCTGGGCTTCCGGAACCCCGTAAAAAGCGGGGAAAACCAGCACCTTGATCACGGTCATCAGGGCCGCGCCGGCCACACCGGCATTCTCCGCCCGCTCCAGCAGGCGCTCCAGTTCTTCATCGCTCAACCGGCGCAGGGAAACCGGTCGGCGCAGCAGCCACAGGGGCCAGCCATACTCCAGCGAGTTCAGCATGAACTTCGTCCCCAGGCGGGTAAAAAAGGGCATGCGGCTGATCACGTAATCGACCCGCGGCAGCCACTTGTCGCTGATATCCCGGGCACCCAGCGCAAAATGCGGCCCTCCGGATGGGATCAAACCGTTTCCCATGGCCGCCAGGATCTCGGTCTGGCGTCTTGACAGGGTTCGCAGCCGCATTATGCCTGTTCTCCTGCGCCCGGATATTTAAAGACCTTGTTCCACCGCAGCCGGAAAGAAGGAAGAAGAGCCAGGGCCGGGGGGAAGGGGAAGTGGACCACGGATCGGGAAAGGTCCCGGCCGGCGGTCAAATCCGTAATGGTGCCGTAGCCGGTTACATGGGTCTTGTGCAGATTCCAGGGCCAGAGGTTGATCTTTTCGCCGAGATAGCGGTACGGGCGGCCGTCGTCCCCGGTAAAGAACAGCTCATACCGGATCTTGCGTTCGGTGAAGTAAAGCAGATGCAGGGTGCCCTGGCAGTCGGCCTTAGTGGCCAGCCCATCCACGGTGATGACACCCCGGGCCTCGTTGAACAGAAACTGCCGGGAAAAGGGGTTCAACCATTGCAGCAGATTGCTGTTTCCCCAGGTCAGGCTGAACATCAGCGGCCGCTCCGCTCCGTGGTCGTCCCGGCCATCCGTGAACCGGTGACTGCCCGCCATCAACTCATCCAGTTTAAACCCGATCATAATCCTCCGGCCGGCTGCCGACCATGACGCCCGGGATGCTACCCGGTTACAAAATTAAAAGGCATTGCAGTGTTGCCTATTTCTTATCAATATTCCGGCTGCCGATGCAAGGAAAAAACAGCACCGGCCCGGGGCTGTGCAATACAGTTTTTCCCGCTGCCGGGTGACATTTTCAGCCCAAAAATGCTACACTGACCTGGTGTTATCCTGCAAAAAGGAACGAGCCATGCCCGCCCGCGCAGAAAAGGTCGAACTGCTGGCCCCGGCCGGCAATTATGAAAAACTCGAAATCGCCGTCCACTACGGGGCGGATGCGGTTTACCTGGGTGATCCCCGGTTTTCCCTGCGGCATTTTGCGGACAATTTTACCGTTGACCAGCTGTACCGCGCCGCTGAGCTGCTCCGGGCGCACGGCGTCAAAATGTACGTGGCCTGCAATATTTTCCCCGACAACCGGGAAGCGGCCGAAATCGGGGCGTACCTGGCGGAACTGGCCGAATTATCCCCGGACGCAGTGATCATCGCCGATCCCGGCGTTCTCCTGACAGCGCGGCAGACGATTCCCCGCATTCCGGTTCATCTCAGCACCCAGGCCAACACCACCAATCTGCAGTCCGTCCGCTTCTGGGCGGCGCAGGGCGTAAGGCGGATCAACCTGGCCCGGGAAATGTCGCTGGCGGAAATCCGGGAAATTACCCGTAATTGCTCCGTGGACATCGAAGCCTTTGTCCACGGCTCGGTCTGCATCTCCTATTCCGGCCGCTGTCTGCTGAGCCGCTACCTGGACGGGCGGGACAGCAACCGTGGACGGTGCAGCCACCCCTGTCGCTGGCAATACCATCTTTTGGAAGAAAAGCGCCCCGGCCAATATCTGCCGGTGGCCGAGGACCGTCACGGCACCTATATCTTCAATGCCCGGGACCTGTGCATGATCGACCACCTGGACCGGATGATCGCGGCCGGCATCACCTCGCTGAAAATCGAGGGCCGCATGAAAAGCATTCACTACCTGGCTTCCACGGTCAAGGTCTACCGGGAAGCCATCGACGCTTATTACCGGGACCCAGACCGGTACCGCGTGGACGATGCCTGGCGCCGGACGCTGGCCGCCGTTAACAGCCGGGGATACTCTACCCATTTTTATCTCGGGACCGCCGGGGCGGCCGATCTGAATGAGACCAACGAAAAGCCCCCTGTCCAGCGCACCTTTGTCGCCAAGGTGCTGCACCAGGACAAAGCCGGAGACACCTGCCTGGAAATCCGGAACAAATTGTTTCGTCGCGACCGCATCAACATCCTTCGTCCTGGCTGCCCGGACACCATTGACACCATTGACAAAATCACCGACGCCCAGGGAGTTTCCCTGGAGCATGCCCAGCCCAACAGCGTGGTGACGGTTCGCCTGCGCGTCTTCTGCCGGCCCCATGACCTGATCCAGCGGCTGGAAGGTTCCGCTGCCGGCAGCGGAGGTCGTTGCCGTGATTAATAATATGTCCAATATGTCCAATTAGTTTGTTGCATTCTTTTTGATTTTGTAATAAAATAATAAAATTCATTTCGTAATATATCTGGCTTCAGAAGACATGCCGGATGGTTGCCAACCCGACGGTTTTTTTAAGAGGGATGCCATGATTATTGAAGATGAAGAAAGTTTGCGAATGTATGTGGACGAATCCTTTGAGCACATGTCCAACATCGAAAGCAATCTTCTGGCAATTGAAAAAGCCGGTGATCAGGCCGACGAGGAACTTCTGAACGAGGTCTTCCGGGCGGCGCATTCCATCAAAGGAGGTGCCGGTTTGATGGGGCTGAACAAAATCAAGGAATTGTCCCACAAGGTGGAAAACGTGCTGGGCATGGTCCGGGAAAAGGAGATCTATCCGGATTCAACCATTATTTCCATCGTTCTGGCCGCCTTTGACAAGCTGCATCACATGATCAGCAATATCAAGGAGAGCGAAGAATACGACATTTCCGAAGAGGTCGTTTCCCTGACCGGCCTGACCACGGCCTCCCTGCCCGCCGAAGAAAAATTTAGTGTCTCCAATGAAATGACCGTGCTCTCACCGGCGGATGGCACCCCCCTCTTTATCAGCACCCAGTTTGACCTGGAAAAGGCCCGCAAAGGAGGAAGAGCGTTATATATCATCGAACTGGACCTGATGGCGGATATTCATGACAAGGAAAAAGTTCTCATGGATATGATGAAATCCGTCTCCTCCAGCGGTGACATTCTGGATTCCCGGATTGACATTGACAAGGTAGGCACGCTGGAGGAATCGCTGCCCGCCCGGCTCCCCTTCTTTATCCTTTTCTCTTCCCTGATCGGGGAAGATATCCTGCCGACCCTGTTCGGCGTTGGCAAAAAACAGGTCTACCGGGTGACCGACGAGATGCTTCAGGCGAAAGACAGCACCCAGCTTTCACCGCAGCCGGAGGAGACGCCTCCGGCCACCCCGCCCCCGCCCCCTTCTGAACCGCCCGCGCCGCCGGAAACGTCCGCCAGCGAAGAGATGGAAAACGTTTCGCCGGTCGTGGAATCCGAAACAGCCGCTGCCGAGGCCGATGAAATATTCGAATCCCCGGATATGCCCGCGGCCCCGGAAACGGCTCCGCCCGGTTCCCCCAATACCCTGGCGGAGACATTAAAAGATGCCTCGCTGAAATCCGCCATGAAACAGACCTCTTTGCGGGTGGATGTCAAGCTGCTGGACAGCCTCATGATCCTGGCCGGCGAAATGGTACTCAGCCGGAACCAGCTGCTGCAGAGTATTGCCGCCGATGACATCAAGACGATCGCCTCGGCGGGCCAGCGCATCAACATGGTCACCTCCGAACTGCAGGACGTGATCATGCGCACGCGGATGCAGTCCATCGGAAACATCTTCAATAAATTCCCCCGCCTGGTCCGGGACATGTCCCAGAACCTGGGCAAAAAGGTGGAACTCACCCTGGAGGGGACCGATGTCGAGCTGGACAAAACCATTATCGAGGCCATCAGCGACCCCTTGACCCACCTGGTCCGCAATTCGGTCGACCACGGGATCGAACCGCCCGGAAAACGCAAAAACCTCGGCAAAAGCCCCATCGGCAAAATCCACCTGTCCGCCCTGCACGAGGCCGGCCAGGTCTCCATTGAAATCAGCGATGACGGCCGGGGCATAGACGGCGAGGAAATCGCCGCGGCGGCCATCCGCAAGGGACTGATCTCCGAACACCAGGCCGGCACCATGAGCAAAAAGGAAAAGATGGAACTCATCCTGCTGCCGGGATTTTCCACTTCGGAACAGGTCACTGATCTGTCCGGCCGGGGGGTGGGCATGGACGTGGTCAAGACCAACCTGGAAAAGCTGGGCGGAACCATGGATATTGATTCCGAGCCTGGACAGCACACCTCCATCAATATCAAGCTGCCGTTGACCCTGGCCATCATTCCCAGCCAGATCGTGCGGGTCGGAGATGAGACCTACGCCATTCCCCAGGTCAACCTGGATGAACTTCTGCGGATTCCGGCCGAGCAGGTCAAGCACCGCATCGAAAAAGTCGGTGATGCCGAGGTGGTGCGCCTGCGGGGCAAACTCCTGCCGCTGGTGGACCTGGCCGAAGTGCTCGGGCTGGAAAAAAAATTCATCCATCCCCAGGATGGCCGGGAATACCGGGAACGCCGCCAGAATGTCGCCGACCGCCGCTCCCGCAAACTTGATCTGCCCAGCGGCAGCAGCGCCGAGGCTATTGAACAGGCCATTGACGAAAGCGAAACCGATGCGAACCAGGTCCCGGCCCAATCTGATCTTCCGGCCCGGCGCTCCGCAGAGGATCGCCGGTTTCACGCCACCAGCGCCATAAATATCGCCGTCGTCTTCATGGGTGACATCAAGTACGGCCTGATTGTCGACCGGCTGCTGGATTCCGAAGAAATCGTGGTCAAGCCCATGGGACAGCACCTCAAGTTCTGCCAGGAATTTTCCGGGGCGACCATTATGGGCGACGGCAGGGTCGCCCTGATTCTCGATGTGGCCGGCGTGGCCAATACGGCCGAATTGAGCATCATGGAAATCTCCCGCAAAGAAAAAGCGGAAAAAGAGATCCGGGAAGCGGCCGCCGCCAAGGCGACCCAGGAGGCGACATCCCTGTTGCTCTTCAGCAATACCGACAAGGAGCAGTTCGCTGTCTCCCTGAGCCTGGTGGAAAGAATTGAAAGTATAAAAAAATCCGACATAGAACACGTCGGCGGCAAGAAAGTCATGCAATACCGCGGCGGGGCCCTGCCGCTCTTCTCGCTGGACAATGTAGCGAACGTGCTGCCGCTTCCCGATACCGAGGAGCTGGAAGTCATCGTTTGCACCATCGGCGGCAAGGAAATCGGCCTGATGGTCATCCCGCCGGTCGATGCCGTGGAGGTCCCCATCAATATCGACTCCAAGGCCTTGAAACAGGCCGGGATCATGGGTTCGGCCATTATCAACAACCAGACCACCCTGATCGTTGATGTGTTCGAAGCGGTCCAGACCCTGTATCCCTCCTGGATGGGCGACCTGACCCAGCGCCAGATCAAAAACGGCGTAACCGGAACACTCCTGTTCGCCGAAGACTCGGACTTCTTCAGGCGCCAGGTCAAGGGCTTCCTGGAAGACGGCGGTTTCCGGGTCATTGAAGCCAAAGACGGGCAGGAGGCCTGGGATATCCTGGAAAAACAGTCCAGCGAAATCGATCTGGTCATCACCGATATCGAAATGCCGGTGATGGACGGTTTTGAACTGACCCGGCGGATCCGGGCCGATGAGCGGTTCCACCACTATACGGTTCTGGCCCTGACATCCCTGGCCGGAGAAGAGGACGTCATCAAGGGGAAACAGGCCGGCATCAATGATTACCAGATCAAGATGGACCGGGAAAAACTGCTGGACAGCGTCAAACGTCATCTGGAGAAAAAAGCAGACTAACCACAGCCACAAGGACAAATGCCATGCAGCAGCCCGCAGAAGCAGTCAGCCGCCATGCCAAAACCGAACTGGTGACATTTTATATCGGTAACGCCCTGTGCGGTATCAACATTACCGATATTCAGGAAATCAACAAGCAGACCACCAATCTGACCTGGGTGCCCAAATCACCGGATTACGTGGTGGGCGTGCTGAATCTGCGGGGCATGATCGTTACCATCATCGACCTGGGCACAAAACTGGGATTTCCAGCCCTGCAGGTGGGCAAAAACAGCCGCAATATCATTGTCCATTTCGGCGAAGAACTGGTCGGCATCCTGGTTGACCGCGTCAGCGAGGTACTATCCGCCGATTCCGATGAAATCGAACCGGCCCCCGCCAACCTGGGCGGGTTGCAGGGAAAATACTTCAGCGGCGTGCTGAAAACCGATGATTACCTGATCGGTATCCTGGACATCCAGAAAACGCTGGCCGACACCTGACACTACTACCGCATCTCTTGAAATCACACCTGACTGCAACTGACAAAAATTATGAACGATACCGAGAAATTGAAAGTTCTGGTCGTAGACGATACCATCCTGTACCGAAAAATCGTCAGTGAAGTATTATCGGCTTTTCCCGGGGTGGAAATCGTCGGCACCGCCAGCAACGGCAAAACCGCCATTTCCCGCATTGCTTCGTTGAAACCGGACCTGATCACCCTGGATGTGGACATGCCCAGCATGGACGGCATCCAGGTGCTGGAGGAGATCAACCGGCTGGGCTATGACGTGGGCGTAATCATGCTCAGTTCGCTGACCCATGAGGGCAGCGAATTAACGGTCAAGGCCCTGGAGCTGGGCGCCTTTGATTTTATTCCCAAGCCGGAGCTGGAATCCATCGAAGCGGGCAAACGCTTTATCAAGGAAAATCTGGCGCCGATGCTGCGGTCTTTTGCCGACCGGCGCACCATTAAAAAAATCCTGACCGGACAGGCGACTTACAGCCGTCCGCTCCGGACGGCGCCCCTGGCCGCGGAAAGACCGCCAGTTCCCGGCAAGAAAAGCGTTGCCGCACCGCCGGAACAGGTTGCCGCCACCGGCGGCAAACCATGGCAGGGCCCCTCCCGGGTAATCGCCATCGGAATATCAACCGGCGGTCCCAAGGCCCTGGCCCGGATTATTCCCCAACTGCCGGCAGATCTCGCGGTCCCCGTCCTGATCGTCCAGCATATGCCGGCCCTGTTTACCAAGTCCCTTGCCAAAAGCCTCAATGCCAAGTCCCCAATTCGGGTGGTGGAAGCCGAAGACACAGAACCGCACACCGCCGGCACCGTTTATATCGCGCCCGGCGGAAAACAGATGAAAGTCGCCGGCGATAACGGTAACAAAAAGATTATTCAGATTACCGACGATCCTCCGGAAAACAGCTGCAAACCGTCGGTGGATTACCTTTTCCGGTCCGTGGCCGAGCATTTTTCCGGAAAAGCAACCGGTATCATCATGACCGGCATGGGCTCGGACGGCCACCTCGGGATCGGCGCCATGAAAGCCGGCGGCGCCCTGGTGATCGCCCAGGACGAGGCGACCTGCACGGTCTTCGGCATGCCCAAAAAACCCATCGAATCCGGCTTGGTGGATATTGTCGCCCCGCTGGACAATATTGTCACTGAAATGATCAATTCCGTGAAGATGTCCGGATAATGTCACCCCATGCCAAAAATATCTTCACTTGAATTCAAGGTCCTCTCTAAATACCTGTTTGAGATTTCGGGTATTTCATTAAAACCGGGCAAAGAATACCTGCTGGAGACCCGGCTGGCACCCTTGCTGGCCGAGTACCAGTTCGTCTCTTTCAGCGAGTTATATTACCAGGCCAAGCGGGACAACTCCCTGGAAGAGAAAATCATTGACGCCCTGACCACCAATGAAACCTATTTTTTCCGGGATGTGCTCCCCTTTGAACTCCTGCAGCATAAAATTATCCCCGACCTGGTGGACAAGCGGTCGGCTGCCATACGTCACCCGGAAAAAATACCAATCCGGATCTGGTCGGCCGGTTGTTCCACCGGCCAGGAAGTATACAGCATCGCCTTTGTCTTAAAGGAGCTGGGCATCACGCCGGCCGACTACAACCTCTTTCTGGTCGGTACGGATATTTCCAATGCGGCCATTGCCAAGGCCAGCTACGGCCGGTATACCAGCTTTGAAGTGACCCGCGGCCTGATGCCGGACCAGGTCACCCGGTACTTTACCAGAATCGACGAAAATTCCTGGCAGGTGGCCGATGAATTCCGCTGGATGGTCAGCTTCAAGACCCAGAATCTATTCAAACCCTTTGAGAGGCAGGCCCGGTTTGATATTATTTTCTGCCGCAACGTGGGCATCTATTTTGCCAGCGAAGACCGGCAGCGGCTGTATCAGCGGCTGTTCGATGCCCTGGCCCCGGACGGGTACCTGATCGTGGGCGCCACCGAATCCATCAGCTACGACACGAATCTGCTGATTCCCCGCAAGTACCTGCGGACGACCTTTTATCAGCCCCGCTCGCAGTTTCAATAAAACAATCAGCGAACCCGCCCCGGCAACGGCGTCTTATCCGCGGCAGTCCTCCCCCCTGTTTTCCGGACCGCCCTCAAAAACTTGCTGCCTATCCATTTCGATGGCAAAAAGATCCCAGTTGGTATTTTTTTGTTCACGCCGGCCGGCCATTCCGGCCCGGCCTTTTCCCCGCTTTTGTAAAAATATTGTAAAGGCTTAATTTTCTGGCACTTTTCTCTTGATTCACAATCGCAAAAGCCTTATTTGTGAGGATAGAAGACAGGGGCGAAACTGTCTTCCCCCTCACCGGCAATGCGACAAAACGGCATCCGGCGGAAACACTGGTCGACGTGATTATCAGTCGACGTGATTATCAAAGGAGTCTGTCATGAGCCGATTAAACAATATCCTGCTGGTTTACCCGGAAATTCCCAGCAACACCTATTGGAGTTTTCATTACAGCCTGAAATTCATCGACAAGAAGACCAGCCTGCCGCCGCTGGGGGTGATCACCATGGCGGCCCTGCTGCCGGACAAGTACAATCTCCAGCTGGTGGATCTCAATATCGAGCCTCTCGCCAGGGAGGACATTGAATGGGCGGACGCGGTTTTCATCTCGGCCATGATCATCCAGCAGAACTCCATGAATGAAATAATCAGGATGTGCAACCGGACCGGCACGCCAGTGGTGGCCGGCGGCCCCCATCCCACCTCCAGCCACCAGGCCATTTCCGGGGTGGATCATTTCGTGCTGGGCGAAGCCGAAACCATTATCAACGAGTTTCTGGAAGACTTTGAAAATGGCACCGCCCGGCATGTCTACCACGCCCAGACCAGGCCCGACCTGGACGAAACGCCGATTCCCCGTTTTGACCTGCTGAAGATGGACCAGTACAGTTCCATGGCTGTCCAGTATTCCCGGGGATGCCCTTTTCAATGCGAATTCTGTGACATCTGGGTGGTCTACGGCCGGCGGCCACGGGTCAAATCCGCCCCCAATATAATCAGGGAGATCGACACCCTCTACCGGCTGGGCTGGGAGGGATCCATTTTCATGGTGGACGACAACTTTATCGGCAACAAGAACCGGGTCAAAAAAGAGCTCCTGCCCGCCCTGATTGAATGGAAAAAAGCCAATAACCACCGGTTCAAATTTTACACCGAGGCCAGCATCAACCTGGCCGACGACGAAGAACTGATGAACGCCATGAGCGCGGCCGGTTTTGACCAGGTCTTTATCGGCATCGAAACCCCTTCCAAGGAATCTCTGGCAGAAACCGGCAAAAGTCAGAATTTGAAGTGCGACCTGCAGGAGGCCGTTCGAACCATCCAAAAACACGGTATGGAAGTAACCGCCGGTTTCATCCTGGGGTTTGACAATGACAAGGAAGATATTTTTGACCGGCAGATCGAGTTTATCCAGCAGACCGGCATTCCCAAGGCCATGGTGGGCATGATGCAGGCTCTGCCGGGCACCAAGCTGTTTGAACGCCTGCAAAGGGAAGGCCGCATTTTGACCGATCACCTGGAAGGCTGCAACACCCATACCATGACCACCAATTTCGTAGCCACCATGGACCCGCAGACCCTCAAGGAGGGCTACAAGCGGGTGCTGGGCACGCTTTACGATACCAATCTGAAAAACTATTTCACCCGCTGCGACATGCTGCTGGCCAATCTCCGGCATACCGGCTACAAGCAGCGTAAAATCCGCTGGCTGGAGATCAAGGCCCTCTTGAAATCGTTATTTTTTCAGCCGTTCACGCCCTATGGCGGACAATACCTGAAATTTGTCAGCCGTAACCTGGTCCGCAATCCCGGGGTGTTTGCCGAGGTCATCACCCATGCCGTCATGGGCCATCATTTTCACGTGATCACCCAGGAAACGCTCAAGGTAGACAAGGCCGCTTCCCGGCTGGATGAAATTTATGAAAAAGCCCGGGACCAGGTCCGCCGCTACTCCTCTTCCATGATCACCACCTCCGCCGTCCAGAGACGACGACTGTCCGAACTCTGGACCCACTACAAAAAAACCCTGGAAAAATCGGAAAATTTCATTAATCATATCCATGTTGATTTCCGGCGGGACATTATCAACAAGTACCAGGAAATTTACAATAAAACCCGGCAATTGTTTTCGGAGCAGGAAAACAGCCGGAATGTTTCGGAAACCGCCCGCTGATCGCCGATCAGCGCCGGTCGCAAAAACAGGCAGCGTCCGGCCGGGGCTGGCCTTGCCCTGTTCTGTCAGCGGAAAATTACTGCCACTATTGTGACCTGTTCATCCCATACTCCTGTTGCCATCAGCGTCATTATTCCCACGTACAACCGGGCCGTTCTGGTGACCGAGGCAGTAGGCTCAGCCCTGGCCCAGGAGGGACCGGACGTTGAAGTCATCGTGGTCGACGACGGTTCCACGGACGATACCGGGCGGGTGCTGGATGCTTTCGGCAGCCGCATCATCCGGGTCACCCAGCCCAACCTGGGCGTCAGCGCCGCCCGCAACGCCGGTGCTGACCGGGCTTCCGGCAGCCATCTGGCTTTCCTGGACGCCGACGACCTGTGGCTGCCGGGCAAACTGGCCCGGCAGGCCGCTTTTTTCCAGGCTCACCCCGGGGCCCGAATCTGCCAGACCGAGGAGGCCTGGCTGAAAAACGGCCGGCGGATCAATCCCGGCAAAAAACACCGGAAACCCTCCGGCATGATCTTCATTCCCTCCCTGGCATTGTGCCTGGTCAGCCCTTCGGCGGTCATGATCGAACGTCAATTTTTCCAGCAGATGGGCGGATTTGATGAATCCCTGCCGGCCTGTGAAGACTATGATCTCTGGCTGCGGATCAGCTGCCGATACCCCATCCATCTTATTCCCGAGGCCCTGGTCATCAAGCGCGGCGGCCACGCCGACCAGTTGTCGGCGGCGCCGGGTCTGGATAAATACCGCATCCGCTGCCTGCGAAAAATCTTGGAAACCCGGCCGCTGACCACGGCGCAGCGGTCTGCCGTTCAACAGACCCTGCGGGAAAAATGCGCCATCTATGCCGCCGGCTGTGAAAAACGGAACCGGCCCGTTGAGGCCGGTTACTACTCCTGGATCGCGGACACATGGCAACCACTTCTGCCCTGAGATTTCTTTTCCTGGAATCTTTTTACGACGGCTCGCACGCCCGTTTCGCCGACGGTCTGGCTGCATTTTCCAGCCACCATATCGACCTGCGCACCCTGCCCGGCCGCTACTGGAAATGGCGGATGCTGGGAGCCGCCCTCTATTTTGCGGAAACGGTTCCCGACATGTCCGGTTATGACGGGCTGATCGTTACTGATCTGTTCAACCTGGCCGATTTTATGGCCATCCGCGGGCAGAACTGCCCGCCGGTGCTGGTCTATTTTCATGAGAACCAGGTCACCTATCCCCCGCCGCCGGGCGACAAGGGGGCCTTTCAAACCGGCATGATCAACATCAGCACCGCCCTGGCCGCCCGCCGCCTGATTTTCAATTCTGATTTTCACCTCCAGGCCTTTATCCGGGGCATTCCGGATTTTCTGGCCAAAGGCCGGGACTGCCGGCCGGCCGCCACGGCCGCAGCCGTGTCCGCCAAGGCCGGCGTGCTGTATCCGGGTATCCGGCCGCCGGCGCGGCCGCCGGAAGAGTCCGCGCCGGCGGCAGATCCGCCACTGATCCTCTGGAATCATCGCTGGGCCTTTGACAAAAACTATGAACTTTTCCTGTCGGTTTTGAATGACCTGGCGGAAAACGGCCTCCCCTTCCAGCTGGCCCTGCTGGGACAAAACGACGGCCGGATTCCGCCGGCGTTTGCCGCGGCCCGAAAAAAATTCCAATCCGCCATCGTCCGCTTCGG
>CAYTQK010000077.1:0-12546 GCA_964439745.1 uncultured Desulfobacterales bacterium
TCACCGAGATCCTGGAGGATGTGGTCTTTGGCAAGGCGCCGCTCAGCCGAACCGCGGGCCGTAGGATGAGGGGGGCGGTCCGGGGCCATCGCGTCCGGGAGTCCATCCGCGGGAGGGCCGCGGCGGATGTCGATCAACTGGGCGGGGTCCTCGTCCGGGTAGGGCAGATCGGCCTGGTCATGGCGGCGGTGGCCGAGATCGATATCAACCCGGTCATCATTTCCGGCAGCCGGCCCGTGGCCGTGGACGCCCTGGTGGTGCTGCGGCCGCCGGCTACAGAATAGCCGCCACGGCCGCCAGAAAGAGGATCACAAAGGCGCCGGTCTCCACGATGATCAGGGTGACCATGAAGCCGGTGATCAGCGGCGCCGGCCAGGTGCGGCTGCCCAGGCGGTGGGGCCGGGCCAGCTGGTTGTCGGTGTCCCCCAGCAGGCCGTGAATGAGGTAGGTACCCTGGGCGGCGGCAAAAAAAGCGATCAGCAGGGAGACCAGCACGGTCTCGGCGATCCCGGGCAGGGCGCCGCGGCGGACCAGCTCCAGCAGGACCAGGCAGGCGAAGCTGTACATCAGGGCGGTGCGGTGGCTGGTGGACACGTAGGCCGGGGCGCGGAAGTCGGGCGAGCGGCGGATGGCAAGATATTTCCAGGTGCCGGTGATCAGGCCGATCAGAAAAAAAATTCCACAGGCGAGGATGGTAATGGTTTCAGCCATGGCGATTTGCTATCCCCCATCGATTTATTATGAAATCATTATATATGTTATAGTTACTTATGTCACTTATATGGAGATGGCCGCGGCAAGTCAAATGATTTGTTGGCGGGCGCAAGGAGGGCGGCATGGACCGACGCGATTTTTTAAAACAGGTGGCGCTCTGGTACGCCGGCATCATGACCACCGCCCCGGTTTTCCGCCTGGCGGGCCGGGCAGCGGCGGCTCCGGCCGGACAACCGGTGATAGCGGTCAGCCGGAACCGGGAAATCGCGGCCATGGTAGCGGCCGTGGTGGATCAGCTGGGCGGTATGGGCCGGTTTGTCAGCCAGGACGACCGGGTGGTGGTCAAACCCAACATCGGCTGGGACCGGACTCCGGCCCAGGCGGCCGACACCCATCCCGAGGTGGTCAAGGCCCTGGTGGTCCTGGCCCTGGAAGCCGGAGCCGCTTCCGTGGCCGTCTTCGACCGGCCCTGCAACGAGGAGCGCCGCTGTTACCACAACAGCGGCATCAAGCCGGCCCTGGACGCCATGGACGACCGGCGCGTGCGCTGCGAATACATGGACGACCGCCGTTTCGTGCCGGTGACCATTGAGCGGGGGCGGGCCTTGTCGGAATGGGAGTTCTACAAGGACGCCCTGGAGGCGGACTGCTACATCAACATGCCCGTGGCCAAGCATCACGGCCTGACCGGGCTGACCCTGGGACTGAAGAACGTCATGGGCGTCATCGGCGGCCGGCGCGGCCGCATTCATCACAATATCGCCCAGAACCTGGCCGATCTGAACACCGTCATGCGGCCGGCGCTGACAGTGGTGGACGCCACCCGCATCCTGCTGCGCAACGGCCCCCAGGGCGGCCGGCTGGAAGACGTGGCGCAAAAGAACACCGTCCTGGCCTCGGTGGACCCGGTGGCCGCGGACGCCTATGCCACCACCCTGTTCGACCGGGCTCCCGGGGAGATTGATTCTACGGTGCGCGCCCATGCCATGGGCCTGGGCGAGATGGACCTGGACAAGTGCCGCATCGTGACCGTGTAGCGGACGGGTTTCGTACCGTTGCGCAAGATTCCCACGGGGCCTGCGGCCCCTCGGAATGACGTGTTTATGTTTTGGCGCTCACCGCTATGGACAACAACCCTTCGCCAGGGGGAAGGAAGGCCATGAACTATCGCGTGTTTTTCCGCCGCCTGCGGCAGGTCAGCCAGGTGCTGTTTCTGCTTGTGTTCCTGTTTCTGTTCCGGCAGACCGATTATGCCGGCAGCGACACCATTCCCTGGGCGGTCAACGTGTTTTTCCGCTGGGATCCCCTGGTGGCGGCCGCGGTCACCCTGGCGGAGCGGACGATAATCCCCCTGCTCCTGCCGGCCCTGGCGGTGATCGCGCTGACCCTGGTTTTCGGCCGCATCTTCTGCGGCTGGATCTGCCCTTTGGGCACCCTCCTGGACGGCAGCGCCCGTGTCATCAAGCCGGTCAAGACGGTCTCCGCCCACTGGCGGCGGGCCAAGTACGTTATTCTCATCGTCGTCCTGGTATCGGCGGCCCTGGGCGTGCAGTGGGTCGGCTTTGTCGATCCTTTTTCCATCCTGGTGCGGGGCCTGACCGTGGCCGTGGACCCGGCCGTCAACGAGCTGCTGACCGGCGTCTTTGATACCGTTTATTTTCACGCGCCCGGCTGGGTGGTGGCCGTCAGTGAAGCCGTCTATGATCTGTTCAAGGCCGGGCTGTTGCCCTACAAGCAGTCCTGGTTTCTGCTGCCGTTTTTGTCTTTTGCCATCCTGGCCGGGGTTTTTGCCCTGGAACTGCTGGGCCGGCGGTTCTGGTGCCGCAACCTGTGTCCCCTGGGCGCCCTGCTGGGCCTGGTGTCCCGGCTCTCCTTTTTCCGCCGGGTGCCGCTGCTGGCCTGCCGGGGATGCCAGGAGTGCCGGGCAAAGTGCCGCATGAACGCCTTTAATGAAGACAATCGCATGATGGCCGAAGAGTGCAATCTCTGCCTGGACTGCCTGGAGTATTGTCCCCAGCAGATTACCGCCTTCCGGTTTTCGCGGCCGGTCAATAAGGCCCCGGTGGATCTGGGCCGGCGGTATCTGGTCGGCGCCGGCCTGGCCGGCCTGACCCTGCCGTTTCTCAGCCGGATTAATGCCGCCGCGGCGCTGCCGTCTGGAACGGTGATCCGGCCGCCGGGCGCCCTGCCCGAGGAACACTTTACCCGCACCTGCGTCCGCTGCGGGGAGTGCCTCAAGGTCTGCATCCAGAACGCCCTGCACCCGGTCTTCCTGGAACAGGGGCTGGACGGCATGTTCACCCCCCGGCTGATCCCCCGGCTGGGGTACTGCGAGTTCAATTGCACCCTCTGCGGCCAGGTCTGCCCCACCGGCGCCATTGCCCGCCTGTCCCTGGCGGAGAAGCAGTCCTTTGTCATCGGACGGGCCATGATCGACAAGAACCGCTGCCTGCCTTTTGCCGAGGCCACCCCCTGCATCGTCTGCGAGGAGCACTGCCCCACCCATGACAAGGCCATCAAGTTCACCCGGGTGCGGGTTACTGACCACCGCGGCCGGGAGGTGGATCTGCAGCAGCCCCATGTCATCGGCGAACTGTGCATCGGCTGCGGTATCTGCGAAACCCGGTGCCCGGTGGCCGGGCCGGCCGCCATCCGGGTGATCCCCGGCCAGGCCGAGGCCTGGGCCGATCAGGGCGACAGCTACGGCGGGTACGGGTAGGCCGAATCAACTCGTGCAATATCCGCGGTAAGGACAGCAGGATAAGGCAGGAACCATGCGCATCTGGGATATACAGCCGGGGTATCTGAATCGCCAGAGTCTTCTCGGCGAGCACCGGGAGCTTCATGCCATGGTGTCCATTATCGTCCACCGCAAAAAGGGGTATTCCCGGCATCCCGAGACCCTGCGCTGGCAGGGGTATGGCTGGGCCCTGCGCCAGCGCCATCGCCTCCTGGCCGCGGAGATGGCCCTGCGCGGCTACCGGGACCGCTCGCCGGTGCGGCTGCGCGCCGCGCCCGGGCAATGGCCGGAAGGCTACCTGGACGCGCCGGAGCGGCAGTTTGCCATCCTGGCGGAAAAATACCGGGAGAAGGAGCCGGGCCGGATTGCCCTGCCGCGCACCAGCCAGCAGCTATGGAGCCAGCACAAATATTCCGTGCTGGCCCGGGATACCGGCGCTTACCGCACCATTGGCCGGGAGGTATCCCGCTATCGGCACCGGGAACATTTCGCCGACCTGGCCGTCCGCCTGACCGAAATCTGCCGCCGGCCGCCGTCCCCCGGCGGTATTCAGAACGCGGTGGCCCACATGTGGGGGCATGTCTCGGAATTTTATACCGAAGCGACTGGTCAGCCGGTGGCGGGCTGGTCCCCGGGCCGGATGCTGCGGCAGACCCGGGCCCTGGCCTGCCGCAAGCAGGAGCCGTACTTGATGGCCTCCACCGCCCTGGGAGAGCTGGGGGCCTGGCTGGCGTGAAATATCCGGGGCAGCCGTAAGACCCCTTTTTCGCAAATAATTTGATTATTTTGGATAATTATGATATGAAGTAGGTAAATTTTCCGCAAAGTTTCCGGGAGAAGAGGATGGCCTTTCCTTCTGAACGTCCAGTGATCCGGAAGAATTGTTCAACAAATCTCCTGCGGTTTGTCTTGTTGTCCGTGCTGGCCGTCGCCGGCGCCGGGGCGATCCTGCTGCCGGCCGGGTGCGGTTCGCCGGACCCGGAGCAGGCAGACAGCCGCGCCGGCGAAACGCCCGTGACGGTCTCCGTGGGGATCAATAACAGCCTCAAGTCCGTTCCCATTGTTATCGCCAGGGAAAAGGGATTTTTTGCCGAAAACGGGCTGTCGGTTTCACTGACAAAAACGGAATCGGCCGTGCCCCTGCTGCAGATGATGGGCGAGGGGACCCTTGATGTCGTCTGCACCCCGGAACAATTACTGGCCTTCCGGGCGCTGAAACAGCAGGATTTTCGTATCCTGGCCGCGCTGAATCGCAATCAGAGCCAGGAACTGGTAATGAATACGGCCCGGGGCGTGGACGCGGTCACCGACTTGAAAGGACGGCGGATCGGCTTGAAAATGAACAGCGCCGCTCCGTATTTCTTATACCGCCTTCTTCTTTATCATCACCTGGCCATGGACGATGTCGAGCTGGTCGGCATGGAACTGGCAGAGATGCCGGAACAAATGGCTGCCGGTAAGATCGACGCCGCCATTGCCTGGCCCCCCCATACCGTTCAAATCCGCCAGACCCTGGGGGAAAACATTCATACCGTCAACGCCCACATGGGCCGGGATATGTACTGGGTGCTGGCCGCCCGGGCCGCCTGGTGTGATGATCATATTCCGGCGCTGCGAGCCTTTCTGAAGGCGCTGCAGTCGGCATTTTCCTTTATGGCGGCATCCCCGCAGGAGTCCATGACCATCGCCGGCAGTTATTTCGGTTTTCCCCCGGAGCGGGTCCGGGGGGAGTGGGCGACCTATCATTTCAAGCTGGAACTGCCCCAGAGCCTCTTGTTTGCCATGGAGCAGGAAGCCTGCTGGCGTCAGCAGCTGCGCGGACAGAAGGAAGCTCCGCCGGATTTTTTTGCGCTGGTGGAATGCCGACCCATGAAGAAGTTGTGTCCGGATACAGTGACCATAATTCACTGAACCGGAACTGCCGTATCCCCTGGGCATATTCGCGACAATGAGGCGGCGGAGAGTACAGCATGTCCATACGACGAATTACCACCCTGATTGTCGTTATCGCTTCGCTGATTATCCTGGTCTCCATTGGTGCGGTCTCGTACCTGTTTTTTGATTTCAGCCGGGCCCGGCAGCAGGAAATCGAACTGCGGCAGGCCGGACGGGAACTGGCCAACGCTTCGGCGGTGCTGGGAGAATACCTGTTTCTGCCCACCCCCCGGGAAAAACGGCAGTTGCGCCTGGCCGCCGACAATATCGTCCAGCAGGTGGACAGTCTCCGGAAGCTCCTGGGAGAATCACCCTTGATGCATATGCTGGTGGAACGGCGCCGTTTCCTGCTGCAGGATCTCGATTATCTTTTCGGCCTGGAGGAGCAAGTGGGCCGCAATACCGAGCACCTCCGGCGTGAGATCGGGGGGCAGCTGATTCTGACCTGCCGGGAGATGTCTGGTTATCTCTCGGAAATTGATGCCGGTCTGCGCCGGGAAATGGCCATCAAGCAGATGGTCCTGGCGGGATCGATCCTGGCGATCATTGGTTTGATCAGCGTCATCCTGCTGATGATCATGGTCTGGATGCGCCGCCGGCTGCTGCTGCCCATCTTCTCCCTTCACCAGGCAGCCGCCCGGATTGCCGCCGGCGATTTCAGCGCCGATACCGGGATCAAGCGGGACGATGAGATCGGGGAACTGGCCGCCTCCTTTGATGTCATGAAAGGCGCGGTGCAGGAGCATATCGCTGCCATCGCCGCCAGTGAGGAGCACCTGCGTACCACCCTGGATTCCATCGGTGACGCCGTTATTACAACCGACACCGCCGGCTGTGTGACCCGGATGAATCCAGTGGCGGTGCAGCTGACCGGCTGGTCGCCGGCAGAAGCCGCGGGACGGCCGGTGAACGAGGTGTTCCGGATCATCGACGGTAAAACCCGTCAGCCGGTGTCCGACCCGGTGGAGCGTGTTCTCCGGGAGGGGAAAGTCGTCGGGCTGGCCAACCATACCGCCCTGATCGGCCGGGATGGGGAGGAACGGCAGATCGCGGATTCCGGGGCCCCCATCCGGGATGACAGCGGCCGGGTTACCGGCGTGGTGCTGGTCTTCCGGGATGTGACCGAGCAGTACCGGGTCGCCGAGGCGCTGCGCCGGAACGAAAAATTTCTCACCGATGTATTTGATGCTATCCAGGACGGCATCAGCGTGCTGGACCGGGAGATGAATATTATCCGGGCCAACGGGTGGATGCAGCGCATGTATGGCCGGGAGGCTTCCTTGACGGGTCGCAAATGTTACCAGGCCTACCAGGGCAGAACCACGGTCTGTCCCTGGTGCCCATCCCGGCTGGCCATGCGGAAGGGCCGGCGGTACAGTGCCGAGGTCCCTTATCCCAATGCCGAGACACCGGAGGGATGGATCGACCTGTCGGCTTTCCCCATGAAGGATGAGCAGGGCCGGGTGACCGGGGTAATCGAGTATGTCAAGGATATCAGTGATCGCAAGCAGGCTGAAAACGAAGTGATCCGGGCCCGGGATAAACTGGAAAAATATGCCGCCGACCTGGAACAGAGCAACCGGGAGCTGGAAGATTTTGCCTATATCGCTTCCCATGATCTCAAGGAACCGCTGCGCGGCATTCACAATTTCGCCGCTTTTCTGCTGGAAGACTACGAAGATAAGCTGGACGAGTCCGGGCAGGCCAAGCTGCATACCCTGATCCGGCTGACCCGCCGCCTGGAGATGCTGCTGGACGACCTGCTTCACTATTCCCGGGTGGGACAGTCGGAGATGGCCATGCAGGAGACGGACGCCGGCCAGCTGGCCCGGCAGACCCTGGAGACCATGGAGACGATGCTGGCGGAGCGACCGGTGAAGGTGGTCATCGCGGACAACATGC
Source organism: uncultured Desulfobacterales bacterium (assembly GCA_964439745.1). Lineage (GTDB taxonomy): Bacteria > Desulfobacterota > Desulfobacteria > Desulfobacterales > Desulfosudaceae > CAYTQK01. The sequence continues at coordinate 7,292 of CAYTQK010000077.1, forward strand.
CCCGGGTCATCTGTGACCGCACCCGGGTGGGCGAGGTCTTGCGCAACCTGATCGGCAACGCCGTCAAGTATAATGACAGCCGGCAGCCGGAAGTCCTCATCGGCTGGGAAACGGCTGCGGACAGCGGCATGGCGGTGCTGCTCGTGCAGGACAACGGTATCGGTATTCCGGACAAGTATCAGGAGAAGATTTTCAAGATCTTCAAGCGGCTGCACGGCCGGGACGAGTACGGCGGGGGGACCGGTTCCGGCCTGACCCTGGCCAGAAAAATCATTGAGCAGCACGGCGGGCGAATCTGGGTAACCTCGGAACCGGGCCGGGGCAGCACTTTCCGGTTCACCCTGCCGGCGGGAGGAGAAAATGGCTGAGCCTTCGTCGATTCTGATCGTGGAAGACAGCCCCGAGGATTTTGAAGCCACGGTGCGGGTGCTGCGGCGATCAGGTCTGAAAAATTCCATTTACCGCTGCCAGGAAGGGGAGGAGGCCCTGGAATACCTGTACCGGCGGGGCCGGTATGCCGATCCGGTGGTGTCGCCCCGGCCCGGCATTGTCCTGCTGGACCTGAATCTGCCGGGCACGGACGGCCGGGAAGTGCTGGAGACGATCAAGGCGGATCATTTGCTGCGGAGAATCCCCGTGGTGGTGCTGACCACTTCGGGCGATGAACGGGACGTTGAGCTGGCCTATGCCCAGGGTGCCAACAGTTATATCAAAAAGCCCGTAGACCTGGAGGGGTTTGTCCGGGCCATTGCCATGCTTCGGGACTACTGGTTCGAAATTGCCGTATTGCCCAAAGGAGAGCGGGTATGAATGATACCACACGGCCGAACAGGCTGGTGCGGGTGTTGATCGTGGAGGACAGCGATACGGATCGCGAAACGTATCGCCGGTTTCTGCAGCAGTGCCAGCACAATGAATATGTTTTGAAAGAAGCGGCAAACATGACCGCGGGACTGGCCGCCTGCCGGTCGTTTGCGCCGGAATGCGTGCTGCTGGACTACCGGCTGCCGGACGGCGACGGCCTGGAGTTTCTTCAGGAACTGGGCGACGGCAGGGGAAATGTTCCGGTGCCGATTATTATGCTCACCGGCGAAGGCAACGAGGAGGTGGCCGTCCAGGCCATGAAGCAGGGGGCCATGGATTACCTGGTCAAGGGGCGCATCAAGGAAGATCTGCTCTGCCGCACCACCCAGATGGCCATGGAAAAATGCGATCTTATAGTGACAATCCGGCGGCAGCAGGAGGAAAAGGACGCCCTCATCCAGGAGCTGCGGGAAGCCCTGGACCAGGTGAAAACGCTCAAGGGCATCGTGCCCATCTGCGCCAACTGCAAAAAAATCCGCGATGACGAGGGCTACTGGCAGCAGGTGGAAACCTATATCCAGGAACATTCCGACGCCGAGTTCAGCCATGGGGTCTGTCCGGACTGCCTGCGCAAGTTATATCCCGACCAGGCCGACAAGGTACTGGCAGAGCTTGAGCAGAATAATGCCCACCGCGGCAGGACTCCTCCCTCGCACAAACCCGCTGCGGAAAAAGATCCTTCCCCGTAAGTTCAAAAAAACCGGCCCTGGCCTCCGCTGCAGGCGAAGGCAGGGCCGGTTGGTATGGATGTTTTCGGTTACTGCTGCGAATAGGCCGAGGTGGCGAAATCCGGGTAGGAAGTGCCGCCGTGTTCCGTGAAGTCCAGGCCTTCGGCTTCTTCTTCCGGAGAGACCCGCAGGCCGATGGTCAGGTCGATCAGCTTGAACATGGCCAGGGCCGTTGCAAAGGTCCAGACAAAGCAGGCCGCGATGCCCAGCAGCTGCACGCCGATGATCCCGGCCGAGGTGCCGCCCATATTGAAGATGCCTGCCGCCAGGGTGCCCCAGGCGCCGCAGACACCGTGCACCGAGATGGCGCCGACCGGGTCATCCACCCGGATCCGGTCGAAGAAGAGAACGGAAAAGACCACCAGTACGCCAGCCACGGCGCCGATGATGATGGCGCTGCCCGGGGAGACGTTGGCACAGCCGGCGGTGATGCCCACCAGGCCGGCCAGGGCGCCGTTGAGGCTCATGCTGATTTCGGGTTTGCCGAACCGGAACCAGGAGGTCAGCATGGCGAAGACGGCACCGGTAGCGGCGGCCAGGTTGGTGTTGACAAAGATCATGGCAATGCTCTTGTCCGCCGTGGTGGTGGAGCCGGGGTTGAACCCGAACCAGCCCAGCCAGAGAACAAAGACGCCCAGGGCGGCCAGGGGAATGTTATGGCCGAGAATGGGGCGGATTTTGCCGTCCTTGCCGTATTTGCCCAGGCGGGGGCCCAGGATGAGGGTGCCGGCCAGGGCGGCCCAGCCGCCCACCGAGTGCACCACGGTGGAGCCGGCAAAATCGATGAAGCCCAGGCCCTCCAGCCAGCCGCTGCCGTTGAAGAGGCTGCCCCAGGCCCAGCTGCCGAAAACGGGATAGATCAGGGCGCTGAGGATGAGGCTGTAGGCCAGGTAGCCGACGAACTTGGTTCGTTCAGCCATGGCGCCGGAGACAATGGTGGCGGCCGTGGCGCAGAAGACCACCTGGAACATCCAGAAGGCCAGTACCCAGGGGTCGCCGTCCGGCGAAAAGTCGCTCAGAAAAAAACCGCTGGTCCCGAACCAGCCGGTGGCCGAAGCGCCGAACATGAGGCCGAAGCCCACCGCCCAGAAGGCCAGGGTGCCCATGGAAAAGTCCATCAGGTTCTTCATCATGATATTGACGGAGTTCTTGGCCCGGGTAAAGCCTGATTCCACCAGGGCAAAACCGGCCTGCATGAAAAAGACCAGGGCGGCCGCGATCAGGGTCCAGAGGTAATTGGCGTGGGTCTGAATCAGCTCGATGGCGGCGGCATTGGCTGCCGGATCGGGCGGGGTGTCGGCCGCCAGCGCCGGCAGGGCGGGTACCAATAACAGGGGCAGGGCCAGTTTGATTGCTTTCATGGGATTCCTCCTTTTCAATCTATTAAATCGCTTCACCGCCGGTTTCGCCGGTGCGGATGCGGACCGCATCTTCGATGGGCAGGACAAAGATTTTGCCGTCGCCGATCTTGCCGGTTCTGGCCTGGTCGGTAATCACTTCGATGACCCTGGGGCACAGGGCATCGTCCACGGCGATTTCCAGTTTCACCTTGGGCGCGAAATCCACCTGGTATTCTGCGCCCCGGTATATCTCGGTATGGCCCCGCTGGCGGCCAAAGCCCTTGACCTCGGTCACGGTCAGACCGGTCACTCCGATTTCGTTTAACGCGGTTTTGACATCATCCAGCCGGAAGGGCTTGATAATGGCCTCGATTTTTTTCATGTCCAATTCTCCTTTGGCGATTGCCGGTTGGGGTTGCGGATAATCAAGCGCGCCGTTATCAAATGAAAAAGCAATGGGTGTGCCAGGATGATGCGGCCGGGTTATTTATTTCTAAGTATTTTAATTTGTTCTTTTTTATTATACTGGCAGGTTTTCAGGCTGAAATATAAATATTTCATTTTTGTAGGTTGTTTAATTGTTTATTTCAATTTTGTAATATCAGGGCGGGGCGGTCGGATTGCCGGGAAAACCATTCCAGGCGCAGAAGGGTCGAAAGATTGACCGGGGGCAGGAAGCTATACGGGTGAACGCCGGCACAACCACTCGTCATTCCGAGGCGCGCAGCGGAACGCTTGCCCCGCCGTAGGCGGGGTGGGAACCTTGAAGAGTGGAACCAATCCATACGGGTGAACGCCCCGTCCGCACACTCGTCATTCCGAGGCGCGCAGCGCCGTGGGAATCTTGAACCAAGGAACGAAAAAGGGGGGGGGATGCCCCGGACAAGTCCGGGCGGTCCTGTCCGGGGCAGGGGGAAGAGTTTTTCTTTACGGTTTTCGGGTCAGACGGCGTCTTTGCCGGTTTCACCGGTGCGGACGCGGACGGCCTGTTCCACCGGCGAGACGAAGATCTTGCCGTCGCCCAGCTTGCCGGTCCTGGCGGCCGTTTCCACGGCCTGGATGACCGTGTCCACCAGGTCGGCGGCCACCACGATCTCAATTTTCACCTTGGGGATGAAATCCACCACGTATTCGGCGCCGCGGTAGATCTCGGTATGCCCCTTCTGCCGGCCATAGCCCTTGACCTCGGTGACGGTCATGCCCTGGATGCCGATCTCGTTCAGGGCGGTTTTGACGTCATCCAGCTTGAACGGTTTGATGATGGCTTCGATTTTTTTCATGTCCCTATCTCCTTACTCCGGAAAAGTGATTCCAGATGAATCAGTCCAGTTCAAAGGCTCTTTCGCCGTGAATGGCGCTGTCCAGCCCCATAATCTCATCATCCCGCTCCACGCGCAAGCCGCCGCACACCAAACGGGTGACATAGACGATGGCCAGGGTGCCCACGGCGGTAAAGGCGATGGTGGCCACGATGGAAATGGCCTGGATGCCGAGCTGGGCGGGATTGCCGTAAAACAGCCCCCGGGCGCCCTCGGTGATGGCCGGGCTGGCGAACAATCCCGTGGCCAGGGCACCCCAGATGCCGCAGATGCCGTGCACGCCAAAGGCGTCCAGGGAGTCGTCGTAGCCGATTTTGTGCTTGATGACGGCCACGCTGTAAAAGCCCAGCAGTCCGGCTACCAGGCCGATCACCAAAGAAGCCGGCAGATTGACAAAACCGGCCGCCGGGGTAATGGCCACCAGGCCGGCCACCACGCCGGAGGCCAGGCCGAGCACGGTGGGTTTCTTGCTGACCACCCACTCGGCGAACATCCAGGCCATGGCGGCCATGGCGGCCGAAGTGTTGGTCACCAGGAAGGCCGAGCCGGCAATACCGTCGGCGGCCAGGGCCGAGCCGGCATTGAAGCCGAACCAGCCGAACCAGAGCAGGGCCGCGCCCAGGGCGGTCAGGGTGATGCTGGAGGGAAACATGGCCTCCTTGCCGTAGCCTTCCCGCTTGCCCAGCACCAGGGCCAGCACCAGCCCGGCGATGCCGGCGTTGATGTGGACAACGTTGCCGCCGGCAAAATCCAGGGCCCCCATTTCGCCCATCCAGCCGCCGCCCCAGACCCAATGGGCAATGGGGCAGTAGATCAGGGTCAGCCAGAGCACGGCAAAGACGATCCAGGCGGAAAATTTCATGCGGTCCACCACCGAGCCCAGGACCAGGGCCACGGTGATGCCGGCAAAGGGCAGCGGAAAGAGGACAAAGCTGGAAGTGGGAATGGGTCCGGACAGGCCGGTGGTTCCGATACCGTTGAACACCAGGCAATCACGGACGCCG
>CAYTQK010000078.1:0-12512 GCA_964439745.1 uncultured Desulfobacterales bacterium
CTGAGGGCGTCAGCCCGAGTTCGAGCAATTTAGCCGGCGGCGGCAAACGGCCCCGAAAGGGTCACGGCGCGGAAAGAAGGGTGGCCCAAGCGTGCTTTTATCCCTGGCGACAATAATGAATAAACCCGGTTTTGCCATAAATGACTGATGATTTTAGTATTTTGTTAAAAAACAGGGGCTGCTCCCCCAAAAAGGTAAAGATGCCCTGAAAACGCTTGACAGGGACAAAAGCCTTCTATACAAATAGTACGTATGCAAGATAAATGTATAAAAGAGAATGACATGCTAAGCAATCCCGATGATCCCCGCTCCTGCGTCTGTTTTCTGCTGTCCCGGGCTGCCCAGGCCGCCCAGAAAGAGCTGCGGCTGCTGCTGGAGCCGTACGGGCTGACCCCGGCCCAGTACCTGATTATTGAATGCCTCTGGGTGGTTGACCGGCTTTCTCCCAAGCGGCTGGGCGAATTGCTGCGCTATGATTCGGCCACCCTGACCGGTCTGATTGATCGCCTGGAAAAAGGCGGTTTTGTTGTTCGCCAGCCCAATCCCGACGACCGCCGGGCCATTCTGGTCTGCCTTACCGAAAAAGGAAAAGCCATGAAGGCGGAGCTGCGGGCCCTGCGGTTTGCCGTCAATGAAGAACTCATGAAAATATTTCCGGAAGACCAGCGGGAGAGATTCAAGCAGGCCCTGGTCTCCATGATTTCCGCCCGTGATCCCATTGCGACGCTGGACGGAGAAGCGGACCTTCCCGCAACGTCAACACCGGGCGTATCTAACCAAAAAGTATAAAAAAAAGAGGTGGTTTATGACGGAATTTACACGTTTGCTGGAGCCGATTACGATCAAGTCCATGACCATTCCCAACCGGATGATCATGCCGGCTTTGACGGTCAACCTGGCCATGGGAGAAGTCAACGACGCCATTGTGGCCTATTACGAGCGGCGGGCCAAAGGCGGCGCCGGCCTGGTGACCGCCGGTATCAGCCCGGTGGTCCCCGGCATGGTCATGGGGATCGATATCTCCGAGGACCGCTTCATCGACGGCCACAAGCGGATGGTGGCGGCCATTCACCAGTACGACACCCGGGCCGGTATCCAGTTGTGGCATCCCGGCCGTTACGAGATGACCTTTCTCACCGGCCGGCAGGCGGTCAGCGCCTCGGACGTGGCGCCGCCGATTTTTTCCAAGGAAAAGCCCCGCCCCCTGACCGTGGACGAGATCAAGGAGATCGTGGCCGCCTTTGCCGCGGCCGCCGGCCGGGCCCAACAGGCCGGCTATGACTGCGTGGAACTGATCGCCAGCGCCGGCTACCTCATCAGCCAGTTCATGAGCCCGGTTACCAACCTGCGTACCGACGAATACGGCGGCAGCCTGGAGAATCGCGCCCGCTTCGGCCGGGAGATCATCGAGGCGGTGCGCCGGACGGTGGGCGAAGATTATCCCATCTTTGTACGCATGGTGGGCGACGAGATGATCCCCGGCGGCAACAAGCTGGAGGACATGAAAGCGTTTGCCAGGATATGGGAAAAAGCCGGGGCCGACGCCTTTAACGTCACGGCCGGGTGGCACGAATCCAAGGAGCCCATGATCACCATGAACGTGCCCCGGGGCGGCTTTGTCTGGATGGCCGAGGGCATCAAGAGCGCCCTGGATCATGCCCCGGTGGCCGCCTCCAACCGTATCAACAGCCCGGAACTGGCCGAGGAGATCCTGGCCGCGGACAAGGCCGACATGGTCAGCCTGGCCCGGCCCCTGGTCTGCGACCCGGATTTTCCCAACCGCGTCAAACAGGGCCGGTCCGAACTGATCCGGCGCTGCATCGCCTGCATGAACTGCATGGACAGTCTCTTCGAAGGCCAGCCCGTGACCTGCGCCCTTAACGCCGAGGCCTGCCGGGAAGCGGCCTGGGGGGAAATCACACCAGCCGAAACGCCCCGGAAGGTCCTCGTCATCGGCGGCGGGCCGGCCGGTTGCGAGGCCGCGCGGGCGGCCGCCCTGCGGGGTCACCAGGTTACCCTCATGGAAAAGGCCGACAAGCTCGGCGGCCAGCTGAACCTGGCCTGCCAGACCCCGAATTTCGGGGAATTCGCACTGGCCCCGGAATATTTTGCCGCCATCCTTCCGGAACTGGGCGTGACGGTGAAGCTCAACTGCCCGGCCGATAAAAAGAGCGTGGCCGGGGAGAAACCGGACGTGGTCATCTATGCCGCCGGCGCCGTTCCCGCCAACCCGCCCATCAAGGGAATCGATTCGTCCAAGGTGATCCACGCCTGGGAGGTCCTGGCCGGTACCCAGGTGCCCGGAGAAAAAGTGGCCGTCATCGGCGGCGGCGGCACCGGCTGCGACGTCTGCCTGCACCTCGCCCAGGAAGGCAAGGCGGTGACCCAGCTGGAGATGCTGGCCAAGATGGGTCACAACATCGGCCCGGGCACCAAGTGGGTCGTGCTGCAGTGCCTGGAGGAGTGCGGCGTGGAAGGAATCAACCAGTTCCAGGTCAAGGAGATCAACGAGACCGGCATCGTCGGAGAGATCGACGGCCAGGAGCAGGTCATCGAGGCCGATACCGTGGTCATGGCCATCGGTTCCCGGCCTAACCAGGAGCTGGCTGAACAGCTGGGCGGCGACTACGAGCTGGTCGTGGTGGGCGACGCCAAACAGCCCCGCAAGATTGTTTACGCGGTGCATGAGGGGTACGAAGCCGCCCGGAATATATAACAAAACCGGGGATTCCCAATTTCACCGCCAGGAGGGGAGCGTGACGGTACGCACGGAACACGAGGGGCCGGTGACAATTATCACCATCAACAGGCCGGACAAGCGCAATGCCGTGGACCGGCCCACGGCCGAGTCCCTGGCGGCGGCCTTCCGGGATTTTGAAGCCGACGACGGCGCGGCCGTGGCCGTTCTGACCGGCGCCGGCGGTCATTTCTGCGCCGGGGCCGACCTGGCGGCGCTGGCCGCCAGGGATGAAGCGCGGATCAACCGGCTGGAACCCGGGGGCGACGCGCCCATGGGGCCCTCGCGGATGATGTTTTCCAAGCCGGTTATCGCCGCCGTGGCCGGCTATGCCGTGGCCGGCGGCCTGGAACTGGCCTTATTGTGCGACCTGCGGGTGGCGGAAGAAAGCGCCGTGTTCGGGGTTTTCTGCCGCCGCTGGGGGGTCCCTCTGATAGACGGGGGCACGGTCCGGCTGCCCCGGCTGATCGGCCTGTCCCGGGCCCTGGACATGATTCTGACCGGCCGGCCGGTGCCGGCGGCGGAGGCGGCGCAAATGGGGCTGGCCAACCGGGTGGTGCCGGACGGCCGGGCCCGGGCGGAGGCCGTGGCCCTGGCGCGGGAGCTGGCCGCTTTCCCGCAGCAGTGCCTGCGTTCCGATCGACTGTCTGCCTATGAGCAGGCCGGCCGCGATCTGGCCCAGGCCATGGCCAATGAATTTCAACGCGGGCTGGATACCATTGCCGGCGGCGAGACCCTGGCCGGGGCCGGGCGGTTTGCCGCCGGCCGGGGACGGCACGGCCGGTTCGAATCCGAGGAGTGAAATATCCGGGCTATCCCTCCGCGGCCAGCATCTGCCGCAGTCCGGGATAAAAGGTGTCCAGGATAACCGACCGGATTTCGTCCCGGTAACCGGCCGCGGTCGGGGTGCGGCCGAGCATCCGCCCGGGATATTCGGGCGCGCCCACGCAGCTGATGATCAGCGTCACCAGGCAGTGCTGCCACATGCGGACGGTCTCCTCGCCGGCCGCGACCGGCAGGATCGTGCGCAGCCGCTCAAGAATTCCCGTAAAAAAGGCGACCGAGGCATTGATTCCCGGCAATACCTGGGCTTCCGCTGACTGGGCGATGTTCTGCATCAACATGGCCGGGGCGGCCGGATGTTCGAAATAATAGTCCAGCAGCCGGGCAAAGTATTCATTCATGGCCGGGCGCAGCCACATCGGCCGGTCGGTATATTCCGCGGCAAAGACCTGCCACCAGTCGGCCGAAGCATTGAAAAAATCAGTGAAGATCCGGTTGGAAACCGCCCGGGCCAGGTCCTCCTTGGTAGGGAAATAGTGGTGAATAATGGTGAAATCAAAGCCGCCCTGGCGGCCGATCTGGCGGATGCTGGCCGTATTGTAGGATTTGCGCGTAAAGACCGTTTCGGCGGCTGACAGGATCCGCTCCCGGGTGCGGTCTCCCTTGGTCAGCTTTTTGCTGCCAGCCAGTTCTTTGGGGGTCAGGCTGGCCACCAGGCCGGCCATGTTGTCGGGAATGGTAAGATGGATATCGGCTTTGACGGGGTTTTCCGCGGCCAGGGCGGTGAAAAAGGGCTGGAAGACCGAAACCAGGGCCTTTTTCACCCATTGCCGGTACTGGTCTCGGCGGCCGGCCATCCCCAGGCAAGCGGCGTGAAATGGTTCCGCCCCGGTAAAATGGGCGGCGATGACAGCCAGGGCGAAAATGCCCCGGGCCAGGTTGGCGGTGGTTCCCGGCCGCGCCGGCAGGGCGGCCGCGATGTCGGCGCCGATGCCGGTCAGGGCGCGGCCGACTGCTTCCGGGGCCAGTTCCGTCTCCGCAAGATGCCGGGCTTCACCGATATTCTGCATGATGAGGGACATGGCCGCCGGATGGTCCAGGCCGAAATCGATAAATTCATGGATAAACAACGGCAGCCTTTCTTCCGGCGCAGGATGCGCCAGGGAGCGCTGCAGCAGCGGACGGAGAAAGTTGCCGTGTTCCGCGGCCAGATCGGCCGCCACGGCCTGAAACAATCCCTTTTTGGAGCCGAAATAATACCGCAGCAGGGCGTAGTTGGTCTGGCCGGCGCGCTCAATTTTACGGACACTGGCGGCCCCGTAAGGATGGGCGGTAAAGGTCCGGCGGCCGGCCGCCAGGATGCGATGGCGGGAGTGCCGGGCGCCGTGGCCGGTAGATTTGGCGGAATATTTGTTGATAATCGTAGCAGTCACGGTGGCAGCAAATCAGGGGGCAAGCGCCCCGGCGGTTTATCAATATTCTTTGAGGGTGGCGGTAAATTTTCCCTCGACGTAGGTCTCAGATTCACCGGGAATGGACAGCTCGATCCTTCCGCTAACCGAATCACCGCGGATCTGGTCGAATGACAACTGCATGGTGTAGTCATCCATGACCACATCGGACTGGGGTGTATCCGAATCTCCGGTTTTCCAGCGCAGATGAAGATGCGGTTTGGTGATGGCGTCCTGGTCGGGGGTGATGGTAAACGTTTTCCCGGAGATGCTTTCCTGGTTCAAAAAAAGAAAGATGATCATCTCCCGGTCGGCAAAAAATTCTTCGCCCTGTTTCAGGTGCAGGACACCGTTTTGTTTCTGCACGGTGGCTTCTTCCACCGTAAAATCATACCCCCTGATTTTGCCGGCGGCCGTACCCGACGCCGGGGCCTGCCGGGCCTCCGGGCGCGGGGCGGTCGGTGCCTGCTGACCGCTGATTGCCGCCGCACCGCTCATTTGCGAAAGGGCGGTCTTGAGGTCTTCGCCCTTGCTGGCCAGCAGGAAGAGGGCAATGAGGATGGCGGCGGCGGAAATCAGGACCGCGGCGATGAGGGGAGAAAAGACCGCCATGATGATGACCAGCGGAGTGGAACCGGGGGAATACTTCTGGTTGAGCGCCTCTTCGCTGGCGATGATATAGAGGATTAATTCCACCAGGGCGATGATCAAGGGGATTCCGGTCCAGCAGAAGAGCAGGTAGAGAACGCCCTGCAAATACCGTCCCAGGTAGAATTTGTGCACGCCCAGGCCGCCGAGGAAAAGTGTCAGCAGAATCAAGACCACCTTGCTGATGCCGGCGGATCCTCCCGGGACTGAAGGTGGGACAGGCGGCGGCGGGGTGGCCTCCGCTTGGGCGGGCTCGTTTCCAGCAGCCGGTTCAGCGGTCGTCTTCTCCGGTTCGTCCGCCGCTGCGGCAGGGAGCGCCTCGTCCGTCTCGTCCTGGGAAATCACGGCACAGACAGCGCCGGCCCTGGCGAATAGCTTCTTTGTCTTTTCGCAGACTTCCCGGGAAGAGTTCTTTTTGACGACCTTTTTTTTACCGGTGAACAGGCCTTCAATTTTGCTCCTGTCCACCTTGAAGGCGCCGGCCAGCTTGTCCTTGACCGCTTCGATATCTGCGCCGGGCTGTACTTCTCCATAAAAGATTACCTGGTATTTCTTGTCGGTATCCGCCATGCAGGTTTCTCCCCCCCCTGTGGTTAGTCCGCGGAACAGGTATGATATTATTGTTGATCGCTATTTTTCATTATAAATTTCTATTACCGCAAAAAAAAACAGTAATCAAGCAATAACCAGCGCTGACATTTTCCGGGTGGTCTCATCCAGACAGAACCGGCCGCAGAAACCGGATGGTATTATTTGTCCGGTCGGGAAGAAAAATCAATGATCTCGAGCTGCATGCGTCCGATGACCGGCAGCAGGTCCAGCATCCGGGAAAGGTCGCCTTCGATCAGCCGGATATGGGTTACGTCCGCCGGCAATTGTCCCCGGGAGGCATCCGCCGTGACCCAGCGATCCAGGTACAGCCGGTTCCAGGCATGATAGTAAAAACGGCCTTCCAGGTACACCAGGCCCGTTTCCACCCGGGCCGGAATGCCGGCCGCCCGGGTCAGGGCGGCCAGGAGGGCGGCGTGCTCGTTGCAGTCGCCCTGCCGGCTGGCCAGGGTAGCCAAAGCGCTGGGCAGGGAAACGACCGGCTGCTTGTCGATGTTGCGGTAGACCCAGTTCACCAGCCGGTCTGCTTTTTTCCGGTCAGAATCGATACCAGCGGTGATATCCGCCGCCAGGTTCCGGATATCCGGGTGATCGGACTGGATCAGCATGTCCGGGGCGAGGTCGCCCGGACAGGTGCCCGGCGACTCCGCCGCAGCCTCCTCATCCAGGGATTCCCGGGTAATGGTCAACCGTCCGTTCTCCAGCCGCTGGCGGCCGCCGGACAGCTCCAGGCGCCGGGTGTCGATGCCCGTGATGGCCACCGTCAGCCGCTGCAGACCGGCCGGATCCGGCAGCGCGGTATCGACCGGCAGAGCAACCAGGGCGGCAATATCGCCGCTGGCACCGCTGGGACCGGTCAGGGCGCCCTGCTTATCGGTTTTGACCAGCGTCATTCCCATCAAGCCGGATTGCTTCAGGATATTACCGTTTTTGTCGATCCAGGCTTCCTGGCTAAGGCCCTTGACGCTCAGCCGGAGCCGGAAGGCCGTCCTGTCTTTGTCCCTGATCCGGATGGTCTGCCTTTTTCCCACGGTCAGTCGGACCGGCACCGGTGCCAGGCTGGCCGGATCGAAAACGGTCATGGTCATGGTTTGGCCGGGAGAAAGCGGCCTGCCGCGCAGCCTTTCCATGATACCCGCGGCCGGATAAACCGGGGTGGGCACGGCAATCCGGGTGGAACGGGTCTGGCCGGCCGTGGTCGTGGTGATTTCAATTTCTTCGTTTTTCACCGTGCCGGCGGCGGTAAAGGTCATTCCGCCCGAATCCAGCCGGGACTCGAACGTATCCAGGGAAAGATCCGGGTGCAGCCGGGCGGTCAGATCCAGGCGCACACGGTGGACCTGTTCCAGGGCGGTCACTTTCATGCGGAGCGTTTCCCGCAGCCGGTATCCCGTGTCCGCGGGAGTAAAGCGGGTATGGGAATAGCCGATTTTTTTCCCCTGGTGGAGTACCTTCATCCAGGTCTCCCGGCCGGCCAGGGGCGGCTGGTCCGGGAGCCCGCTGCCGGCCGGTTCTTTTTCCGGAAAAACAATCATGCCGGAGCGTGCCAGCAGTAGAAAAACAAAAAGAAGCCCGCACAGGCCGGCGGCCAGCCAGTATTTTTTCAGGGAAGACGCGGACATGAAAGATGATCCTTTGGGCATGCAGCCGTGAAGCGATTATACCGTTCGCTTGAAGGAGCGCTCGATTTCCGGCAGCGGCCAGCTGATGGACGTGGGCCGCCCGTGCGGGCAGTGCCAGGGATTTTCGCAGGCATCCAGCCGTTCCAGCAGGACCCGCATCTCCTCGTCCGAGAGGCGCTGATTGGCCCGGACGGCGCTGTGGCAGGCCATGACATGCAGGCACTCTTCCAGCCGGGAGGCCATTGTCGGCGCCAGTCCGGTTTCGGCCAGCCGGGCTGCCAACTCTTCCACCAGGGGAATCACATTCACGTCCGCCAGCAGATCCGGAACCGCCTTGACGACGAAGGTGCTCTGGCCGAACGGTTCGACCACCAAGCCGACGCGGGCAAACTCCTCCCGCAGACTTTCCAGGGCCGCCGCCTCCTGGTGGGTCAATTCCACGGTTTCCGGAACCAGCAGCCCCTGGCTGGCCGGCCGGCGGGCGCGCGATCGTTTTTGTAGTTGTTCGAAGGCGATGCGTTCATGGGCGGCGTGCTGGTCGATCAGGATCAGCTCCCCCTCGGACTCGGCCGCGATATAGGTATTGTGAAACTGCCCCACAATGGTCAGCGAAGAAAAATACGGTTTTTGACCGGTATCCGGCCCGGCAGGCTGTTCCGCCGCCGGGGCCGGGGGCGGAACCGGCCCCGGCGGAGCGGGACCGGCTGGTGGATCCGAAGCGGGGGGTGGAAAACGGTCCGCAGGGGGACTGAACGCCAGGCGGGTCTGCTTCCCCGGACCGGGCCAGGCGGCGACGCGATCGGCCACACCCGGCAGAACATCGGCCGGATCCCGGCCAACCGGCCGCCGTCCTTGCCCCGGGAAGGTTCGCGGCGGCAGGGACCGCGATTCCCAGGCCGCGGCCACGGCCTGGTGGACCGTCTCGTAGACGCGCCGCTGGTCGGCGAATTTGACCGTGCTCTTGGTGGGATGAACATTGACATCCACCCGGTCAAAGGGGACCTGGACAAAAAGCGCCGCCACCGGAAAATTTCCCTTGACCAGCCGGCCGCGGTAGCCTTGGAAAAGGGCGTACTGCAGGCCCCGGTCCTGGATGAACCGGCCGTTGACAAACAGGTAGATCCGCTTGGAAGTGCGCCGGGTCACCGCGGGCGAAGAAATCCAGCCGCGGATGCCAACCGGTTCTCTTGCAAACGAAACCGGGTGCAGTCCCTGGCCGGTTTCCCGGCCGAGAACAGCTGCGATACGGTCGGCATGATCAGTCGTGCGGGGCCAGTTTTTGACGGTTTTGCCGTTATGCTGGAGCTGAAAATGAATGTCGTGGCGGCACAGGGCAAAGGCGGCGACGGTGTCGGCGATATGGGCCATTTCCGTAGCCTCGGCCTTGAGAAACTTCCGGCGCGCCGGGGTGTTGAAAAAAAGGCGCCGGACTTCGATCATGGTACCGGCCGGGGCGCCGGCCGCCCGGACATCCCGGATTTTTCCGCCGGAGACAATGATTTCCGTGCCGGCGTCATCCGCGGCCGGTCGGCTGACCAGGGTAAATTCCGAGACCGAGGCGATGCTGGGCAGGGCTTCTCCCCGGAAGCCCAGGGTGCGGATGGAAAAGAGATCCGATTCGTCGGCCAGCTTGCTGGTGGCGTACCGTTCCAGGCTGAGCAGGGCGTCGTCCCGGTTCATGCCGCAGCCGTCGTCCGCCACCCGGATCAGGGAGCGGCCGCCCCGCTCCACGGCCACGGTGATGCGGCCGGCGCCGGCGTCAATGGCGTTTTCGACCAGCTCCTTGACCACGGACGCCGGTCGTTCAACCACTTCGCCGGCGGCGATCTTGTTGGAGAGGATCTCGGGAAGTATGGTTATGCGGGCCATGGTTTCAGCGGAACGCCTTCAGCGTTTTTCGCCTTCATCCCCGCGGACGAAACGGACCAGGTATTCGGTCTCCCGGGGGGACAGGTCAAATTTCAGTACGGCCTCGTTGGCCAGGGTATCGGCGGTCTTGTCCGGATGGGCCTGTCGCTCTTCGGAAATCCATCGGACCGCTTTGCGTATGTTTTCGCCTTCCGGCATGACGGTAGTCATGAGATAACTCCTTGTTTATCCCGCCTGGGCGGTTTGTAATTGCGGTTTCTGCCCGGTCACTCCCAGGGCCTGTTCCAGGTGCCAGGCCGTCTGCACCAGGCGGGCCTCGTCAAAATGACGTCCGGTCAGCTGCAGGCCGACGGGCAGCCCGGCGCTGGAAAACCCGCAGGGCACCGACATGGCCGGTACGCCGGCCAAGTTGGCGGACAGGGTGAAGATATCGGACAGGTACATTTTCAGCGGGTCATCTGTCCGGGAGCCGAGGGGAAAGGCCGGTCCGGGCGCCACCGGCGAAGCAATCACGTCGCAGGATTCAAAGGCCCGGGAAAAATCATCGGCGATCAGGGAGCGGACCTGGGAGGCCTTGAGATAGTACGCGTCATAATACCCCGAGGAGAGGCAATAGGTGCCCATAATGATTCTGCGCTTGACCTCGCTGCCGAACCCGGCCGACCGGGTCCGGGTGTACATGGACAGCAGGTCGTCGGCACCGCTTGCGCGGAAGCCGTACTTGACACCGTCATACCGGGCCAGGTTGGAGCTGGCTTCGGCCGGGGCCAGCACGTAATAGGCCGCCACCGCGTAAGCGGTATGCGGCAGGGAGATCTCGACGCACTGGCCGCCGAGGTATTCGATTTGCGCCACCGCCCGGTCCACGGCCGCGGCCACCTCCGGGTCCAGTCCTTCGGCCTCCCGGTATTCCCGGCAGATGCCCACGCGCAGTCCTGTTAACTTACCGGCCGCCGCGGCGGCATAGTCCGGCACCGGCTCTGGCACGGAAGTGGCATCCCGGGGATCATGACCGGCAATGGCGCCCAGCAGCAGGGCGCTGTCGGTGACATCCTTGGCCAGGACACCGATCTGGTCCAGGGAGGAGGCAAAAGCCACCAGTCCGAAACGGGACACCCGGCCGTAGGTGGGCTTGAGGCCGACCACGCCGCAATGGGAAGCCGGCTGCCGGATGGAGCCGCCGGTGTCCGAGCCCAGCGATCCCAGGCACATATCGGCCGCCACGGCCGCGGCCGAACCGCCGCTGGAGCCGCCGGGGATGCAGGAAAGATTCCAGGGATTGCGGGTGAGCTGCAGGGCCGAATGCTCGGTGGTGGAGCCCATGCCGAATTCGTCCATGTTGACCTTGCCGATAATGACAACCCCCTGGGATTTCAGCTTTTCGATGACGGTGGCGTCATAGGTCGGTACGAAATCGTGCAGCATGCGGGAGGCGCAGGTGGTCCGCAGACCGCGGGTGCAGATGATATCCTTTATCGATAGGGGAATGCCGGTCAGCGGGGTATGTTCGCCGGCCGCGATCAGCCGATCAGCCGCTTCGGCCTGGGCCCGGGCCGATTCTGCGGCCACGGTGATATACGCGCCGATTTTGTCATCCACTGCCGCCACCCGCGCCAGCACGGCTTCGGTCAGGTCCACGGCGGAGATTTCCCGCTTTGCCAGCAGTTCGGCGGCCTGGTGAAGAGTCAGTTCAAATAATTCCATAGTCATTGCATCCGAAATGTTTAGTCGATTACCCGGGGGACTTCAAACAGGCCGGCCTCTTCGGCCGGGGCATTGGCCAGGCTGTCCTTGTTGCCGGAACGCTCTCCGGGCTCATCTTCCCGGAAGGCGTTCACCAGGGAAACGGCATGGGCGGTGGGCGAGATGGATTCCGTGGTGACTTGGTTGATCATGTCCACGTATCCCAGGATGTCGCCGATCTGTTCGGCGAACATGGCCAGGTCGTTGTCCTCTACCTCCAGCCTTGCCAGTCGGGCCACGTGCTGAATATCGGCGGCGGTTATTTTCATGTTGTATCCTCGTAAATCAATCGTGTCGCTGTTATGCTGCTACCATCAGCGCAGCGGTTGGCGGGTCTTTTATCGCATTTCATGCCCGCCTTGCCTTTCCTCACTGTTTGACCAGCAGGGGGCTGTAGCCTTCTTTCCGCAGGGCCGTCATGACCGGCTCCGCCGCCGGGCGTTCGGCAAACTCCCCGCAGCGGATCCGGAACCAGACGCTGCCGTCTTCCAGCCGGGCCTGCCGGACATAGGCCGGGAATTCCTTTTTTTTTAATTTGGCCATGAGCCGTCGGGCGGTTTGTTCGTCCTTGAGAGCGGCCACCTGGATAGTAAAGACGGCCTCCGGCGGTGCAGCTTCTTCCGCCGGTTCGTCCACCGGTTCCGGTGCGGACTCGGTTTTCCGCGCAACCGGGTCTTTGAGCTCGGCAACCTCCGCCGCTGCCGGCGCCGGGGCGGTTTCGGCCGCTTCGGCCGGCGGTGTCCCGGCGACCTCCTCCGCCGGCTCAACCGGCGCGGCCGGGACGGAACCGGTCGCGGTCGCGGACGGGTCGGACAGGGCCTGCTCCCGGGCCGCCGTCAGTTCTTCCCGGATGCTGCCGTCGTTTTCCGGAACCGGTACATGCCAGCGCCCCACCAGAATCCCCAGAACAAAAAACCAGCCACAGATCAGCAGCAGCAGGGTCAGCCAGCCGGCCCCCTCCCGGGCCGATAAGGCGATGTAAAACCGCTTGTTGTCGCCGGTTTTCTTTTTGTTCTTTGCCATAGGTTGGGTCACATGGTCGCCGGCGCC
>CAYTQK010000079.1:0-12364 GCA_964439745.1 uncultured Desulfobacterales bacterium
AAAGCTTCATTTCATCGCGACAAGGCACCCGGCGCCGTTACGTGCCGCGTCATGGTTGGCGGGTTTTCAGTGTTTCAGGACCTTCTTCTTTCAGCGATCACATAGAGGCAGGGCATCAGAATCAATGCGACCAGCATTTCCATCCCCAGTCCGCCGATGGCGGCCACGGCCATGGGCTGCAGCATGTCGCCGCCTTCACCCAGGTTGAGCGCCAGGGGCAGAAAACCGATCATGGTCGTCACCGAGGTCATGACGCGGGGACGCAGGCGAATCCTGGCAGCTTCGGTAACCGCCCGCTCCGGCAGCCAGGCATGACGTCCTTGCAGCTCCCCGGCATACGTCAGCAGCAGGACACCGTCGTTGATCGTCGCGGCCACCACTACCAGCACGCCGATAATGACAGTGGCCCCCAGCGGCAGGCCGCTGAGATACATGAGCAGGACCACCCCGCCCAGGCAGACCGGCACGCTGCCCAGGATCAGGCCCGGCAGCTTGAGACTGTTGAACTGGACGGCCAGAACAATGAAGGAGAAGAATAGGGCAAAACCGAGCACGGCCAGAACCGTCTCCCTCATGTCGTTCATCATTTCCACCCGGCCGCCGAAGTCAAAATCGTAACCCGCCGGCCGTTCGATGGCGGCCAGGGACTTTCGCAATTTGGCCACGGCGCCCGCCAGGTCGTCGCCGGTGCTATCCGCCTCGATCGTGATCTGCTTGATCTGATTTTCCCTGACAATTTCCACCGGGCCCGCGTCGGGAACCACCTCGGCAATGTCTCGCAGCCGGAGCATCTCTCCCTGCTCGCTGGTCAGCAGCAGGTTTTCAATATCCTGACGGGAGGCCAGGTGCTGTTCCGGAACAATCAGCCGGATGTCGTAGTATTCATTGCCGTCCCGGTAGCGGGTGGCCACCGTGCCGGTGATCAGCGAGTGCAGGGAAGCCGCCACGTTGGCCACCGATACCCCCAGTTCGGCGGCTTTTACCCGGTCCACCCGCACCTGGAATTCCGGCTTGGTCAGATCCATGGAGACCAGTACATTCTGAAACCCGTCCAGGGAGCGGATCGTCCCGGCCGTGCGGCTTGCCAGGTCGGAGAGTATTTCCATGTCCTGGCCGCGCACCTGCACCACGATGTCCGAGGCCTGCATGCCGGGGATGCCCTTGATGGGCATCTGTCTCACCATTGCCTTGCCGCCGGGGATCTGAAGCCCGGCCACGGCCCGGCGCAAACGGGCCACATACGCCTCGGTACTGATATCCCGTTCGGCTTTGGGGACCAGCTGAATATCCACTTCTCCCTCATTGGCGACTTCGAAAGTGGTCAACCCTTTGAGATACCCCCCGGCCAGGGTAAAAATGCTTTCAACCAGGGGGTCCGCCTGGATCTTTTGTTCGATTTTTCGCAGTGCCCGGTCGGTTTCGGCCACCGCGGTGCCGGTCGGCATTTTGACTTTGACCATGATCCGGCCGTCGTCAGTGAGCGGTAAAAATTCGCCGCCGAGCCGACCCGACAACGCGACCGCGCCCGCAACCAGAAGAACAAAAAAGGCCGCCGTGAGCCATCGCCGGCCGATGATCCGGCCGAGCAGCCGGGCATAACCGCGGATGATCCGGTCAAACAATCGCTCAAACCATGCCGACCGGCGTGCCGGTCGGCTGCCGCCGAACAGCACGGTCGTGATCATGGGCGTGACCGACACGGCCACGACCAGGCTGATGACGACAATGCCCGCGACAACCAGGATCAGTTCCCGGAAGAGGAGGCTGGTCAGCCCCGGCACAATGAGAAAGGGCGCGAACAGCGCCAGAAAAGAAAAAGTGGCGGCTACCAGGGCCGGCCCTACCTCCGCGGCCCCGTCCACGGCATGTCCGGCCGTGTCCTGGTCCGGCTTCTCCTGACGCAATCGGGAAATGTTTTCCACCACCACGATGGAATTGTCCAGTACCACGCCGAGGGCCACCACCAGCCCTCCCAGGGAAAAGAGATTGAGGGAAAAGCCCGCCAGCTTCATCAGGCCGAAATTGACCACCAGGGTCAGCGGCAGGGCGATGACCATGACCACCACCTGCCGGAGGCTCCCCAGAAACAGGTAAACGACAATGATCAGCAATATGGCCGCGGCCAGGGCGGCGTTGCGCACGCTGGTCAGCGCCTGCTTGACGTACACCGCCTGATTTTCCACGTAGTCCAGATGCAGTCCGGGAGGCAGCTCCGGCGCCAGGTCATCCAGCAGCCGGTTCACGGCTTCGGCGGTCCGGACGGTGTTGGCCTCGGCTTCTTTCAGGACGGAAATCCGGACGGTTTCCCCTCCGTTGAAGCGGGTCATCAGCCGCGCTTCTTCGTGGCCGTCCATCACTTGAGCGATATCCCGCAAATAGACCTTCTGATGCCCCTCCCCGGCCACAACCACTTCGCGGATATCGTCAAGGCCGGCATATTCGCCCATGGTCCGGGCAATGATCTCCCTGGTCCCGACGGTGACACGGCCGCCGGTCTGCTCCACGTTCTCAGCGGCAACTTTTCCGATGACCGTATCCAGGGCCAGGCGGTGCTTTTCCATGGCGGCCGGATCAAGCAGGATGCGGATTTCCCGCTCCAGTCCGCCGATTACTTCGGTACCGGCCACACCCCGCACGGCCAGGATGCGGTCCTGCAGCCAGTTGTCGGCCCAGTCCCTCAGCTTGACCGGACTCCAGCGGTCGGAGCTCGCCGTCAACTGCATGACCGGAAGCTGGGAGGGGTCGGCCTTGAACACATACGGGGCTTCGATATCTTCCGGCAAATCCTGCTCAGCGCGGGTCAGGGCGGCCAGAACGTCCTGAAAGGCGACATCCACATTCGCGCCATATTCGAAATAGACGTTCAGGTTATACAAGCCTTCCAGGGAAGATGAGTCGAGATAGTCCAGGCGATCCACCGTGGACATGAGCCGCTCGACCGGATCGGCGATATCCGTGTCGATCTCTTCCGGCGTGGCCCCGGGCCATTTGATCTGGACCTTGACCAGGGTGTAGGTGATATTGGGCAGATAATCCACCGGCAGCCGCCATAGACCGTAAAGGCCGAGAACGACCACCGCCAGGATGATGGCACTGGTGGCCAGCCGCCGCCGGACAACGTACCCGGTGATTTTCATCGCTTTCCCCCGTCCTGACCGGGCTGCCCGGCGGTCGGCGCGGCCGGAACCTCCTCTTTTTCCCGGTCCGGCTGGCTGTCGGCTTCAACCCGGATGTCGGCACCGTTTTTGAGGGCCTCGTTTCCAGCCACGATGACCTTGTCTCCGAGCTGGATTCCGGAAATGATTTCAACACGATTGTCCGTTGCAATGCCGGTTTTCACCGGGCGTGCCGCCGCTTTGCCGTCTGCCGCCACGAAAACAACCGGACCCTGAGGTGTGCGGACCAGGGCCGGCCGGGGCACTACCACGACCGCTTGCGCCTGGGAAAGGGATAATTCCAGCCGGGCAAACATGCCGGGCATAAGGGTGACGGCTTTATCCAGGGTGATTTCCACGGTCCGGGTGCGGAGCCGCGCATCAAGGTAAGGGTAGACGCGTTCAATCCTGCCCGGGATAACGGTATCCGGGTATGCGTCCAGGCGTATCGCCACCGGCATGTCAATGGCTACCACGGTGGCGTGCTTTTCGGGAACAGCTGCGCGAATGACCAAGCTGTCCGGATCGTACATCTCCAGCAGCACCGTCCGCGGGGCGACGAACTCGCCCTGCTTGGCGTTGACGCGGGACACCACCCCGGCCCAGGGCGCCTTGATAATGTGATCCCGGGCGGTTTCCCGGGCCCTGACGAGGAGGGCTCGGGCATTCTCGTAGGCGGCCTTGGCCTGGTCGAGTTGTTCATCCGGCAGGGCCTGGTCGGCGACCAGCCGCCGGGTCCGGTTGAGGTTGTTCTCCTCTTTTTTCAGCGCTTCCCGAAGAGAGGCGATCAGCGCTTCCACCCCCTCTTCCCGGCCGATGGTAAGCAGCGGCTGCCCCGCGGCCGCCCGGTCGGCTTCGCGGACATGGACGTCCGTGACGGGTCCTTCGGCGGGAGAAGCCAGCCGGGCGACGCGGTAGGGCTCCACCGAGCCGGTCAATTCCAGTACTTTGGAGATGTCTGATTGTGTTGCGGCCAGCACGCGTACCAGTGGCGGCGGTTTCTGCTTGTCCGGCGGGGTCTTTTCCGAAGCGGTTCCAAAATATCCTTTCAAAAAAAACAGGATGCCGGCGGCCGCGATGACGCCGATGATTACCGTCGTTATCCAGATGGCTTGTTTTTTCATTGGCGACCGTTCCGTGTCCATTGTTGTCATTGACTTCATCAGGCAGAATTTTTTGATTCTACCGCTCCCCGGCTTTTGCCGGGGCCACATACCAGGGGAAAGCGCTCCTTTTGGCGGGGTCGTGATGAATTACACCGACAGTTTTTCCCATTTGAGCAGCTGGGCCACGACCATGCCGGCGATAAAACCGGCCGCCAGGTTGGCAGCCAGGGTGATGCCCAGGATAAGGGCGGCCACGAAAAAGTCCCGGCGTTCTCTTAAATCCATGATGGTCAGGGCCAGCTGGGCACCGGCGAATATCAACAGCACGCCGAGGACGGCCATGGGCAGGAGATTGAGAAGCCCGGTAACGTCGCTGCCGAAAAGCAGGGCCAGCACCACAAAAAGGCCGCCGACGAGCAGATTGGAGCCGGCCGTGCGGGCGCCGAAGCGGTAATGGGCGGCCAGGCCGCCGGCGCCGTGGCACAGGGGCATGCCGCCCAGGGCAAAGCTGAAAAAATTGGCCAGGGCCATGCTGACACAGACCCGGCGGTTGGTGACCCTGGCTGAACCGTGCCCGAAATATTCCCGGGAAAGGTCGGTGTAGGCCAGCACGGCGTTGCCCAGGGTCATGGGCAGCTGGGGCAGCACCAGCACCAGCAGGGCAAAGGTGAAATCGGCCTTGCCCGGAAAGCCGAAAGGCAGGATTGCCGGAAGGTGGAGGCCGAAGCTGCCGCCCGCGTCGAACCGGGCACCCAGGGCCAGGCCGGCGATCAGTCCGCCGGCCACCACCACGATGCCGGCGGGAAATTTTTTGTTGTTCAGCAGCAGCAGGGTGACGATGGCGGCGATGATGCCGATCACCAGGCTGATGGGAATAATGCCGATGGACTGAAAAGCGAGATGGGGTTCGGCCGCCTGCTGAAGATCCTGGTACCGGGAGGTACCCATGATGAACCGCACGCCGCCGGCAATCAGCAGCGCGCCGGTGGACAGCTGCACCCCCCGGATCACGGCCTGGGGAGTGAGCCTGCGGATGAGATCAATGGCCCCGGTCAGTCCGATGAGCAGCAGCAGCCCCCCCAGGAGCAGGGAGGAGGCCAGGATCTGGTCCGGGCTCATGGCGGTGGCGATGGCATAGGCGCCGATGACCTTCATGGGCTGGACCGGCACGGTAACGCCGAAATAGGCCCCGGAAAGTATAAAAAAAACGCCGATGCTCAGGAAGACCCCCAGGGCGTTGAGCCCGTTGAAAAGAATCATGGCAATGGCAATGGGCAGCAGGGTACCCAGATCCCCCAGGGATCCGGCCAGTTCCAGGCGGTTGAATTGGAAACGATGTGACATCAAGTATTTCTCCTTTGCCCGCAGGTCCGGCTGGTTGAGGTAGCGGCTAATGATCGGGCTGATCCGTCGTTTGGCACCTTTTGTGCTGACCGTCCTTGCACTTAAGCTTATCCGGCGGGTTCTCGTTTATTTGCCAGCAAATATTGTTGAATTTCGGGGAGGCGGCGCCCAGGTTCTTCAACGCAGCACCAATTTGCGCGATCTCCTGCCTGTTTACCGTGTAATGGGTCCAATAACCACGTTTCTCCCCCCGGACCAGGCCGGCCCGGCGCAATATTTTCAAATGCTGGGAAACGGCTGGTTTGGAAATGCCAAGATGTCCTGCCAGCCCACCCACGCACAGGTCGTTGTGGAGCAGCATGATGACAATGTTGAGGCGTTTCTCATCGGCCAGGGCTTTTAGGGAGTCAACCAGGAGCATAGTGTTATCCATATAAGTAGTAACTTATTTGAATAAAAACATGCCAAATCAGATGTGTCAATAACTTTTGATTTTTGGGGTCAAATCAAGGCAACTTTCTGGAAATAATAAATAAATACACAAAATTTGTCTGTTTTTTTGCTGTTAGAGTCATTTTTTTGAGGATACACACCATTATATTTTAAGGCCACAGGCACACAACCATGTAAAGAAAAAAGCTTTAAATGCCTTTTTTGTCCCCCCAAAGGGCAGCTTAAGCACTTTGGGGGGTGTGGTGGTATGTTTTTAAATAAAATAAATATGTTGTCTTGGTGCGACCCGATGTAAAACTGATAAAAAAGACTATTGACAAGGGCATTACCATTAACATATAAATGGCAACTGATATGTTAATGGGTAATGCCCTTGAGGTTCATGCTGAGCGTCGATTTTATTAAAAGGAAAAGGATACTTGGCTGGAAACGAACTCTACGATTCAATCATTTTAGGCGGAGGACCGGCCGGATTGACTGCTGGAATTTACGCTATGCGGGCGGCGCTTACAATCGTTTTGATTGAGCAAGGCGTTCCCGGTGGGCAGGTGGCCATCACCAAGGAAGTTGAGAATTATCCGGGTTTCATTGAAATAGGCGGCTTTGATCTTTGTGACAAATTTCTGCAGCACGCCAAGCATTCCGGGCTGGAAATAATTGAGCAAGAGGCCGTCGCTACGGAGCCCGGGATAGAGTATCATGCGGTGCGTCTGGCCGATGGTACCCTGTTCAAAGCCCATGCGGTTGTGCTGGCTGCCGCGGACGGATGCACGGCCGCCCTGGCGGCGGCGCCTTATGTCGAAACCCGCAAAGGCGGGCAGACGTGCCAACATGATGGTTTCAGCGATGAACAGAATGCAAAACAAGTCGTCCAATGACGATATGGGCCGAGACTTGGCCGCACGCAGCGGCGGACTCGCGGCAAGATGTGAGTTGACGAGTGATCATCTCCAAAGCGCCGCATTTCTGGCCAAAAGTCTGTCGGACGGAAACCGACTGAGAATACTGGTCCTCATCAGCAATGGCAGGAAATCGGTATCCGCAATTGTCGAGGAGCTTGAATTGTCTCAACCGCTGGTATCGCATCACCTGAAAGAGTTGAAGCGCTCCTTGATGGTCAAGGTAGAGCGGGAGGGCCCATTCGTCTATTACGAATTAGCGGATTCAAGGATCTTAAATGTACTGCAAATCCTGAGTGATGTGGCCAAGGACCTGTTGTCCGGCAGAAAACTGTTTTGAAGGAAAAGGGGGTAGATCGGCTGTATGGACAAACTTTTTGAAATCATTTCCCACATGGCGCCTGAAGAGGCCCTGTCGGAAATTTCGAGGGTCCTGGGAAGGCTGCTACAGGACCTGGATAATGACGAACGCGAACGGTTTTTGATGTCGCTTATCGGACAATCCGAAGGCGACAAGATTTCAGGCATGGTGCATTTGTGACTGGCCGAGTGCATGGGCGAAGGTGTCGACCCAACGCAGATGTGCCGAAGCCTGGTGGACAAGGTGGCTCAGTCCGAACAGCTTTTGGCGATTGCCGATCCCGATTTGCTGGTGCTTTTCGAAGACTGGCTGGAGGAGTTGGAGTCGGAAGCGCAAACGCTGATCAAAACGTATGGCCCCTTGGACGAAAAGCTGCTGGCCGGCAAGCTGGGTTTGTCCCGCAGGGGGGCGGCGTTTCTGCTTTCAAAGCTGGAAAGAAAAGGGAGCCGAGTCGGCTGAAAATGAGCAAGTTTAAAGAAATCAAAGCTGCGAGAAAAATTCTTGATCTCCCGGAAAGGGCGACCATGGACTTGATAAAGTCAAGCTACAGAAGAATGCTGGCGAGATGGCATCCGGATAAGTGCCAAGAAGACAAGGAAAAATGCGCTGAAATGACACGCAGGATTATTTCGGCCTATGAAACGATCATGGAATATTGCGCGCACTATGAATACTCTTTTTCAGAGGATACGGTAAAAAGGCACCGGACTGCGGAAGAATGGTGGTTTGATCGTTTCGGCAATGACCCCTTGTGGGGAAGTGGGCCGCCGCCGGAATAAATGTTTGTATGCGGGATAATGCTTTTTTTGTTTATTATTATGCCAAAAATAGAACCATTTGAAAAACACAGCGATGCCTATGATCAGTGGTTCGACGATCACAGGGATTTCTATGCCGCTGAACTGGAAACGATTCGCCGGTTAATTCCGCCTGCCGGAGCAAAAGGCCTGGAAGTGGGCGTAGGCTCGGGCAAATTTGCCGTACCGCTGGGCATAAAGGTCGGCGTTGAGCCCTCAGAAAAAATGGCCAACAAAGCCAGATTGAAAGGTGTCGACGTTCATTCCGGTGTGGCCGAAAAATTGCCCTTTTCCGACGGCCTGTTTGATTTTGTGTTAATGGTAACGACCATCTGTTTTTTAGACGATGTCGCTAAATCCTTAACCGAGGCCTTTCGGTTATTGAAGGCCGAAGGATCCATTGTTGTCGGATTCATAGACAGCGAAAGCAGTCTGGGCAGGCAATATGCTGAAAAAAAAGAAAGCAGCCGGTTTTACAAAAATGCCGCTTTTTTCTCAACGTCAGAGGTGCTGAAATATCTTTAAGAGTCGGGGTTTGTCATCAAAAAAATTTTGCAGGCCCTCATTCAAGGAGAAGAACCATCGCTTATCGCGGAAGGCTTTGGACGGGGGGCTTTTGTCGCAATTAAGGGCATGAAAATAAAAAAGTAGAGTTTTACGGAAATGGGTTTAAGGAGGATGTTCAAAAGGCTGAATTGATGGTATTTCACAGTGGCAACCCCGGTTGAATCTCATGCCGAAAGGCTATAGTTGTAGCCAACGACATGAAAGAAAAATTCGATGGGAATCTGGACGTGAAAATTTTTACCCTGGATTCGGAAGAGGCCAAACCGTATGCCCTTGAGTTCAAAGGGTCGACCAATGTTCTGCTGAACAATGAATGGGTGCCCCTGGGTATCGCCATTGACAAAGGCCAGATGGCGGATTTCTTGTCCCGGAATCTGTAACCGGAGGGGAAAATGAAAGTTCTATTTATTATCTCCACCGATGACGGCGAAACCATTTTCAACGCCATGCGGCTGGCGAATGTTGGTATGCAGAAAGGAGATGAGGTCAGCGTGTTCATGCTCGGCAAAGGAGTCTGTTTTGAACAGGCCGGCAGTGAGCCGTTCGATGTCATGGGACAAATCAATCAGTTCGAAGGTGATTTTTATGTCTGAGGTGTCTGTATGAAATCCCACGGTCTGGTGGGATCAGGAACATGCCCGATCGGCTGGATGGACGACCTGTACGAGATTGCCATGGAAGCCGATAAGATTTTCAATTTTTAAAAAACAATTCCAACACTGGTAGTGTTTTTTGGAATTTCCGGGTTAATGATTTGTCTTGGTCAACCCCCAATAGCCCCAATAGCGGTGGCACCAAAATACTTGACTTTTTTTTAATTATAATTTAAAAAACGTCTGTTCGGAATGTGTTTTTACCGAAGAATGCCGGCAGGGAAACTGCCGGCCCATCCTTCCGCCTTTCGTCCCTCGCTCCATTGCCGCGAGTGCCGGTAACGGCTTGCGCGATGGTTTCGGCGTACTCCTTGCCTGGATTCTTGTCCCGCCGATCAATTGTAAATTCAGTGATAGAAATTCGGCAGCAAACAAGGCGCGGCAGCATCAGCAGCCGGGCAGGTCGGGAAAGCCGGTCCGGAAAGCCGGTCCGGCGGTGCCGATTGCCGGCGGGACCTGGGGACGGAACAGGCAGGGCAAAACGATATAGCAAGTACATGAAAGAGGCAGCCATGCGGGATGATCTTGACCTGGAATATTTTAAAGAGCGGCTGGAGCAGCGTCTGGCTGAAATCATCGAAGGGAAAAAGAAGTTCACGCCCCTGGAGCTGGATCAATCGCGGATCGGGCGGCTGACCCGCATGGACGCCATGCAGCAGCAGGCCATGGACCAGGCCGCCACGCGTCTTGCCGCCATGGAGGAGCAGCGGATCCGCACGGCGCTTCGCCGCCTGGCTGAGAGCGAATACGGCTACTGCCTGACCTGTGATGAAGAGATCGCCGAGGCGCGGCTGCGGGTGGATCCCAGTGTTCTGAACTGCATCACCTGCGCCCGGTCCGCGGACAAGGATACCACCTGAATATGACAACCACGCCAGCCAACCGGAGGCATCAATCCCAGGTGAACCGCCGGCGGACGTTCGGCATTATCAGCCATCCCGACGCCGGCAAGACCACCCTGACCGAGAAGCTGCTGCTCTTTGGCGGGGCCATCCAGATGGCCGGCACGGTCAAGGCCCGCAAGGCGGCCCGGCATGCCACCAGCGACTGGATGGCCATCGAGCAGGAGCGCGGCATTTCGGTCAGCAGTTCGGTGATGAAGTTCAACTACCGGGACTTTGAAATCAACCTTCTGGACACCCCCGGTCACCAGGATTTTTCCGAGGATACCTATCGGGTGCTGACCGCCGTAGACAGCGCCGTCATGGTCATCGACAGCGGCAAGGGGGTGGAGCGCCAGACCCGCAAGCTGATGGAGGTCTGCCGGATGCGCAATACCCCCATCCTGACCTTTGTCAACAAGCTCGACCGGGAAGGCCTGCCCCCGCTTGATATCCTGAGCGATATCGAAGAGGCCCTGCAGATCGAATGCGCGCCCCTGTCCTGGCCCATCGGCATGGGCAAGCGGTTCCGGGGTACCTACAACCTTCATCGCGGGGAACTGGTCCTGTTTGCCCCGGGGCAGGAGCGCCTGCCCGGCGACGCCATTGTCATCGGGGATCTGGATGATCCCGTCCTGGATGATCTGCTGGGAAACCAGGCGGTTGAATTGCGCCAGGACGTGGCTCTGCTGGAAGGGGCGGCCGATCCCTTTGATATCCAGGCGTTTCTCGAGGGCGGCCAGACGCCGGTTTTTTTCGGCAGCGCCATCAACAATTTCGGCGTGCGCGAGCTGCTGGATACTTTCGTGGAGATCGCCCCGGCCCCGCAGCCCCGGGCGGCGGCTACCCGGGTGGTCGCACCCGAAGAAGACGAGTTTTCCGGATTCGTCTTCAAGATCCAGGCCAACATGGACCCGGCCCACCGCGACCGGATCGCTTTTCTGCGGATTTGTT
Source organism: uncultured Desulfobacterales bacterium (assembly GCA_964439745.1). Lineage (GTDB taxonomy): Bacteria > Desulfobacterota > Desulfobacteria > Desulfobacterales > Desulfosudaceae > CAYTQK01. The sequence goes on from CAYTQK010000079.1 coordinate 11,171, forward strand.
CGGGGCGGTTTCAGCGCGGGATGCGGGTGCGTCATCATCGTGTCGGCAAGGATATCCAGATCGCCAGCCCCATCATGTTCATGGCCCAGGATCGCGCCCTGGTGGAAGAGGCCTGGCCCGGGGATATCATCGGGATACACAATCACGGGACCATCAGTATCGGCGACACCTTTTCCGAGAAGGAACCGCTTCATTTTACCGGCATTCCGAACTTCGCCCCGGAACATTTCCGCCGGGTGCGGCTGAAATCGCCGCTGCGCATGAAGCAGCTGCAGAAAGGGGTCAACCAGCTGGTCGAGGAGGGGGCCATCCAGCTGTTTCGGCCCCTGGTGGGCAACGACCTGATTCTGGGGGCGGTGGGGGTGCTGCAGTTCGAGGTGACCATGGCGCGGCTGAAAGCCGAGTACAGCGTGGATGCCGTTTATGAACCGATCAATTTCACGGTGGCCCGCTGGGTAAGCTGCGATGACAAGCAGAAACTGGCCGATTTTGAAAGATTCCGTTCATCCAACCTGGCGCGGGATGTGGAAGGCAACCTGACCGTGCTGGCGGAAAGCCAGTGGCAGCTGGAATTTTTCCAGGAAAAGTGGCCGGAAATCAATTTTCATAAAACCCGGGAGTTCTCCCGGAATCAGGGCTAAAGTAGTCTTGGTCCGTCCCTAATTTGAATCTGCTCATTGCTTCCCGGCCCGGAAGGCCGCCAGGGACTCCTGGATATCGTTCATCAGTTCCCGGGAATAGAGTTTTCCGGCCAACTCGGCGTTGACCCGGGCGGCGGCCTGCTCCAGAAGCTGCCGGTCTGCCGCGGACAGGGGCACGGGTTGCATGCCGCACTTGGTTTGAAAGGCTTGCAGTGTTTTGGCCTCATATTCCCGCGCATTTTTTCTCCAAACCGGTTCCAGCTTGCTTACCTCATAAATCAGCATCTCCCGGATCATTGTACGCCATGGTTTCCGAGCCCCCGGATTGCTGGCGCAGCTTTTCCTTGGAGGCCGTACTGACCAGGATGGCGCCGGGAGAATAGACAATCGGCGGCGTGAAATAATAGTGCATGTGCTGGTAGGACTGCATGCCCAGCATCGTGGGGGCGCACAGGTCAATGCTTTTCAGAGAGGTTTTCAGGCAGGGTAAACTTTTGCGGGTTCTTTGGGAAGAAAACGGGGAAATTCCGGGTTTGTCCACAGGGCAGGGCCA
>CAYTQK010000080.1:0-752 GCA_964439745.1 uncultured Desulfobacterales bacterium
GCTCCATGGGCCAGTACTACCTGGATCGCGGCATGGGCCGGGAGGTCTCCCTGGACGAGGCCGTGGCCATCCTGGACAAGTGCCGGGAAGAGGGGCTGGTTACCCAGCCGGCCACGGCCCGGAACCCGGCCGGCATGTGCAATTGCTGCGGCGACTGCTGCGGGGTGCTGGGGGCCCTGAACAAGCATCCCCGACCAGCGGAAATCGTCATGTCCCGCTACCTCGCCCTGGTGGACAGCGACGAGTGCACCGGCTGCGAGACCTGCCTGGAGCGCTGCCAGATGGGCGCCCTGTCTCTCAACGATGAAGAAGTGGCCGCGGTCAACCCCGACCGCTGTATCGGCTGCGGCCTGTGCGTGACCACCTGCCCCACCGGGGCCATCCGGCTGGAACCCAAGCCGGCCCCGGAAATGGTCGAACCGCCGGCCACCATGATGGACCAGATGATTGCCATGGCCCAGAAACGGGGCATCATCTGATGGTGTCGTCAAAAGACAATCCGGGGAGAAATGGCCACTTCCGGCCAGGATAAAAGCTCAGCGGCCTCGGGCCGGTGGAGCGTGATGACGGCCACCTCCTCTTCCATGATCAGCAGAATGGTCGTCAACGGCATGAGACCTTTCTGCCAAAGGATTGCCGGACCCCTATATTCAGAGGCAGTCCCGCCTGCCAAACCGGCGACCGGCCGCATAATGGCTGTACCTTGCCCTTTCGCCGTGATATTGTAGCCTTCAGATCAATAACCATTCGCC
>CAYTQK010000080.1:762-12246 GCA_964439745.1 uncultured Desulfobacterales bacterium
AAGGACACGAACAATACCCGATGAATGACGACCCGAACCGTCCCGCAAAAGACGAACCCCGGCCTGCCCCGGAAGATTCCCCGGAAACGGCTGAGACTGCCCCTGATGAAGCCGGCGAGGCCGGTGAAACCGACGCCGAAACATGGGATCCGGGCTCTTTTACCGTGGCCGCGGATCCGGACAAGAAGCGCTTTCACGATTTTGACCTGCCGGAAACGGTCATGCGCGCCATCTATGACCTGGGCTTTACCCATTGCACCCCCATCCAGGCGGAAATCCTGCCCTCCACCCTGGCCGGGCGGGATGCCTTTGGCCGGGCCCAGACCGGCACCGGTAAAACCGCCGCGTTTTTGATCTCCATCCTGACCTATCTGCTCAACAATCCCCCGACGGAAAAACGCAAATCCGGCACACCCCGGGTGCTGATCCTGGCCCCGACCCGGGAACTGGTCATGCAGATCTCCGCAGAAGCCCGCCAGCTGGGAAAATATACCGATATGAACATCATTTCCATTTTCGGGGGCATGGACTTCAAGGAACAGCAGCAGCAGCTCAAGGGCCGGCCGGCGGACATCATCGTGGCTACGCCGGGCCGGCTGCTGGACTTTTCCCGGCGGCGCCAGCTGCGGCTGAAAAGCGTGGAGATACTGGTCATTGACGAAGCCGACCGCATGCTGGACATGGGCTTTATCCCGGACGTGCGCAAAATCATCTACGCCACTCCCCAGAAGAGCCAGCGCCAGACCATGCTCTTCAGCGCCACCCTGACCGAGGCCATCACCCGCCTGGCCGTCAACTGGACCCGCAACCCGGTCGAGGTAGCCATTGAACCGGAACAGGTGACTGTCGATTCCATCGACCAGATCGTCTATATCACCACCAGCGACAAAAAATTCGCCCTGCTCTACAATATCATCGTCCAGCAGAACCTGGACCAGGTGCTGATTTTCTGCAACCGCAAGGACGCCGTCGGCAAGCTGGCCGCCCGGCTGAAAAAATACCGCCTCCAGTGCGAAATTCTCACCGGCGACGTGCCCCAGCAAAAAAGGGCCAAGCGGCTGGAACAATTCAAGGACGGCCGCATCCGGGTCCTGGTGGCCACCGACGTCATGGCCCGGGGGATCCACATCGAGGACATGGATCATGTCATCAACTATGACCTGCCCCATGATCCTGAAGACTATGTCCACCGCATCGGCCGCACCGGCCGGGCCGGGGCCGCCGGCACCTCCATTAGTTTTGCCGACGAGTGGGATTCCTTTTATATTCCCGAAATCGAGGCATACATGGAACGGCCCCTGCCCTGCACCGAACCAGACCCGGACTGGCTGGAACTGCCCCGTCCGCCGGCCTCCCCGAAAAGTTCCGGACGCAAACGCCGCCCCCGCCGCAGCGGCAGCAGCCGGAAAAAAAGATCCGGCTCCTCCTCCTGACCTGGATATGTAAGCAAAACCGGCCGCCCTACCCGGTCTCGGACAGCTCGCGCATGCCCTCGATATCCAGCAGGGTAATCTCCCGGTTGTTGACCTCGAGCAGGCCGTCGGCGGCCATTTTCGTCAGGGTGCGGGAGATGGTTTCCGGGGTGGTGCCGATGAGGCCGGCCAGCTGGTTCTTGGAAACCGGCAGGACGACGGCGGCCGGGGTTTTCTGTTCCTCGGCCAGAACCAGCAGGTAGGCGGCCAGGCGGGCGGGCACTTCCTTGAGGGCCAGGTTTTCCACCATGACCGTGAATTCCCGCAGGCGCATGGACAAGACCGCCAGCATGTTCATGGCCAGGGAGGGATTGGCAGTAATGCGGGCGACAAATTCCCGGCGGGGCAGAAAGATGATGGTGGAGGGTTCCAGGGTCTGGGCGGTGGCCGGAAAATATTCGCCCTGAAACACCGGCACCTCGCCAAAAGGCTTGCCCGGCCCGTAAATATGGAGAATCTGTTCCTTGCCCTCGAAAGAGAGCTTGTAGATCTTGATCCGGCCGGACTGAACGATGTAAAATCCGCTGGCCGGCTCCCCCTCGCTGAAGATTATCTCTGCCTTGCCATACTCACGGGTTTCGGCCATCCCGATGATCTCGTCGAGATAATTCTCCTCCAGGCCCTTGAAAAGCGGCAGCCGGCGAATGATTTCCCTGGTTGCGGTCACGCGGTCTTCTCCCCGGCCCCTCACAGGTCCGATTACTTGTCGTCCGACTTCAACACCGCCAGGAAGGCCGACTGAGGAATGGCCACCTTGCCCACGGTTTTCATGCGCTTCTTGCCTTTTTTCTGCTTTTCCAGCAGTTTCCGCTTGCGGCTGATATCCCCGCCGTAACACTTGGCAGTGACATCCTTGCGCAGGGCGGAGATGGTCTTGCGGGAGATGATCCTGGCTCCGATGGCCCCCTGAATGGCGATCTTGAACATCTGGCGGGGAATCTCGTCCCGCAGCCTTTCGCAGACGTGGCGGGCCCGGTCCACGGCCTTGTCCTGGTGAACCAGCTGAGACAGGGCGTCCACCTTCTCCCCGTTGATGAGGATATCCAGCTTGACCAGGTCGGACTCCCGGTACTCCTTGATCTCGTAGTCCAGGGAGCCGTATCCCTGGGTGACGGTTTTAAGCTTGTCGTAAAAATCGTAAACCACCTCGGCCAGGGGCATTTCAAAAATCATCTCCAGCCGGTCGCCGGTCAGGTAGTGATAGGTGGTGCTGGTCCCCCGGCGTTCCATGCACAGGTTCATGACCGCTCCCATGTAGCGGTCCGGGGTGATAATGGAGGCCCGGATAAAGGGCTCGCGGGTGCTGGCGATCTCCACCGGATCGGGATACTCATCGGGATTGTCGATCATCAGGGAGGATCCGTCCAACCGGATGATCTCATAGCGCACCGAGGGCGCCGTGATCAGCAGGGACAGGTCATATTCCCGTTCCAGGCGCTGCTGCACGATTTCCAGGTGCAGCAGCCCCAGAAAACCGCAGCGAAAGCCGAACCCCAGGGCGGCGGAGGTGGTCTTCTCATATACCAGCGAGGCGTCGTTGAGCTTGAGCTTGTCCAGGGCGATGGCCAGTTCTTCGTACTCATCCGAGGCAATGGGAAAAATGGAGGAGAACACCATCGGCTTGGCATCTTCATATCCCGGCATGGGTTTGGCGCAGGGCCGGCTTTTCAAGGTAATGGTGTCACCGCTGCGGGTGTCGCTGACGGTCTTGATGCCGGCGATGATATAGCCCACCTGGCCGGCGGACAAACGCTTGACCGGCTTGCGGACAATCTGGAAGATGCCGGTTTCCTCCACCTTGTAGACGGCCCGGTTGGACATCAGCAGGATCTCGTCACCCGGGGCGACACTGCCGTCAAAGATCCGGCAGTGCACGATGGTCCCGCGGTAATCATCATAGGCCGAATCAAAAATCAGGGCCCGCAGGGGCGCCTCGGGATCGCCGGTGGGCGGCGGCAGCCGCTTGACAATGCTTTCCAGCACCGCTTCGATGCCGATATTCTCCTTGGCGGAAATCTGGTGGGCCGTCTCCAGGTCCAGCCCCAGGTCGTCCTCGATCTGCTCCAGCACCCGGTCCACATCGGCCGAGGGCAGATCGATCTTGTTGATGACCGGAATAATCTCCAGGTCATGCTCCATGGCCAGGTAGAGATTGGCCACGGTCTGGGCCTCCACCCCCTGGCTGGCGTCGATCAGCAGCAGGGCACCTTCACAGGAAGCAATGGCCCGGGAGACCTCGTAGGAAAAGTCCACGTGCCCCGGGGTATCCACCAGGTTGAGATGGTAGAGCTGGCCGTCGGCGGCCGTATACGGCAGGCAGATAGTCTGGCTCTTGATGGTGATGCCCCGCTCGCGCTCCAGGTCCATGCTGTCCAGCATCTGGTCGCGAAAGTCCCGGGCGGAGACCAGGTCGGCCTTCTGGATAAAGCGGTCAGAGAGGGTGGATTTACCGTGATCAATGTGGGCGATGACGGAAAAATTACGGATATGCTTCATTTTATGATCACCTTTAAAAACACGTCGCCCCGGGTACCATCGGGCATCTTTTTGCCCAGGCCGCCCAGCCGCAGCTTGGTGCCGGAACTGGTCCCGGGCGGAACGGTTACCCGGTAAAAGCGGGACTGGAATCCCCAGGGAATATTCACTGTCTTCACGGTTCCCGCGGCCGCTTCCTGCGGGCTGATCTGGATGGTACCATACAGGTGGGGATCCTGGCCGCCGCCCCCGGGCCGGACGACCTGGAAACGCGGCGTTGTTTTGCGGGCGGCGGCCTTGCGGATATTTTCCGTTAACTCCTGCCGGGCAAAGCCGCCCAGGGGTTTCAACAGGACAATCCCGGCCACAAATCCGCCCACGTGGGCCCACCAGGCCACCCCGGAAAAACCACCGCTGCTGCCGGCGGCGCTGAGCAGCTGCATGACAAACCACAAGCCCAGAAAAATAAAGGCCGGCAGTTCAAAAAAGAAGGGGATGAACAGCAGCGGTACCAGGGTCAGCACCCGGGCAGTGGGGAAAAGCACAAAATAGGCCCCCATGACGCCGGCAATGGCGCCGCTGGCACCGACCACGGGTACGCCCGGATGGGAAGTCAGCAGAAAATGGGCCAGGGCCGAAGCCAGACCGCACAGGAGGTAAAAAATCGCGTACCGGACCGAACCCAGCCGGTCTTCGATATTGTCCCCGAAGATATACAGAAACCACATGTTGAGCAGCAGGTGCCAGAACCCGCCGTGCATGAACATGGAGGTAAAAAAAGCGAACAGCCGGGGTTCGGCCGGCACCAGACCGTACCGGGCCACAAATCCGGGCAGACCGCCGCGATAGGTGATCTCGAGGATATAGACCACCACGCAGATGCCGATCAGGACGTTGTTGACGACCGGATGGGTCTGCGAAGGATTGGCGTCGCGAATAGGTATCATGGATTACAGGAATTATGAATGTTACCGCAAGGTCCGGGCGCCGCGGCCCCTCTTTCACCCGGCCGTGATCCGCATGCTCAGGTCCATGGCCCGGGCCGAATGGGTCAGACTGCCGGCGGAAATGATATCCACGCCGGCAGCGGCCAGTTCTGCCAGACGGTCCCGGGTCACCGATCCGGACACCTCGATCAGGGCCCGGCCGTTGATCCGCCCCACCGCCTCCTTGATGGTGGCGGTGGTCATGTTGTCCAGCATGATTACGTCGGCCCCGGCCGCGGCTGCTTCTTCGGCACCGGCCACGTCCGACACCTCGATCTCGATCTTGACCAGGTGATGGGCGTTGGCCCGGGCCCGTTCGATGGCGGCGGTGATGCCGCCGCAGGCCACGATATGGTTATCCTTGATCAATATTCCGTCAAACAAGCCGAAACGATGATTATGCCCGCCACCGGAACGCACGGCGGCTTTTTCCAAAGCCCGCCAGCCGGGGGTCGTCTTGCGGGTATCCACCAGGCGGACACCGGAGCCGGCCAAAATCTCCGCGTAAGAGCGTGTCAGGGTAGCAATGCCGGACAGGCGCTGTACGAAGTTCAAGGCGGTCCGTTCTCCCTGCAGCAGGGCCCGCATGCGACCGGCCACCGAAAAAACGGTGGTCCCGGTCTCGACCGCCTGCCCGTCGCTAAAATCCGTGACCACGCGGCAGTCCGGATCGAGCATGGCAAAGACCTGGCCGGCCACATCCAGACCGGCCAGCACCAGCGGCTCCTTGGCCACGATCACGGCACTTCCGGCGGCGTCCGCAGGGATGATACTCTCGGTGGTAATATCGCCGATGCCGATGTCTTCGGCCAGGGCGGCCTTGATCAATTGTTCCATATCCATGGCATTGTTCCGTCCAGATCCGGGTCCGACCTTGTTTACCGCAGTTCACTGACCTTGTCCAGGGTGGCCTGCAGCTTGTCCCGTTTTTCCAGCAGGCCCTGCTGCCCGGCCCGCACCTTGTCGATCACCTCGGCCGGGGCCTTGTTGAGGAAATCCGGATTTTCCAGCTTGGCCGCCGACTTGCTGATCTCTTTTTCCAGCTTGGCCATTTCCTTGCGGATACGGGCGCTCTCTTTCTCGATATCAATAACGCCTTCCAGCAGAACATAGACCGTGGCCTGGTCCACCACCGAGGTGGCGGCCGAAGCAGGTTTTTCTGCCGGTGCTTCCACGACCAGATCGGTCAGGCGGGCCAGGGTGATTATCAGATCCGACTGCGCGTTCAGGCAGCGGGCCGCCGCCTGGTCACCGGTCTGCACCCGCACGGCCAGCGCCTGGGAGGGGGAAATGTTCATCTCTCCGCGCACGTTGCGCACGGCGGTGATGACGTCGATGACCAGGCCCATCTCGGCCTCGGCCGCGGGATCGGCCGCGACCCCGCCCTCGCCTGCCCGCGGCAGGGCGGCTTCCATGATGGAACCGTCGGTGCCGGGCAGCACCTGCCAGATTTCCTCGGTGACAAAGGGGATGACCGGATGCAGCATGATGAGGGTGTCGTGGAGAACCCGCCAGAGAACCCGGCGGGAGCCGTCCTGGCGGACCTCGGTCTTGTTGCCGTACAGGTCGGCCTTGACCGCTTCCAGGTACCAGTCGCAGAACTCGTGCCAGACGAAGCGGTACAGGGCCGAGGCGGCCTCGTTGAATTTATACTCGTCCAGGGCCCGGGTAAACTCCGTCCGCACGGCCGCCAGCCGGGAAAGGATCCAGCGATCCGCCAGGCAGCAGTCGGCCAGCCCCTCGTTCCGGTAATCCCCCGGGAAATGCATCAGGGAAAACCGGGCGGCGTTCCAGAGCTTGTTGATAAAATGACGGTAGCCTTCGATGCGGCTTTCGGACAGCTTGACATCCCGGCCCTGGGCGGCAAAAGCCGCCAGGGTAAAACGCAGGGAATCGGCGCCGTAGCGGTTGATGACGTCGATGGGGTCGATGACGTTGCCCGTGGATTTGCTCATCTTCTTGCCGTCCTTGTCCCGCACCAGGGCATGGATGTAAACGTCGTGGAAGGGCACCTCGTCCATGAAATGCAGCCCCATCATCATCATCCGGGCCACCCAGAAAAAGAGGATATCAAAGCCGGTCACCAGGACGCTGGTGGGATAATAGGTCTTCAGCAGCGGGGTCTGGTCGGGCCAGCCCAGGGTGGAAAAAGGCCACAGGGCCGAACTGAACCAGGTATCCAGCACGTCCTCGTCCTGGCGCAGGTCGCGGCTGCCGCAGTCCGGGCAGGATTCCGGCGCGGTTTCACTGACGATCTCACGGTCGCAGTCGAGGCAGTACCAGGCCGGGATGCGGTGCCCCCACCAGATCTGGCGGGAAACGCACCAGTCACGGATATTGTCCAGCCACTCAAAATAGGTTTTTTCCCAGTTGGGCGGCACGATGCGGGTGCGGCCATCGGCCACCGCCCGGGCGGCTGTTTCGGCCAGGGGCTTGACGCTGACGAACCACTGCCGGGACAGGTTGGGTTCGACCACCGTGTGGCACCGGTAGCAGGTGCCCACCGAGTGCTGGTATTCCTCCACCTTTTCCAGCAGGCCCTCTTTTTCCAGGGCCGCCACCACGGCCTGGCGGCATTCAAACCGGTCCAGTCCGGCAAAACGTTCCCCGGCGGCCTCGTTCATGACGCCGGTTTCGTCAATGCCCTTGATGGTCTCCAGGTTATGCTTGCGGCCGATTTCGAAGTCGTTGGGATCGTGGGCCGGGGTGATCTTGAGGGCGCCGGTACCGAAGGAGACATCCACGTAGCTGTCTTCAATGACCGGGATGACCCGGTCGGTCAGGGGCAAGCGGACGCTCTGTCCGCCCATACCGGCGTAGCGTTCGTCTTCCGGGTTGATGGCCACGGCCGTATCGCCCAGCATGGTTTCCGGCCGGGTGGTGGCCACCACGAAACCGCCGTCGCCGTCGGCCAACGGATAGCGGATATAATAGAGGCCGCCGGCCTGTTCCTCGTACTCCACCTCGATATCGGCGATGGCGGTGTGACAGCGGGGACACCAGTTGATCAGGTATTCACCCCGGTAGAGCAGGCCCTCCTCGTAAAGGCGGACGAAAACGGTGCGCACGGCCCGGGAAAGACCGTCGTCCATGGTGAACCGTTCCCGGTCCCAGTCGCAGGAAGCGCCCAGGCGCTTGAGCTGGTTGACAATGGTGCCGCCATATTGGCGGCGCCACTCCCAGACCCGCTCAATAAACTTTTCCCGGCCCAGGGCGTGCCGGTCGGTGTTCTCGGCCAGCAGCTTTTTTTCGACCACGTTCTGGGTGGCAATCCCGGCGTGATCAGTGCCCGGCATCCACAGCACGCTGTCGCCGCAGAGGCGGCGGTAACGGCAGAGAATGTCCTGCAGGGTGATGTTGAGGGCGTGCCCCATGTGGAGCATGCCGGTCACGTTGGGCGGGGGAATGACGATGGAATAGGCCTTTTCCCCGGCGGCCGTTTCCGGCGCGGCGAAAAGCTTGTTCTCCTCCCAGAAGGCGTACCAGCGCTGTTCCACGCCGGCGGGTTCATAACCTTTTTGCAATTCTGTAGCGCTCATCTTCTCCTGTTTCCGTTTCGGCCTACATAATATTCAGGGCAGCCGTCAAAATAATAAAAAAGGGATTATATAAATAATCCCTTGGGAATTTCAACCGAAATTGAGCGGCTGTTTATTCGTCACCGCCCACCAGGCGGGAGAGTTTTTCAATTTCCTGCTGAATGGCTTTTTCCACGGCCCCGGCAATCATCTGTTCCAGCTTTTCCGCATAGGTTTCTTTGATGGCCCGGGCCAGGGCGTTCTCCAGGTTTTTCTCGGAAATTGATTCCATGCCGGCCGCGGCCATCTGCTGCTTGAGACTTTCATGCCAGGCATGAATGGTGTCCGAATTAAAATCGCTGGGAATCTCGATTTCCCGGCGATTGTGCACCCGCGCCGAAACCTTGCGGGCCGTGTGAGGGTCGATTTCGTCAACGGCGTCCGCGGACGTATCCAGGGCGGTTTCCAGCTCCTCGTTGAGGGACTCGGAAAACTCGCCGGCAGCCTCGGGCTCGGGTTCCGCCTCCCGGCTCTCCGGCTCGGCCTCCAGGGGACCTTCGGCCGGCTCGATTTCGCCCATCTCCACCGTGTCGGAAAATTCCACTTCATCATTTTCCGTCCACCCACCCTCAACGTCTACGGCAGCCTTCTCGGTCTCAGCGGCATCGGCAAACAGGGATTCGTCGGTCAGGTCCAAAACATCCTCTTCGTCGCTGTCCGCGCCGGTGATGGTGGCCTCCTCCGGGGTAACACCGTTTTCGGCGGCAAAATCTTCGGCCTGGTCAACGTAGGCCAGATCTTCGACAGACAATTCCGAGGTCTCGGTCATTTTCAGCAACTCATCATCATCCCCGACCATGGCCACATCGTCGGTCAGCTCCAGCAGCTCATCATCCACCAGGGAATCCTCGGGCGTTTCCACGGTGTTGGTGGCCAGGTGCAATTCTTCTTCATCAACGGTCGCTGCCGAAAAACCGCTTTTTTCGGCAGCCTGGGCATCCATATCATCAAAAACATCGGTCAGGTCAAAAACCTCATCATCCACCCCGGCCGGCTCTTCGGTCACCTCGATATCATCATCTTCGGCCGCCATGGCTTCGGTCAGGTCGAGGATATCCTCTTCTTCCTCTCCGGCCGCCTCGGTCAGTTCCAGCGGCTCATCCTCTTCCCCGACAGCCTCGGTCAACTCCAGCGGTTCCTCTTCGTCTACCGCCTCGGTCAACTCCAGAATGTCTTCGCTGTCCGCTCCGAGCTCTTCCGTCAATTCCACGACATCTTCATCTGTGCCCACTTCGTCCCTCAACTCAAGAACATCTTCGTCCTGCCCGGAAACTTCATCCGTCAGTTCAACAATATCGTCATCTCCGGAGACTTCATCGGTTAATTCAACGATATCTTCATCGGTGTCATCTTCTACTTCAGTCAAATCAAGGACATCATCCCCGCCGTCGGCTTCGTCCGTCAGATCGATAATATCCAGGCCGTCTTCATCATCCATTAATTCATCCAGATCAATGGTTTCTTCATCCCGGGATCCCGGCACTTCCAGGGTTCGTTCCGTCATTTCGAGAATTTCCATATCCTCGTCCATCACTTCCGGCGGACTTTGCTGCCGGCCGTCATCATTTCCGTTGACGGCTGATTTTTCGTTATTGTCCGTCATGTCTCCCCCTAACCTGAATATTTCATAAAATTTTTCGACATTTATAAATTTTCATATAATATACAATGTCTTGTAATGAATTTCGGACCATTTCTGAGAAGACAAACTGTCATGTCCGACATGAGGCTTTTTTTGCAAATTTCATGTTGGAAAATTTCACCCTTCGGGCGAGTTGCCTTGACCGCAATTTTATCGGCTGCTGCCACAGCGGCTCCCAATCGAAGAGTAGTGATTATCACCGCCACACTATCTTTGCTATTGAAGTTATTTATCTTTTATACCATCCAAAAGGCCGGATGTCAAGGTATTTGCCGCTTTGCATCCTTCCGGCAAGGGGCTGGGAAACCGGTTCTGTTCCGGTTTTATTTGAATTCCGCCGCTGCCGTTGATAGCATAAAAGCAATCAAAACGGACCACTTTACTCATGAGACGATTTTTTATCGACCAGCCGGTTATTGAAACCGGTTCCGTCTGCCGGCTCGGCGAATCCGATGCCCGCCACATCCGGAATGTGCTGCGCCTGCAGCCCGGCACGGCTATCCGCCTGTTCAATAATACCGGCTACCAGTACAACGCCCGTATTACAGCCGTAACGGCGGAAGGGGTGGAAGCCGCGGTTACCGAAGTCCTGTCCGGCCACAACGAGTCGCCTGCCCGGATTACGGTAATGCAGGCGTTTCTCAAAAACAAGAAAATGGATACCCTGGTGCGCCAGCTCACCGAACTGGGCATGGCCGCCTGGCAGCCGGTTTTTACGGAACATGCCGTGGTCAAACCCGACCCCAAACGGCTGTCCGGACGGATCAGCCGCTGGGAAACCATTGCCAAAGAAGCCGTCAAGCAATGTGAACGGGACCGGATACCGGAGATGCTGCCGCCGGTTCTGCTGGATGAGGCGCTGGCGGAAATCCGGCCGCAGGATGCCAACCTCATTTTCACCGCCCGGGGCGGACGGCCCCTGGCGGCCGCTGCCGCCGTTATGCCGGAGGCCGCGGCAGCGACCATTCTGCTTGGCCCGGAAGGCGGTTTTACCGCCGAAGAAATCGAACGGGCCGAAAGCCGCGGCTTTGTCACAGTCTCCCTGGGGCCCCGTATTCTGAAAGCAGACACCGCCTGCCTGGCCGCCTGCACCCTGGTGCAGAGCGTCTTCGGGGACATGGGGACGGAAAGCAGATGAACCCCGCCGGGGGCACGTTTTCCGGCAAAAAAGTATTTTAAAAAACAGGGGTTGTTTCTTTCGGAGAAAAATTCTTGACAAGACCGGCTGCGTCTATTAGAAGTTACTTTGTTTACAGCATGCCGAGGTAGCTCAGCAGGTAGAGCAGGTGACTGAAAATCCCCGTGTCGGTGGTTCGATTCCGCCCCTCGGC
>CAYTQK010000081.1:0-11833 GCA_964439745.1 uncultured Desulfobacterales bacterium
AGTTCCAGTGTGGCTGATCATCCTCTCAGACCAGCTAACCATCGTCGCCTTGGTGAGCCGTTACCTCACCAACAAGCTAATGGTACGCGAGCTTCTCTCTAAGCAGAGGCTTACATGTAGAGGCTACCTTTGATCTTCAAAACCGGGGTTTCGAAGATATTATCCGGTATTAGCATCGCTTTCGCAATGTTATCCCGAACTTAGAGACAAATTACCCACGCCTTACTCACCCGTGCGCCACTTTACTAGCTTCAGCAAGCTGAAGCGTTCTCGTACGACTTGCATGTGTTAAGCACGCCGCCAGCGTTCAATCTGAGCCAGGATCAAACTCTCCAATTAAAATCAAAAAGTCGCTACCAGTTATTACCGGAAGCGACAGAATCAATTGGGTCAAATCCGAGCATGCTGTTACTATTTAGTTTTCAAAGATCAAGCTGAACTTAATTAAGATAGCGTTTGATATCTATCTTGTCAAGTCTTTTTTTCAAATTTTGTTTTTTTCAGAGTCGCGATTGGCTTCGCCGCCTCATGAAAAATTAACTTTATACGCGTTCAAAAAGACCTTGTCAAGAGATTTTCCACCAAAAAAATCATGTTTTCAAAAAAATTGCCCCTTGCAGCCGGAATGCAGACTTCGGGCCGCAAGACCCGAAACCTATATTTAATATGTAAAATCAATTATATATCGGAAGGAACGTCCGCTCAGAACGTCATCCAGCACCTCCGGCACCTGCGCCGGAGGGGCCACTGCCTGGATCAGCCGCTTGACCGACCTTTGATTATTATTCAGTAAAACCAAGGCATTATTCATATCTGACCGATTCAGTCCGTAGGAGCCGGAGACAACGAGTTCCCGGTAGTGAATCTGGTTGACCATGGCGGTGGACAGGTGCTGCTCGCCGGCCAGCCCGCTGAAAAAACAAAACCGGCCGCCTTTGGCCAGCTTCTCCAGCCCCTGGCCGAAGGCAGCCGGATCGGGACAGGCCGTAATGGCCGCGGCAAAGCGCTCTTGGGATATCCTGGCAACGCACTCAACCCCCGCCTCATCCAGGAACGAGCGCGCCCGTTCGATCTTGGCCGGTTCCTTTTCCAGGATGACCGGCCGACTACCGGCGGTGACCAGCGCCATACCGGCCAGCAGCCCCATGGTGCCGCCGCCAAGAACCACAACCCGCTCCCCGGCCCCGATGCCGGCGGTTTGCAATCCGTGAAGGACGCAGCCGAGCGGCTCGGCAAAACAGGCCAGGCGAGACGCCAGGGTATCGGGCAGCGGCAGGAGACTGGTTTTCGGAACCTGCACCTCCCGGGCAAAGCCCCCGTCCCGGTGGAATCCGATAATCTTAATTTCTTCACAGCGGTTTTCCCGGCCAGCCCGGCAGTCGGGACAGCGGCCGCAGCTGCGGCCAGGCCAGACCGCGTATCGCCGCCCCTGTTCGTCGGCGGCCACGATCTCGTGGCCCGGCACCCGCGGCAGCACCAGGTCCCGGTGCCCCCGGGCCCACATCTTGGCGTCGGTGCGGCAGATGGCGCAATACAGTACCTGCAGCCGCGTCTCACCCGCCGGCACGGCCGGCGGCTGGTCCTGCGGCCGGACTTCCAGTTTTCTGCGGCCGGTCAGCACCAGTTTCATGAGGCCCTCCGGCTGGACGGCGCCTCCGCCCGCAACTGTCGCAGCCGGCGCAGGCCGGCTTCCGGCTCCCGGTTCTGGGCGGCCACCCAGGCGGTCAGGGTCTGCCCGGCCCGGCCGCTGGCCAGGAGGGCCTCCGCCCGCGCCAGTCCCGCTTTGATGGTGGGAACCGTTTCGGCGACATAAAAGATAAGGGCGGCATTGAGTAGAACAGCCGCCCGGGCGGCACCGTTCTTCCGGTTATCCAGGAGCGCCGTGAACCGCCGGGCTTCGGCGGCCAGGTCCGCGGCCGGGGCCAGTTCCGCCGGATCATGGCAGGCCAGGCCGTATTCTTCCGGCCGGATGACAAATTGCTCGATGCCGCCGTCGTCGTCCAGCCGGGCGCAGTCGGTGGGACCACAGACCGAGGCTTCGTCCATGCCGCCGTTCCGGATGCCATCCACCCGGCCATGCAGGACTATGGCTTTCCGATACCCGATGGCCCGCATGACCCGGATGACCGGTCCGATCATCCGGCTGTCGTACACCCCGCGCAGCCCGACGGTCGGCCGGGTTGGATTGGCCAGGGAGGCGGCGGTATTGAGAATGGAACCGAAATGGATCTGGGAGAGAACCCGGCCCAGGGCCCGGGGATGAACAGCCGGGCTCATGCCGTTGAACAGGCCGATGCCGGCTGTGCGAATGCTTGCGGCCACGATTTCCACCGGGCACTCGACATCCACGCCCAGAGCCTCGGCCATGTCCACCGTGCCGCAGGCCGAAGTAATGGAACGGGCGCCGTGCCGGGCCATGGGGATGCCGCCGGCGGCCGCGATCACTGCTGCGGCCGTGCTGATGTTGAAGGTCTTGACCGCGTCCATGCCGGTGCCGGAATTTTCCACCAGCGGCCGGCCCGCATCCAGGTCGGCGCGGACCGTGTCCAGGCGGAAGATGGCCTCCCAGGCCCCGGCGATTTCCGCGGCGGTTTCCCCCTTGGCGGCCAGGGCGGCCAGCAGGGCGCCCTGCTGCATGGCAGTGGTGTCGTTGTTGAGGATGGCGGCAAAGACCCGGGCGGCTTTTTCCCGGGAAAGGTCCTGGTGGCGGGTCAGACGGGTGATGACGGCCCCGATCTGCCGATGGATATCCGCTGGCATAACATACCTCCTGAAAACGTTTCTCAGAAGGATTTGCTCCAGCAGAAATCCGATTGATTCAGCAGCAGGGCAGGCTTTCCGGCTTACGGATCAGTCTCAAGCCGCGCCTTCCCCCCGGATTTTCCGGAAGTGGCCTGTGCGGCTCTCGTCCCCGTTTACGGCAACGGCTGGCATGCGATGGACTTGCACCATCTTTCCTTTTACCCGTTCTGTGCCGGCCAATCCAACCGGCGCAAACGGCACCCTGCTACCTGTACAATTTTTACTTGCTATAAAAAATCCCGACGCTGTTGTCAAGATTGATCAGTATCGATATCTGACAGATTTGCCCCCTGGTGGTCATTCTTCACTTTAATCGTATGGTATTTCTTCTTGCCGGCGCGAAGAACGATTTCCCCGTCCTTGATATCGTTTTTTGTCACTTGGTAATCCACCGACTCAACGCGTTCACCGTTTATGTAGCCTCCCCCCTGCTGAATCAATCGCCTGGCGGCACCTTTGGACTGGGCAAGGCCGGTGTCGCAAAAAAGATCAACGGCAGCCAGACCGGGAGTAATCGTAGACAATGATAATTCCGTATGCTGGTCCCCGGTCATGGATACAGAGATAGACGGCATTGCCGCATGTATCTTCCCATCGATGCCTCGTGGCGTACTACTCGATGGCATTAAATTGTTCGGAATATTCCGCCCGCCAAAATTCTTAATGGTATCCTGATGCGCCTTTTTCGCTTCCTCCTCGCCGTGGGCGATGCGGGTGGCTTCAAAGGCCAGCACCGTTTTGGCGCTGTTGATGTCGGCCCCTTCCATCTTGGCCACTTCCCGGATCTCTTCGGCCGGCAGAAAGGTAAACAAAAACAGAAACCGCCTGACGTCGGCGTCGTGGGTGTTGATCCAGTACTGGTAATACTTATAGGGGCTGGTGCGCTCCGGGTCGAGCCAGATGGCACCGGCCGCGGTCTTGCCCATCTTGGCGCCGCTGCTGGTGGTGATCAGCGGGAAGGTCAGGCCGTAGGCCTGACCGCCGGCCACCCGCCGGACCAGGTCGATGCCGGCCACGATATTGCCCCACTGGTCGCTGCCGCCCATCTGGAGCCGGCAGTCGCGGCTTTCATACAGCTTGAGAAAATCGTAGGCCTGCAGGAGCATGTAGTTGAACTCGATAAAGCTCAGCCCTTCTTCCGAGTCCAGGCGCATCTTGTAGCTTTCCGCCTTGATCATGCGGTTGACGCTGAAATGGCGGCCGATATCCCGCAGAAAGGGAATATAACGCAGATCGCGCAGCCAGTCGGCGTTGTTGACCAGGGTGGCGTTGCCGGCCTCGAAATCGATGAAATTCGACAACTGTTTTTTGATGCCCTGCACGTTGGCCTTGACGTCTTCTTCGGAAATCAGCTGCCGCATCTCGGTCTTGCCGCTGGGATCGCCCACCAGGCCGGTCCCGCCGCCCATCAGGGCGATGGGCGCGTGGCCGCTGCGCTGCATGTGGGCCAGGGACATGATCGGCACCAGGCTGCCCACGTGCAGGCTGGAGGCGGTGGGGTCAAACCCGATATAGCAGGTAATGGGCCCCTGGGCGCAGCGCTCCTTCAACTCTTCTGCGTGGGTCATGGCTTCGACAAAACCACGCTCTTCTAAAATATCTATGACTGTTTTCATGATCTTTATTTATTGGCGTACTCCACCGCCCTGGTCTCCCGGATCACGGTCACCTTGATCTGACCGGGAAAGGTCAGGTTGTTTTCGATCTCCTTGGCCACGTCACGGCTGAGCAGGATCGAATCATCGTCCGATATCTGCTCGCTTTCCACGATCACCCGCAACTCGCGCCCGGCCTGGATGGCATCGGCATTGGCCACACCCTGGCAGGAAGTGGCGATCTTTTCCAGGTCCTCCAGCCGCTGTAGGTAATTCACCGGCAGTACCTGGCGCGCCCCGGGCCGGGCGCCGGAAGGTGCGTACGCGGCCTGCACGAACAGGTCGTAGACTGCCTCCGGCGGCGTGTCTTAATGATGGGCGGCAATGGCGTGGGCCACCTCAGCGGACTCGCCGTATTTCTGGGCCAGATTGGATCCGATCAGGGCATGCGGCCCCTCCACCTCATGGTCAACGGCCTTGCCGATGTCATGGAGCAGGCCCATGCGCCGGGCTTTCTTGGCGTTCAGCCGCAGTTCCGTGGCCATGATGCCGCACAGGAAACTGACCTCCACCGAGTGCTGCAGCACGTTCTGAACATAACTGGTCCGGAATTTCAGGCTGCCCAGCACCTTTATCAGTTCCGGGTTGATGCCGTGAACACCCGTGTCAAAGGCCGCTTGCTCGCCGGCTTCCTTGATGGTCACATCCACCTCGGCGGTGACCTTGGCGACCACATCCTCGATCCGGGCCGGATGAATCCGGCCGTCCGCGATCAGCCGCTGCAGGGAGATGCGGGCCACCTCCCGTCGCACGGGGTTGAATCCGGACAGGATAACCGCTTCCGGCGTGTCGTCAATGATCAGGTCGATGCCGGTGGCCGCCTCCAGCGCCCGGATATTGCGGCCTTCCCGGCCGATAATGCGCCCTTTCATTTCATCGCCCGGCAGCTCCACCACGGAAACGGTACGTTCGGCCACGAAATCTCCGGCATAGCGCTGGATGGCCGTGGCAATGATGCGCTTGGCCTTCTTGTCCGCCTCTTCTTCGGCCTCGGTGGTAACCCGCTTGATCAGCTTGGCGGCGTCATGACGGGCCTCATCGGCCAGGGACTGCACCAGGATATCCTTGGCCTGCTCGGCAGTCAGGCCGGAGATCTCCTCCAGCCGGCGATTCTGCGTTTCCAGCAGCTGGTCATATTCGCCTTCCCGCTGCCGGAGATCCTCCTCCCGCTTTTGCAGCCGTTTTTCTTTTTTCTGCACCTCCTGTTCCCGGCGTTCGATCTGATCATACTTACGATCCAGGTTCTCTTCCCGGGAAATCAGCCGCTGTTCCTGCTTCCTGATTTCATTTTTTGTTTCGGCCGTTTCCGCATCAAAGTCGCTCTTCATCTTAAAGAGCCGGTCTTTGGCTTCCAGCTTGGCCTCTTTGATCAGATTTTCCGCCCGCAGCCGGGCATCTTCCACAATCCGATGGCCTTCATTCCGGGCCAAATTTATCTTTTTATTGTAAACTCCGGTTCTTATCCAATACGCAAGTGCCCCGCCCAAGATCAGGCCGGCCACTGCGGCAGCAATAATATATTCCATTTTACTTTCCCTTTGTTTGGATGCGCCGTTTGCACACACAACCCGGCGGACACAAAACAACCCGCCTGTCAGCAATATCGGCCTGGTCTCCCTGTCTAACTTCTTCAGCCGGAACCGGCAGGCTGCCTGCCCCGGCAATCATCGGTCAGACCGGAATACATATTACCGGGCCGGCCCATGGGACATTTCTGATATTTTTCCGGGAGAAGGGATGAAGGGAAATAACGGCAGGAAAATCACAAAAAATCCAAGAAAGAAAGCCCCCCGTCATTGTGCCGTGTTGTTAGGTCTTTGACCTTGTTTTTACAACGTGGGTGCCATTTGATTTCTTCAGGCTTTTCTGTACGTGCAGAACATGCTCACCAAAATCAGGGACGGCTCCCATCCTGCTTTGTTTGGGACAAAGAGCATCTTTCAATCACCTGCACGACAGGGGGCTAAGACCTTCTTTCTCGGGTTTCCAATCGCTGGAAGCACTTATAATTAAAAAATCGGGTGGTTGCTTCTTCTACCTGGATTGCTCACAGGTTTCCAGGGTCTTGATCAAATGATTTGACCGGGTCATGACCACCTTCAGCAGCTTGTCATAATTGTCTTTCAACGCGATGAAATCATTTGTAATATTCAAGGCTGCCTGGGTCAGCTGGGTAAAATTGTCAATTCCCGGAGTCATTTTCTGCATATTCTGAACCTTCTGTACTTCCTGAAAAAGCAAATCCGCCACACGACCGGCGTTGATCACGTTTTCATCCGCCATGAACTTCAATTTTTTGCCAAAAAGATCTATGGTTATGTATTCACCCAACTGCGCTACGTCCTTTTCAGCTTGTTCGGAAATCGTGACCTATAGCTATTCCGACACAGCGGTAAATTCATCAATTTTTTTCAGCAACCCGTTCACCCTGGATTTTATCAGTGCCTTTTCCTCTGCGAATTGGTTTTCTGCTGCCACCTTCTCCTCGAGTTCCCTCTCCAACTGCGACACTTTTTGCTTCAGCCCTTGATTGGCTGCTTCTAATTCGTTAACCTTCTCTAACAATTTCGAAATCTTATTTTCAATTTCATCGAACTGGGCAATAACCTGTTCCGTATCTTTCTCACGCAAAAACCCACCTCTTTTTATTATATAAAAGTGTAACCATCAATCTCACGGAATGTCAAGACAAAAGCCCGCTTTTTTGACGCGCCGCCTCTTCGGCGGCGTTCAGGTCCGCCACGCTGTTGATGCCGATGACTTCAAAGGCATCGTCAATGGTCAGGGTAGTTACCCCCCGCCGGCTGCGGTAGGCGATATCGACAATATCGGTCAGGTACAATTCATTCTGGGCGTTGCCGGTTTCAAGCCGGTCCAGCGCCCAGGCAAGAAAAGATTTTTCCACGCAATAGGTGCCGGCGTTGACAATGGTAATCTTTTTTTCTTCTT
The DNA here is from genome assembly GCA_964439745.1 of uncultured Desulfobacterales bacterium. GTDB lineage: Bacteria > Desulfobacterota > Desulfobacteria > Desulfobacterales > Desulfosudaceae > CAYTQK01. The sequence goes on from CAYTQK010000081.1 coordinate 7,407, forward strand.
CATCTGCGTCGGCTTCTTCTACGATTCTTATAACTTGACCCGACTCATTAATAACCAGCCGGCCATAGCCGGTGGGATGATCATGCCGGACGGACAAGAGGGAGACGTCCGCCTGGCGTTCCTGCTGCTGATCGATCAGTCCTTGGATGGTCCGGGAAGAAAGGAACGGCACATCACCGCACAGGATCACCACCCGGCGGGCGGAGGCGGGAACTTTTTCCAGGGCGCACAACACGGCATGGCCGGTACCGAGCTGCTCCGCCTGATAGGCAAACCGGAAATTCCCCAAACGGGCCGCCTCGGCTTGAACGGCTTCAGCCTGACAGCCCACCACAACCACAATGTTGTCGCTCACCGTTACATCCAGGGCGCTTTCCAGCACATAATGCAGCATGGATTTGCCGCCTATTTCATGCAGCACCTTGGCCCTGTCCGACTTCATCCGGGTTCCCAGCCCGGCAGCCAGGATGACCACGGCCATTTGCGTTTTTTTATCCATCCCCCGAGTCCCCGCCTGTTGGTTGCGAGTTGATCAGCCCGGATATTTCGCGAATAGCCTAAAAATATAGTGAAATATCCGGGTAGAAGCAATAAAGGGCATGTTTTTTTTTAAAAAACATGCCCTTTATATTATCGTACTTTACTGTTTTTCAGCGGCCAGGGCAGCCGGTGCGTCAATTCCGGATATCATCCTGCTCCGGTTAACCGCCTGACTGCTGCTGTTGATCCGAAAAATATGCGCTACAGCGAACAGCAGTTAATCCGCTGCAAGGCGCGATTCAAGGCCGCCCGCGCTCTGGCTTCATCAACATCATCCCGGTGGGACTCGGCCAGCCGCTTTTCCGCCCGGGCCTTGGCCTCTTCCGCCCGCCGCACATCAATCTCCTCTTTGGTCTCAGCAGATTCGGCCAGTATGGTCATCCGGTCCGGCAATGCTTCGGCAAAGCCGCCGCTGACAAATACTTTCTCTTCGGCGCCGCTGGCGTCCGTATACCGGACAATACCGGTTTTCAGAGAGGTCAGAAAAGGAGTATGATCCACCAGAACGCCGAACTCACCCAGTGAGCCGGGCGCCATGACAATGCTGGCTTCCCCGCTGACCACGTTCTTTTCCGGCGTCACAATCGATAATTGTATCATCTTTGCCATTGTATATCATCTACCTCTGAGCGTTTCGGGGTTGCCTACTTTTCCTGTTTCATCTTTTCGGCTTTTTCCACGGCTTCCTCAATGGTACCGACCATGTAGAAAGCCCGCTCCGGCAGTTCATCGTGCTTGCCGTCACAGATTTCCTTAAAGCCCCGAACGGTATCCTCCACCTTGACATAGGTGCCGGCCATGCCGGTAAAAGTCTCGGCCACGTGGAAGGGCTGGGACAGGAAACGTTGCAGCTTCCTGGCGCGTTCCACGGTCAGCTTGTCTTCATCGGACAGTTCTTCCATACCGAGAATGGCGATAATATCCTGCAGCTCCTTGTACTTTTGCAGAATTGTCTGGACCTGCCGCGCGACCCGGTAATGCTCCTCACCGATATAGTTGGCGTCCAGGATCCGGGAAGTGGAGTCCAGCGGGTCCACGGCGGGATAAATGCCGAGCTCGGCGATCTGCCGGGAAAGAACCACCGTACCGTCCAGATGGGCAAAGGTCGTGGCTGGCGCCGGGTCGGTCAAGTCGTCGGCCGGTACGTACACGCACTGAACCGCGGTAATGGAACCCTTGTCAGTCGAGGTGATCCGTTCCTGCAGTTCGCCCAGGTCAACCGCCAGGGTGGGCTGGTAACCAACCGCCGAAGGAATACGACCCAGCAGAGAAGAGACTTCCTGGCCGGCCTGGGTGAAACGGAAAATATTGTCAATGAAGATCAGCACGTCCTGTCCTTCTTCATCGCGGTAGTATTCCGCGGCGGTCAGGGCGGACAGGGCCACGCGGGCACGGGCGCCGGGCGGCTCGGTCATCTGCCCGTAAATCAGGGCGGCTTTCGGCAGAACGCCGGAATCCTTCATTTCGTGATACAGGTCGTTGCCTTCACGGGTACGTTCCCCGACACCGGCAAACACGGAAATACCGCCGTGCTGCATGGCGATATTATGAACCATTTCCATCATAATAACCGTTTTGCCGACGCCGGCGCCGCCGAACATCCCCATCTTGCCGCCCCGGGGAAAGGGCACCAGCAGGTCGATCACCTTGACGCCGGTTTCCAGAACGTGCACTTCGGTATCCTGTTCGGTAAATTTCGGGGCTTCCCGGTGAATGGGCGCCATCTTTTCCTGGCTGATGGGTCCCAGGCCGTCCACGGGCTTGCCGACAACGTTCAGTACCCGACCCAGACCGGCCTCGCCGACCGGCATCATGATCGGATTTCCGGTATGTTTGGCGGGAGCACCCCGGACCAGTCCATCGGTGATGTCCATGGCAATCGTTCTGACCACGTTGTCCCCCAGGTGCTGCGCCACCTCGACCACCAGGTTGTCCGGCTCGTCATTGATGGCGGCGTTGGTTATCAACAGGGCATCCCGGATCGGGGGCAGTTTGCCCGGCTCGAATTCAACGTCCACAACCGGCCCCATAACTTGTGTAATTCTACCAATGTTTTCTTCCATTATTACCTCCCGCAAACGCTGTTATATACATCCTGAATCATATTTTTTATATTCAATACCGGCTATCCCTTGAGGGCTTCGGCGCCGCCGACAATATCCATCAGCTCGCCGGTAATGGCCGCCTGCCGGGCCTTGTTGTAAACCAGGGTAAGCTCATCAACCATGTCGTCACAAGCCTTGGTGGCATTGTCCATGGCAGCCATCCGGGCCGCGTGCTCGCTGGTTGAAGTTTCCAGCAGTCCCTTGAAAATCTGAATATAGACGTTCCGCGGCAGCATTTCACCCAGCAGCTCGTCCGGTGACGGTTCACAAATATGCTCGGCCAGATACCCGCCTTCGGCTACTTCGGCATCCGTATCTTCGGCTTCAATGGGCGGAATCGGCAGAATCTGGGACACCATCGGCGTCTGCCGGGACATCCCCCCGAATTCGGCGTAAATCAAATATACCTCATCACATTCTTGTTTCAGGAAATGATTGATCAATTCCCGCCCGGCCTGCATGGCCACGTCAAAACCTACCTTGCTGCCGACGACCCCGAGATATTCGTTCCAGATATCGAATTTATTTTTCTGGGCCCACTTCAATCCTTTTTTGCCGAAGCAGGTAAAGGACACTTCGGACTCGGGCGCCGCGCCCTTCTCCTTGGCCAGCTGGCTGGCCCGGTTGATCAACTTGTTGTTGAATCCGCCGCACAGACCCCTGTCCGAGGTACACAGGACTATGTGCACCTTCTTGGCTTCGTCCCGGGGAACCAGCAGGGGGCTGGTTTCTTCGCCGGCGGATTTTTCCGCCAGGCTGCCCAGTACCTCGGAAAATTTATCCGCGTAAGGGCGAAAGGCCTCCATGGCGGTCTGGGCGCCGCGCAGCTTGGAACTGGCCACCATGTTCATGGCGCGGGTAATCTTCTTGGTCTTTTTAATACCGGTGATCTTTGATTGAACTTCTTTTAAGCTCGCCATACCTGTTTACCCTTATGTGAAAAATGCCTTATCTTGATTCGCGCATGCAAGGCAGCCATTTAGTTAGATGGTATCCTTGAACTCCGCGTCATAGGCATCCAGCGCTTTCTGCAGAAGCGCTTCGAGTTCATCGGTCAGTTCCTTTTTCTCCGCAATGCCGCTGAAGAATTCGGCGTAATTGTTCTCGATGAAATTGTACAGACCCTCTTCATACCGGGCCAGAACGTCGGTATCGTATTTATCCAGGTACCCCTTGGTCCCGGCGTAAATAATGGCCACCTGTTTTTCCAGGGGAAGCGGCTGATACTGGGGCTGTTTCAGGATTTCAACCAGTCTTTCCCCCCGGGTCAGCTGTTTCCGGGTGGCTTCATCCACGTCGCTGCCGAAGGCGGCAAACGATTCCAGTTCCCGGAACTGGGCCAGATCCAGGCGCAAGTTGCCGGCCACCTGTTTCATGGCCTTGTCCTGGGCCGCACCGCCCACGCGGGACACGGACAGACCGACGTTGATGGCCGGACGCACACCGGCGAAGAAAAGGTCCGGTTCCAGATAAATCTGGCCGTCGGTAATGGAAATAACGTTGGTGGGAATATAGGCGGAAACGTCGCCGGCCTGGGTCTCGATAATCGGCAGGGCGGTCAGGGAGCCGGCGCCGAGTTCATCGTTCAGCTTGGCGGCCCGTTCCAGCAGCCGGGAATGGTTGTAGAAAATGTCGCCGGGGTAAGCTTCCCGTCCGGGCGGGCGGCGCATCAGCAGGGAGACCTGCCGATAAGCGGCGGCCTGCTTGGAAAGGTCATCGTAAATGATCAGGGCGTGCTGGCCTTTATCCCGGAAGTATTCGCCGCTGGCGCAGCCGGCATAC
>CAYTQK010000082.1:0-11710 GCA_964439745.1 uncultured Desulfobacterales bacterium
AGTCCATACCGGTCAGGGAAAAAGAAAACCTCTCCCGGGTGGCGCTGAATTACGTGGCCCGCTCCGGCCGGAGCGTGGGGGTTCACAACGCCCAGGAGCCGCAGCAGCTTTTGCCCAAGCTCCAGTCCGAACCGTATATCCGCGAAAACGGGGTCAAATCCCTGCTGTGCCTGCCCATTATAGCCACTGCCGGCAACGGTGAGGTGGAGCTGATCGGCCTGTTCTATTTTGAAAACAACCTGACCAGCCACGCCTTTACCCGGGAGCGGCTGGAAACCCTGGAAATCATATCCCTGTCCGCGGCGGGGCGGCTGGAGCTTTCCCGGAAAGCCGTCACCGACGGGCTGACGGAACTCTACAATCACGACTATTTCCAGAATATGCTGCAACAGGAGGTCCTGCTGGCCAAGCGGAAAGGCCGTGAACTGTCCATGGTCATGATCGATATCGACCATTTCAAGCATTTCAACGACTCCTGGGGACACCAGGCCGGCGACCTGGTCTTGAAAGAAGTGGCCGCCACCATCCGGGAAAGCTGCCGGGGATCGGATATCGTGGCCCGGTACGGCGGCGAAGAAATCGCTCTCCTGCTTCATGAAACACCGCCCAAGGACGCCTTCAACCTGGCCGAATCCATACGGAAAAAGATCGAGTCTCTGCGAATTACTTACCAGAACGAAGGGCGGCTGCATGTGACCATCAGCCTCGGCGTGGCCGGTTTTCCGACCCATGCCAGGGACCGGAAAAATCTTGTCAAAAAAGCGGATGATGCTTTATATTTATCCAAAAAAAACGGGCGGAACCGCACCACGCTTTCAACAGCGCCCATCTGGGCGGGGTAACCCCCGCTGAGGCAAGGAGGGGGAGGAAGGCAAAGCCGGCCTGGCGCGTTGCGGTTGGTTATGCCGGATAATAATTATATCTTCCCTGTCAACAGAAAGAATATCTGCAAAAACGCCTGAAACAGGCGCAAGTAACTTTTTAAAAGGAGATGTCCCATGATCGATCTTATCAAAAAAGCCATGTTTGCCGGCATTGGTCTGGCCCTGAAAACCAAGGAGGAAGTAGAAGTCATGGCCAGGGAACTGGCCAAGCAGGCGGAACTCTCGGAGAACGAAGGGAAAAAGTTTGTCAACGATTTTCTGAAGCGCTATGACGAGTCCCGCGATAAGCTGGAAGAGAAGGTCGAAAGCAGCGTGCGGGACGTGCTCAGCCGGTCCAGCCTGGCGACCAAAGAAGAGCTGACCGAAATCCGGGATGAAATCAAGAAACTGAAAAAATCCTCCACCGTTGACCAGACATAATCTTTCTCCGCCAAGCGCCTGGTATACACATTCATGCTCAGCATACGAAAAATCGGAATCATCGGCCGGACCTACCGCCACCTGACCCGCTACCGTCAGATATTGACCATCTTTTTCAAGTACGGTCTGGGCGAATTCGTGGACCTGCTGAAAATCGAGCAGTATGTCGAGACGGGCCTGCAGCTGATTTCCAGGCGTCAGCGGGAACAGACACGGTCTCACACCCGCGCGGAACGGGTGCGCATGGCCTTTGAGGAGCTGGGTCCCACCTTCATCAAGCTCGGCCAGGTGCTCTCGTCCCAACCGGGGCTGATTCCCATTGACATCGTCAGCGAGCTGGCCAAGCTTCAGGACGATGTCCCCCCTTCTGATTTTGAACCCATTGCCGAAAAGATTGAAAAAGAACTGCAGGCGCCGGTGAGCTCCCTTTTTCGACACCTGGACAAACGGCCGCTGGCCTCGGCTTCCATGGCCCAGGTATACACGGCCCGGCTGCCCAACGGAGACAAGGCCGCCGTCAAGGTGCAGCGGCCGGGCATTCGCCAGGTTATCGAGGTGGACCTGGAAATCATGCTCTACCTGGCCGGGGTGCTGGAACGACATGTCGAGGAGTTTGCCACCCACCGCCCCGTCAAGATCGTGGAGGAATTCGCCCGGGTATTGGAGCGGGAGCTGGATTTTACGGTGGAAGCCACCAACATGGAGCGGTTTGCCCGGCAGTTTTCGGACGACCCCACCATTTACGTGCCCGGCGTCTACCGGGAGTACACCACCACCGGGGTGATCACCCTGGAATATGTGGAAGGGATCAAAATCTCCGACGTCGACCGGCTGGAAAAAGACGGGTATGATACCAAAGAGATCACCCGGCGCGTCACGGACGGCACCATGAAACAGGTCTTCATTGACGGTTTTTTTCATGCCGATCCCCATCCCGGCAATCTCTTTGTGCTGCCCGGAAACGTCATCTGTCCCCTGGACTTCGGCATGATGGGCAGCGTCAATCTGAAACACCGGGAAATGTTCGTCGATCTGCTGGACAACCTGGTGCGCCAGCGCCCGGCCCGGGCGGCACAGGTGCTGCTGCAGATAGCCATCTGGGATGACGAGCCGGATGCCGGCGCCCTGGAAAGAGACCTGTCCGATTTCGTCAATCTCTATTTTTACCGGTCGCTCAAGGACATGCAGATCGGGGAGCTGCTATATTCCCTGCTGGACATGCTGACCCGCCACCGGCTGCGCATGCCGCCCAATGTTTTCTTGATGATCAAAGCCATCGCCACCATAGAAGGCATTGCCAAGCGGCTGGACCCGGAGTTCGACGTCATCAGCCATGCCGCGCCGTTTATGAAAAAGGTCAAGCTGGCCCGGTTCGCGCCGGGCCGCGTGGCCGGCGAACTGCTCGCCACCGCCGGCGAGCTGGGTCATTTTGTCCGGCAGTTTCCCGATGACCTGCTGGACCTTTCCCGGCGGCTGCGGGACGGAAAAATTACCATTAACCTGGAACACCGGGGATTTGAAAATTTGACAACCACCCTGGATCAGGTCAGCAACCGCCTGTCGTTTGCCATTATCATCGCGGGGCTCCTGATCGGATCGGCCATGGTCATTATCGCCAAGGTGCCGCCGCTGCTATACGGATTTTCCCTGTTTGGATTGATCGGCTTTACCGGGGCGGCCGTGCTGGGGGTCTGGCTGATGATGGCCATTCTGCGCAAGGGCCGGCTATAACCAGAAACAAGGAGTAGGGCCATGGGCTTGGAAAGATGGAAACGAATAAGTATCAGATTCAAATTGCTGTTGGGAATGATTCCCCTGACCGCGGTAATGATCACCCTGATGTTTTATCTGCGCCTGTCGGCGCTGGCCTACTGGAGCCTGGCCGCCATTCTGCTGATCACCCTGGGCGCCTTTACCTGGTTCATGCTGCGCGGTCTGCTGACCACCGTCCAGGACGTGATTACCATCGGCAAAAAACTTGCCGTCGATATTGCCGAAGCCCAGAACGATCTGACCGCCCGCGTTCACGAACCTGATCGCAGTGACCGGGATTATCCCCACGACGAACAGGGTGAACTGGCCAAGTGGTTCAACAAGTTCATGAAAAAGATGCAGCTGGTTATGAAGGTGACCCGCGACCAGTCGTTCCAGATGGATGAGGCGGCCAGCCAGCTGGTGGGCCTGACCGAAGAAATGATGAAGCTCATCGAAAACAACCGGGCCAAATCCAACGCCGTGGCCAGCGCGGCCGAAGAGATGAACGCCAACATGGAAACCGTCTCGGAAACCATGGACAACGCGGCCGGCAACGTAAAAATGGTGGCCTCTTCCACCGAGGAGATGTCGGCCACCATCACCGAGGTGGCCAAGAATTCCGAAAACGCCAGCCGCATGACCGAAAGCGCGGTTTCCCAGGCCACGGCCGCCACCCGGCAGGTGGAGGAGCTGGGCCGGGCAGCCCGGGAAATCGGGGAAGTGCTGGAGACGATCGCCGAGATATCCGATCAGACCAACCTGCTGGCCCTGAATGCCACCATTGAGGCCGCCCGGGCCGGGGAATACGGCAAGGGCTTTGCAGTGGTCGCCAACGAAATCAAGGAACTGGCCAATGCCACTTCCGAGGCCACCATGGAAATCAAGGAAAAAATCGAGGGTATCCAGACCTCCACCTCCGGCACCATTACGGAAATCACCCAGATCACCAATATTATCAATGATGTCAATGAGATGGTCTCTTCCATTGCCACCGCCGTGGAACAGCAGACCACCACCACCCGGGAGATTGCCAGCAATATTGCCAAGGCCTCTTCCGGTATTGATGATGTGAATGAAAACATCGCCCAATCTTCCATGGTGGCGGCCGAAATCGCCAATGACATTGCCGCCGTGGACCGCTCCACCGGCAAGGTATCTGACAAGAGCCGGGAAATCAATGCCGGCGCTGGCGCCATGCGGGACTCCAGCCGCGGTGCCAAGGATATGGCGCAGCGGTTTATCGTCTAAGCAGGCCCAACCCGGTAAACACAGAAATTTTTATTCTGCGTAAAAATTTGGAACCCGCAAATTGGAAAAAATATTGTTTCCTGATTTTCACTGTGATATATATTTCTTGCTGACGAACCGACCGTCAGCCTGAAACATGCGACAGATGTGGTAAACGATATATAATGGAGGATAATTCAAAAATGGCTGAAGAGGCGATTAAACTCGGTAAAAAAAAGGAGAGCGGCTTCATTGACGAAGTCAAAAAACTGCTGCCCCAGGAAGGCAACCTGAATCTATGCCTTACCTGCGGCGCCTGTGCCTCGGGTTGCCCGGCGACCGGTCTGGACGGCATGGATCCCCGCAAGTTTCTGCGGATGGCCGCGCTGGGAATGGACGAGGAAATCAAGAAATCCAACTGGCCGTGGATGTGTACCATGTGCCAGCGGTGCATTTATGTCTGCCCCATGGAAATCAATATTCCCCAGCTGGTCTACTATGCCCGGGCCAGCCGCCCCCGGGAGGAACGCCCCAAGGGTATCCTGGGCTCCTGTGACATGGCCCTGAAGACCGAAGGATGCAGCGCCATGGGCGCCACCACCGAAGACTTTACCTTTGTGGTGGAAGACGTGCTGGAGGAATACCGGGAAGCGCAGCCGGAATTCAAGGACTTGGAAGCGCCCATCGACAAACAGGGCGCCGAATTCTTTCTGAACCAGAACTCCCGGGAACCGGTCACCGAGCCCGACGAACTGGTGCCCCTGTGGAAGATTCTCCACCTGGCCGGCGTTGACTGGACTTACGGCACCAAGGGTTGGGGCGGAGAAAACTACTGCATGTTCCTGGCCGAGGACAAGGACTGGGAGCACGTCACCCGGACCTCCCTGGAACACGCCCAGGCCCTGGGCTGTAAGACGTACCTGAACACGGAGTGAGGGCACGTCACCTTTTCTGTCCGGTCCGGACAGCAGAAATTCAACATCGACACCGACCTGGAAATCAAAAGCATTTACGAATATTACGCCAAGTGGATCCGGGAAGGAAAGCTCAAGGTCAACTCCGACTGGAACAAGGACCTGGGCATCAAGTTCACCGTTCAGGATCCCTGCCAGATCATCCGCAAAAGCTTCGGCGATCCCGTGGCCGATGACCTGCGCTTTGTGGTCAAATCCGTGGTCGGCGAAGAGAACTTCATCGACATGACCCCCAACAAGTCCAACAACTTCTGCTGCGGCGGCGGCGGCGGTTTTCTCCAGTCCGGCTTCAAGGATCAGCGGCTGGAATACGGCCGGATCAAGGACGAGCAGATCCGGCGCACCGGCGCGGAATATTGCATCGCGGCCTGCCACAACTGCCACGCCCAGATTCACGAACTCAGCGAGTTCTACGAAGGCCACTACCACGTGGTTCACCTGTGGACGCTGATCTGTCTTTCCCTGGGCATCCTGGGGCCCAACGAACGGGAATACCTGGGCGACGACCTGAAAGAGGTCAATGTCTTTCATCCGGAAACGGCCCTGATGTAAAACATAAACGAGGTTATGCCTGACGGCCTGCCAGGTCCGGTACCCTTTGCGGGTGCCGGACCTTTTTTATGCGCCCGCCAGGGGTAACTATGTATTGACCGGACCACCGACCTGTATTAATAATGGAAAATCAGGCAAAAACCAAAATCCAAGTCGAAAAAAGGCGGGCAAGGTGAAGGAACCACAGACACTTATCACCCGGGCGATTGTGGGAATCGTTTTCGGTTTTCTGTTGATCCGGATTTTTTATTCCGGTGCCCCGGCGGTCACGGGACTGGGGCTGGGCATTGTCCTGGTCGGGCTGGCTTACCTGTTTGATTATTTGCGCAACAGAAAATCCGGTTCATGAGGAATCATTCTTGGAACAATTGATTCTCGGTACTGCCGGACACATTGATCACGGCAAGTCCAGTTTGGTCAAACTTTTGACCGGGGTGGATCCGGACCGGCTCAAGGAAGAAAAAACCCGGGGCATTACCATTGAACTGGGGTTTGCTTCCCTGATGCTGCCGGATGGTCAACTGCTGGGCATTGTCGATGTACCGGGCCATGAAAAATTCGTCAAAAACATGGTGGCCGGCGCCGCCGGCATCGACCTGGTCGCCATGGTTATCGCTGCCGACGAAGGGGTCATGCCCCAGACCCGGGAGCACATGGAAATCTGTACCCTGCTGGGAATCAAGCACGGCCTGGTGGTACTGACCAAAATCGACCTGGTTGACGAAGAACTGCTGGAACTGGTCACCGAGGATGTTCTCGATTTTACCCGCGGCACCTTTCTGGAACAGGCGCCGATCCTGCCCGTTTCCACGGTAACCGGCGAAGGCACGGAAAAATTCGCGCCGGCCGTGGCCGCCCTTGCGGCCGACATCCCTCCCCGCCGGCAGACCGGATTTTTCCGGCTTCCCGTTGATCGCGTATTTTCCATGAAGGGATTTGGGACCGTCATTACCGGCACCCTGATTTCCGGCCAGGTCCGCACCGGCGACACTGTGTCCGTCTATCCCGGCGGCGGCAAAGCCAGGGTCCGCGGACTGCAGGTTCACAACCGCGGCGTGGAAGAGGCGGTCTCCGGCATGCGCACGGCCGTCAACTTCCAGGGCGTGGAAAAGGCGGAGATATCCCGGGGGGACGTTCTCAGCACGCCCGGCGCCCTTATCCCCGGCTACATGCTGGACGTCCACTTTCAGTACCTGGCCAGCAACGACAAGCCCGTAAAAAACCGGACCCGGGTCCGTGTGCATACCGGCACCAGCGAGGTGTCCGCCCATCTTATTCTCCTGGACCGGGATATCATTGAGCCCGGCCAGTCGGCCCCGGTGCAGCTGCGCCTGGAAGCCCCGCTGGTCTGCGTCAGGGACGACCGCCTGGTGGTTCGCCGTTTTTCTCCGGCCCGGACCATCGGCGGCGGCAAAATCCTGAATCCGATCCCGCCCAAGCATCGCCGCCACCGTCCCGAGCTGGTCCAATCCATCCTGGCCCTGGAAGAAGCCCCGCTGGAAGAAGTGGTGCTTTTTCACTGCCAGCAGGCCCAGGCCCGGGGTGTCTCTTTGACGATGCTGCGGGTGATGACCAACACCCCGGAAAAACAGCTTGAAAAGGCCCTGGACGCCCTGCTGTCTTCGCGGCGGCTGATCCTGGCCGACAAGGATAAGCGCCTTTACCTGCATGCGGACGTCATTGCCGCGGTGGCCGAAACGGCCCGGGCGACACTGGCCCGGTTCCACGAAAACCAGCCCCTGAAAAAAGGGATGCCCCGCCAGGAACTGAAGTCCCGGATTGAAAAGGAGGCCGGCGGCCGTGTCTTTGAACTGGTTTTTCAGCGCTTGTCCAAGGCCGGCGAGCTGGTTCAGGAAGACGGCCAGGTGCGCCTGGCCGGCCATACGGTTTCCCTGGGGCAGGACCACTCGGACCTGCGCCGCCAAATCGTGGCAATTTACCAGGACAGCGGCCTGTCGCCGCCCCTCTTCAAGGAATTGAAAAAAAACCTGGGCCAGAGCGATGACCGGGCCGTGAAAGACGTGCTGCAGCTGCTGACCGAGGAAGGAACCCTGGTCAAGGTCAAAGAGGACCTCTATTTTTCCGCCGCGGCCATTGAACAGCTGGCGGCGCAGCTGACCGCTTTTCTGCGGGAACACCAGGAAATCACCACGCCCCAGTTCAAGAAAATGACAAAAACGTCGAGAAAGTATACAATCCCCTTGATCGAGTATTTTGATACCAGTAAACTGACCATTCGTATCGGAGACATCAGAAAGCTGAGACAGTAGCCCGGATATTTCATCATGAATCGAACGTTCCATTTTTTCACAACTGTCCAATTAAGATGTACTCGTAAAAAGTCGAGATTTTCCTTATCGCGTCACCCCGGCCTCCGCCGGGGTCCAGTAAAATCAAATAGTTCTGGATTCCGGCCTTCGCCGGAATGACGATGTAAAGACTTTTTACGAAGCCGTCAATTTATAAAATATTCCGGAAAGGTAACAGGGAGAATGATGATCATGAGCAAAAACAACCTGGATTCCGCTTCCTCTGACCGGGAATATACCCTGTTCGCGTGGTGGCGTATCGCGGCGGCGCTGATCGGTGCCGCCGCCGTAATCTGGATCATCACCGTTCTGGCGGGCTTTTTTTCCCCTTCTTCGCCTGCGGCCCCGCACCAGCAGCAGCCGCCTTCGGCTGCCGAAACCATGGCCGCCCCGGACAAGACAAACACGGAAACCGAGAAGCTGGACGGTCGGCCGCAAACGGAGCCGGATCACGCCCCCGCTGATGCGGCGGCGGAGGAGGATAAATCCGAATCAACACCCGCCTCAGCGGAACCGTCCGCCAGCGATAGCAGCGAACCAGGCCCGCCGAAAAAAACCCGGAACGAGAATGTTGCCGGGCTGACTTTCACCACCGCCTTGGTCAAACCGCTGCGTTATGAACTGGAGGAACGCTTCTGGGGCTGGCGGCCCAATGATCTGATACAATTTACCGATAATGTCAATTCCATGCAGCTGGGAATCCTGGAGGTGACCCGGCGGGCCACGGTCAGCCTGGCGGAACGGATCTCCCGCACCGGTTCCACCGCCGAGCTGGACCCTGACCTGGAATCGGCCATGAACTGCTTGATGGTCAAGGCGGACAGTTTCTGGTTCCCTTCGGCCGAAAGAATGTACGCCGAGAGTCTGCGGGAAATTGAAAAATACGGCCACCGCCTGACCGCGGGACAGGCCAATTTCTATACCCGGACGGACAACCTCATCCCGCTGATTAAATCCTTCACCGACCTGCTGGGCAGTTGTGACGAAAACCTGGTCAAGCAGAAGGAAAAAGACGGCCAGCCGGTCAGCACCTTTGCCGCGGACAACTATTTTTATTATGCCAAGGGCGTGGCCGGCGCCATGGTGCCCATCCTGGAAGCCGTGGACGAAGACTTTCACGATATCCTGGTCACCCGGGGCGGGGCGGAGATCCTGCATCGCGCCATTCACGCCTGTCAGGTATCGGCCTCGCTGGACCCCTTGATCGTTCTGGAAAGTGACCTGAGCAGCCTGTTGGCCAATCACCGCGCCAACATGGCGGCCCACATCAGTCATGCCCGCTTCTACCTGGATGTACTGGCCAATACCCTGTCGACCTGATTCGACAGGATTCAGCACGATAACAACCCCGGCCAAGCAAAGCCGGGACAAACAGCAAAAGGGAGGAGGAGGTTCATGGTAAAAAAATTCGCGATCGGTTTAATGATGGTGTTGCTGATGGCCCCGATAGCCGGCGCCGTGGAAGTGGGCGGCGCCACCCTGCCGGACACGGTCACCTTGAAAGGCCAGGAACTGGTGCTTAACGGTGCCGGCATCCGGGAAAAATATGTTATCGGCGTGGATGTTTACGCGGCCGGCCTTTACTTGAAGGAAAAATGCACGGACGCTGACAAAATCATCAACGCCAACGAACCCATGCTGCTGAAAATCAAAATCCTGACGGGACTGGTGAGTTCGGAAAAATTCAAGGAACATACCCTGAAGGGATTTGAAGAATCCACCGGCGGCAATACCGCGCCCATCAAGGACGAAATCAATTTTTTCATGAAGGCCTTTGCCAAGGAGATCAACAAGGGCGACCTGTTTGATATTTCGTATATGCCGGGTCAGGGCATCAAGGTTTTCAAAAACAACAAACCGGAACCGGAAGTCGTGGTCACAGAAGGGGGCATGACCTTGAAAAGCGCCCTGTTCGGCATCTGGATCGGCGAACGCACCGAAAAACGTCCGCAGGAACTGGCCGCGGACTTGCTGGGAAAATAGCATTCCGGTCGGCCGACCATTGCTCTATTGAGCCCGTTCTTCTCTCCGGAAAGAGCGGGCTTGTTTTTATCTGCGAGCCTCATCGGTTTTCGAGCCGGTCAAAAGCGCCTTCAATGGCCTGCCGGAGAATCCGGGAGCCGGCCGGCTTTTTCAGATATCCGTCAAATCCGCAGGCTTCCAGCTTCTTTGCCTCAAACGAGGCGATGTAACCGGACAGGGCGTAAACAATGACCTGGGCGTTTTTTTGCTTGATGTGCCGGCACAGTTCCAGGCCATCCATGCCCGGCATACTCAAATCGGTGATGATCAGGGGAAATTCCTCTGCGGCCAGCAGGCGCAGGGCCGCCCCGGCCGAGTCGGCGGTTTTTACGGCAAACCCCAGCTTGGGAATAAACCGGCGCATGATTTCCCGCTGGGACTCATCATCGTCAACAAAAAGTATTTTTCTTTCCACCATCAGCCGATCATACTCCTGGCCCGGTCATGGCCGCCGGAATCGCCGCTCATTTCGGTTCGCTTATCCGGATCAACTCATCAACGATTCGGCCACCGAGACACACCGGTCGCCCACCATATTGACATACCCGCCCATTTCCATGTCATACCACCCGAAAATCACCCGCTGGGTAACCGGCCCCCGGAGACCGGTGTCCGGCAGGGAGGAGAGGACCGCCTCGGTCAGTCCCGGCACCTGCTCCAGGTCGATGGCCACCTCGGCCGTCCGGGTATGGGTTTCGCTTCCCTCGATAATGGCCGCGGCCCGGGGAAAGCCGATAATATCGGCCGATACGTTCTGGTGATCCGTATACCGCAGATAGTCATTGGGCGCCTCTGCCGCCGTCTGCCGGTAAATATTATTGATGACCTCCCGGCTGACCGGGTCACCGGAAAGTTCTTCCTGGAGATTCAGTACCAGGATAATCAATGATCCAGTGGAGTTGGGGATGCGGACCGATTCCGCGTTGAAACCGATCTTGGCCATTTCCGGAATGACCAGCCGCAAAGCCTTGGCCGCGCCAGTGGTGGTCAGAATGATGTTATTGAAAACGCTGCGGTTCTTGCGCAGGTCGGTTTTGCCCGACTGGGGCAGCTTATCCAGCACATTCTGGCTGGCCGTGGCGGCATGTACCGTGGCCATGGACGCCGACAGAATTTTCTTGTACCCGAAATGATCCAGCACCGGTTTGATCATGTGGGCCAGACAGGTGGTGGTGCAGGAGGCGTTGGAAATGATGCGGTGCCGGCGGGGATCATAGTCGTGTTCGTTGATACCCATGACAGTGGTGACGGCGTCTGCCGGCATACCCGCCTGCTGGTCCTTGATCTTGAACGGCGCCGAAACCACGACCTTTTCGGCACCCGATTCCAGGTGCCCCCGGGCGGCGCCCTTGGAATGGTCGGCCGGCAGGCTGGGATCAAGGAAATTACCGGTGGTATCCACCACCAGCCGCACCCCGTAGTCCCCCCAGCCAATCCGGGCGGGATCCCGGTCGGACCGCAGAAAGGTCACCCGCACCCCGTCGATCATCATGGTTCCACTGGTTTCATCAAGGTCGGAAATTACGTGGTCCGCCTTGTGACCGTACAGATAGTGACGCAGATGACC
>CAYTQK010000083.1:0-11618 GCA_964439745.1 uncultured Desulfobacterales bacterium
TATCGAGTTTATCGTTTGCCCGGTGTGCGGGGGTAGTTACCTTCCGTTGACCGGGGGACGAGACAGTAACCGTGGCCAAAATTGTAAAATCCAAGGGCGCGGAAGCGTTTCATTTTTGCTGCTGTACCTTTGCCACCAAGGAAGATGGCGGCTGGGACATGAGCCGGGGTGGTTTCTGCGATCATCTCGACGAGATCATGCAAAGGGTCCAGGAGGCAACCGGTTTGCCCTGTGTCAAGGGGTCTGCCCATCTGCCGGCGGGATATACCCCCGTTGTCATGGAATAGGGCGGCCAACGGCAGGGGCCGATTCCGGACCGGTCGGAACTGGCGCCGTGCGGTCACCAGCAGCCCGGCAGGCGCGGTAACATGTCGTCAATGCAATCGGGACGAATGATCGCTGTCAGGCGTATTTTGCCGTCCAGGGAGGTGGCATGATGGTATTCATTTATGTAACAGGTAGCCTGCTGCTGTTGGTGCTGGTACTGGCGCTGGCCGTTCTGGTCAAGCAGCTGGTCCGGTTGCAAAAGGGCAATCGCCGGGTCCAGGCCGAGATCGCACAGGCCCGGTTGGACAGGCTGGATGATATCGGCAGCGTGGAGGAATTGCGGGTGCTGCCCCTGGTGGACTATTATGCCGATGATCCGGAGCTGCGCACCGAAGCCGGTGTCTCCTATCTGGTTTCGGCCGGTGATACCAAGATTTTGCTGGATGTGGGCTTCAACAAGAAAAAAGACCATCCCTCTCCCCTGCTGCATAACATGCAGGCCCTGGGAATTTCACCGGATGAACTGGATGCCTTGTTTATCAGCCATCTGCACCTGGATCATGTGGGCGGCATGGCCGAACAGCGGCAGGGCCGGTTCAGCCTGTCCCAGGGAAAAGTGGAGCTGCCGCCGGTGCCGGTGTATGTTCCGGAACCGATGGTTCCCTCAGACTGGAATCCCGGGCCGGTGCCGGAAGTGGTCACCCGTCCCCGCCGCCTGGCCGAAGGGGTGGCCAGTATCGGTGTTATTCCCCGCAATCTGTTTCTGCTCGGATATACCCGGGAACACAGCCTGGCCGTCAATGTCCGGGGCAAGGGGATCGTGTTGATTATCGGCTGCGGCCATCAGACCATTGAGCGCATCCTGGATCGTTCGCAAAAGCTCTTTGACGCCCCCATTTACGGGATTATCGGCGGGCTGCACTACCCGGTGCGCGGCGGGCGTATCATGCTGGGCCCGGTTAATCTGCAGAACCTGGTCGGCGGTGATCGCCCCCCCTGGCGGCCGATCGGACAAGCCGATGTGAACCGGGCCATCGCGGCCATCAAGGCAGTCAATCCGGCGTTTATCGCCCTTTCCCCGCATGACAGTTCCGACTGGAGCCTGGAGCAGTTTGCAACAGCTTTTGGCGACCGCTGTCATGATCTGCGCGTAGGCAGGAGCATGCGCATATAATTTGTTTTGCGGCATAACCGGACCGGCCGGCCGGGCTCTGGATTCGCGACCGGTGTTTCACCGGTGGTGGTGCGTGTTCCCGCGGCCGCAAAGAGGCGGTGTCCGATGAAATATTATGGCCGGGATGGATTGACAATCCGGAAACAACCCTTAGTTTAAAATGAGATTATGCTTATAATAATAAATAGAACAACAACAAGGAGTTCGCCATGAAAGTCGCAGTCAGTGCCACCGGCAAGACCATGGATGCGGAGTTGGATCCCCGTTTCGGACGCTCGGCCTGGTATCTCCTGGTCGATACGGAGAATATGAATTATGAGGCGGTGGCCAATACCAATACAGATTTGCCCAGCGGGGCCGGTATTCAATCCGCCAGCCTGGTCGCTTCCAGCGGGGCCGAGGCGGTGCTGACCGGTAACTGCGGTCCCAAGGCCGCCCAGGCCTTTTCTGAAGCCGGTATCCCGGTCTACACCGGTTATGCCGGAACGGTCCGCCAGGTGGTCGAGGCGTTTGTCCAGAACGGCAGCCCGGCCGCTGCTGCCGGCACAGGACCGGCCGCTTCAACACAGATGCCCCGCGGCGGCGGCATGGGCGGTGGCCGCGGTATGGGCATGGGTGGCGGGGGACGCGGTATGGGCGGATGTGGCCGTGGTATGGGCGGTGGCGGCCGCGGCATGGGCGGCGGTCGTGGTATGGGCATGGGCGGCCGGAGCATGATGGGGCCTGCCGGTGGATCCGGCCAGGCATCGTCCGAAGATGTGGCCGCCCTCAAGCAGCAGGCCCGGGAATTGAAACAAGCCCTGGCGGATATAGAAAAGAAAATCGGTGACCTGGAATAGCCTCCGGAGAGCCGCTGGAAACAGCTATCGGTAACGGAGAAGGAAAATGATTATTGCCATCGCCTCGGGCAAAGGCGGAACCGGAAAGACGACCGTGGCCACCAATCTGGCCGTGTCGGTCGCCGCGGCGGG
Source organism: uncultured Desulfobacterales bacterium (assembly GCA_964439745.1). Taxonomy (GTDB): domain Bacteria; phylum Desulfobacterota; class Desulfobacteria; order Desulfobacterales; family Desulfosudaceae; genus CAYTQK01. The sequence goes on from CAYTQK010000083.1 coordinate 2,413, forward strand.
TGAGAAGGTCAAGGTGCTGGATTGTGACGTGGAAGAGCCCAATGCCCATATTTTTTTGAAAATGGAAACCGAGGAACGCGAATCGGTCGGCACCATGGTCCCGGAAGTGGATCATGACCGGTGCACCGGCTGTGGCGAATGCGACAAGATCTGCCAGTTTTCTGCCATTGCCCTGTTCGGCAAGGCAGTACTGACCTTCCCGGAAATGTGCCACAGCTGCGAAGGGTGCCTGATGGCCTGTCCCGAGGAAGCCATTTCCCGGGGCAGCCGGGACCTGGGCGAGCTGGTCACGGGGAAGGGCAAGGCCGGGGCCGTGGATCTGGTATATGGCAGTCTGCGCGTCGGGGAAGCCATGTCACCGCCGCTGATCGAACATGTCAAGACCCGGATCGAGCCGGATTTCATCAATATCCTGGACGCCCCGCCCGGCACCTCCTGTCCCGTCATCACAACCCTGCAGGATGCCGATTTCGTCCTGCTGGTTACCGAACCCACCCCTTTCGGGTTGAATGACCTGAAGCTGTCGGTGGAGGCGGTCCGGGTGCTGGGGCTTCCCTTCGGACTGGTCATTAACCGGTGCGATGCCGGCACCGGGGACACCCGGCAGTATGCCGCCGCCGAGAATATCCCCGTATTGATGGAGATTCCTGATCGCCGGGACATCGCCGAAGGCTATTCCCGGGGCCGGCTGATGAGTGAGGCGCTTCCTGAGATGAAAGATAAATTTCAGGCCCTGTTTACCGAGGTCAAAAACAGAGTGGCCAACCCTGGTGCGGCCTGAACAGGCCGGATTACGAAAAGAGTTTTTCCATGAAAGAATTGACGATTATCAGCGGTAAGGGAGGGACCGGCAAAACGAGCATTACCGCTTCGTTCGCGGCCCTGGCAAAGAACAAAGTAATCGTGGACGCCGACGTGGATGCCGCCGATCTGCACCTGGTCATTCCGCCGACGGTCAAAAAGACCACCGATTTCGCCGGCGGCAGTATCGCCGTCATCGATCCGGAGCGCTGCACCGAGTGCGGCGAGTGCCGACAGCGGTGCCGGTTCGACGCCATCAGCGAGGATTTCGTGGTAGACAAGATCGCCTGCGAGGGATGCGGGGTATGCGTCTATTTCTGCCCGGTGGGGGCCATTGATTTCCCGCAGCAGACCTGCGGCCAATGGTTTGTTTCGGATACGGCCTGCGGCCCCATGATCCATGCCCGCCTCGGCATTGCCGAGGAAAATTCCGGGCTGCTGGTGAGCCTGCTCCGGAACCAGGCCAAAGAGATGGCGGAATCGGAAAACCATGAATTGCTGCTGGTGGACGGTCCCCCGGGGATCGGCTGCCCGGTTATTTCTTCGCTGACCGGCTCCTCGGCGGTGCTGGTCATTACCGAACCGACCCTGTCCGGTCTGCATGATTTAAAACGGGTCAATGAACTGGCCCGCTTTTTGAGAGTGCCGGCCATGGCCTGTATCAACAAGTGGGATATCAATCCTGAAATGGCCGAAAATATACGGAATTATTCCCGCGACAGCGAGATGACCTATGTCGGGGACATTCCCTATGACAAGGATATGACCGCGGCCATGGTGGACCAGATGGCGCTGGTAAATTTTTCCGACGGGCCGGCCGCCCAGGCCATCCGGGATGTGTGGAAAAATGTTGCCCAATTCATGGAATTGAAGGATGATAAATAGAATAGGGATGAAAGGTAAGGACTGGTCAGTATGATATGCCCAGTCCGGTTGGTGCCAACAATGACTGTAAAAGGAGAAGAATATCGATGAAATTCGCGATACCCATGGCAGGAGGAAAGTTGACCCTGCACTTCGGGCACTGCCAGGAGTTTGCCATTATTGAAGTGGACGAAGACAAGATCGTCAACAAGGAAGTCCTTCTGCCGCCCCCCCACGAACCCGGCGTGCTGCCCAAGTGGCTGCATGATCAGGGTGCCGATGTCGTTATTGCCGGCGGTATGGGTCACCGGGCCATTGATCTGTTCCAGCAGGCGGGCATCCAGGTGGTGACCGGCGCGCCGGTGGAAGAACCGGAAATCCTGGTGCGGGACTTTCTGGCCAATTCCCTGTCCATCGGGGACAACGCCTGTGCCGGCGGGCACGGCGACCATGAGTGCGGCGGCCATTAGACCGCCGATGGACCTTATCCCGGATATTTCATGAATTTTTCGACAGCTTCGCGTCCTGCGCCTTGCAGCTGCGCTCAAATCGACTGGTGAAATATCCCGGCTAGTTCCCCCACTGCCGCCAATACTTCCTCCACGGAAATTTTTCGCATGCAGCGGCGGGTGTCACAGGTTCGTTTATAGCAGGGGCTGCACTCCAGCTCCAGGCGGACGACCCGGTGGCGGTCACCGTAAGGGCCGGTCCGCCAGGGCGCGGTCGGCCCGAACAGGGCCACCACCGGGGTGCCCACGGCGGCGGCCAGGTGCATGGGACCGGTGTCGGTAGAAATGACCAGGTCAGCCAGTTCATACAGGGCAGCCAGCTCCAGCAGGGTGGTCCGACCAGCCAGGTTGACGGCCGGATGGTTCATGGCCGCGCAGATGCGGTCATTCTCGGCCTGATCGCCGCGGTCGCCGGTCAAAAAAATCCGGTATCCCTGTTCGACCATCAGGTCCGCCAGGCGGGCAAATTTCTCCGTTTCCCACAACTTGGTGTCCCACTTGGCCATGGGGTTGATGGCCGCGATTCGTCCCTCCGGGTCATCAGCCCCGGTCCGGACCCGTTTGCGCATTGCTTTTCTGTCCTGGTCGGAAACGGGCAGGTGGTAAGTGATGTCGGTGGTTGTGATGCCCAGCGGTTCCAGCATGCGCAGGTTCCGGTCCAGGGCGTGAATCTCCATGCTGATGGCGGGCAGGCGCTCGTTTAAGAAAAGATAACTGTGTTCCTGGTGCTGCATGCCCTTGCCGAAGCCGATCTTGCGGCCGCCCCGGGCCAGGCCGATGAGCAGGCCGCTTTTCAGCAGTCCCTGAAAATCCAGGATGATATCATAGCGGGTATCCCGCAGCTGGCGGATGAAATCCCGGGCCGCCCGGGGCGCCGGCCCGGCCGAACCGGTTCGCATCTGCCTGATCCAGGTCTTGCGCCGGGAGACCAGGACCCGGTCCAGGGCGGGATGGTCAACCACCAGCGGGGCGGCTGCCTCTTCCACCAGCCAGGTCAGCCGGGCCTCGGGAAATTTGGCCCGCAGGCTGTTGGCCGCCGGCAGGGTGTGGAGCACGTCGCCGATGGCGCTGAGTTTGATGATCAGGATATTCATTGGTCAAGGACCTCCGCGGCAGCACTTGTGACCATGTCGACGCTGATCTTATCCATGCAGGCCAGGTGGCCGTAAGGACATTCCGGTTTCAGGCAGGGGCGGCAGTCCAGGTCCACCTGCACGACGCGGCTGTGGGCGCTCAAGGGGCCGGTGGCCGCGGCGCTGGTGGAGCCGAAGATGGCCACCAGGGGGAGCTCCAGGGCGGCGGCCAGGTGCATCAGGCCCGAGTCATTGGAAACAAACAGGCCGCATCGCTCCATTACGGCCGCAGCTTCTCCCAGGCGGGTCCGGCCGCAGAGGTTGACCACCGGCGCCCGCGTCCCCCCGGCGATGGTTTCGGCGGTGGCCCGGTCGCCCGGACCGCCCAGGATGACCACCCGCCAGCCGGCGGCGTGGAATTCGTCGGCCAGCCGGCTGTACCGTTCCGGTGGCCATTGCTTGGCCGGTCCGAACGTAGCCCCCGGGCTGATGCCCAGCAGAGGGTTCCCGGTCAGGCCGTTGTCGACCAGGATTTTTTCCGCTGTCCGGCGGTCCGCCGCGGCCGTGAAAAATTCCAGCCGGCGGCGGTCGGCCGCCGGCTCCCCGCCGCTGCTGATCTGATCCACGATGCTCAGAAAATAATCGACATGATGGCCCTGTTTGTAGCGGCGGTAGTGTCGGATGGGATGGGTCAGCAGCAGTCCCCGGCCGTCGGTGGCATAGCCGACGCGGACGGGAATCCGGGCGGCGGCCGTGATCAGGGCGGCTTCAAAGGCGTTCTGCAGCAGCAGGGCGGCGTCAAACGAATGCCGCCGCAGGTCCCGGGCCAGGCGGAGTTTGCCGGCCAAACCGCGATGGCGGCCGGTATCGTCGTAAATGAGAACTTCGTCCACCCGGGGGCTGTGTTCAAAAACAGGCGCCACCAGCGGCTTGGCCAGGATGCTGATGCGGGCCCCGAAAAATTGTTCCCGGATGGCCCGCACCGCCGGGGTGGTCATGACCGCGTCGCCGATCCAGTTGGTGGAGCGAATCAGCAGGCGGTGGATGTGGTTTGTTTGAAAGGAAGTGTGCCTCATGTTGACATCGGCTTTTTGTCGGGCCGGTTATGGATGTTGCCGATTTCCGGGTTAGGCCCTGGTCGCGCCCGGGTCGGTTTAACTTGATCATCCCGTACCGTAATTTTTTCCCGGTGTCGTTCCAAAAGACAGCCCGGTTGGGACCATTGGAAAACAATGGTCATCATGGCCAGAAGGATATACAGGTTGTACCCGTTGGGACCGTCCAGGATCGGTCCGAAAAGCCCCGCTGTCAGCATGCCGCTCAAGGCGACCAGCAGCCAGATTCCCCAGTTTTTATCATTTTTTTCCCCGGCGGCGACAATGGCTCGGCCCATATGAAAAGCCCGGAAGATGATCCAGCCGAACAGGGCCGCGCCGGTAAGGCCCAGGCGGACCAGCAGGTCCAGCACGAAATTGTGCGGGGACGAAGCCGGTTTTTTACGATTCCATTTTTTCTGGATTCCCGGCATTTGCGAACTGTATTCCGGCCACAGGTTTTTTCGAAAGGTATCCATGGCAAAGCCGGTCCCGGTCAGGGGGTGATCCTGGATGATTGCCAGGCAGACCCTGTAAATGATCAGCCGGGGATTGTCCGTCAGCCGATCCATCCGCAACCGTTTTGACTGGCTGGAAACCAGATAACACCAGCTCACCGCCAGCGCAATGGTGATAAAAATTGACAACAGAATCAAAATCTTCTTTTTGCTGTTTTTCCATTCGAGAAGCAGGGCAACGGCAGCCGCCACAACCAGGGCCAGCAGCGCCGCCCGGGAATAGGACAACGCCAGGGCGGTCAAGGCGGCCGACAGGCAGCCCAGGCTGAGGATCCGGGCAAGCCAGTTTCGGCTCCGCAGCAGGTAGAAAACAGACAGGATAACACCAAGGGCATTCAGGGTCGCCCTGGCGTTAATGGAGCCGCCATCGAGTATGATCAGCCGGGATGAGAGCGGCCGCTCCATGAGAACATAGAAATGAAAAATTCCGGCCATGGCGGCGACTCCCGTGGAGACAATGAGAATCCATCCCAGGGCCGTCATCCGTGCAGGGGTATGAAAATAATTGATAATCACGTAATACACAAACAGCAATTCCAGGAGGTCGGCCCGCCAGTCATGGAGGCTGTCGCCGGGGTGGATCGACCAGCAGAGGCTGGCCAGCGACCACAGCACATAGATGGCAAACGGCAGGGTAAGGGGCGAGGAGAATGACAGCCGGGCAGATCCGGTCAGGAACCTGAGCAATACGATGAGTACCGCCAGGTAGAAGGTGATTTCCTTGATGGTGGTGGTATGGGGAAAGGGATTGAAAAAGATAAATATGCCCATGAGAACAAGAATCATGGTCTCGGAAACGCTCCGCCACCGGCTACGGGAGCGGATCGGATGTTGCTGTAATGCTAAGGTTTCTGTCGGATTCATAGCGGGTTGATGTCTCGATATATTTTTATATCAATTGGCTCAGAACAGGTATTCGGCAAGTTCATAAAGGGTGATCTTGTTCGGATGCCGCTGCTTTTTGCGCTGATTGGCCAGGCGATGCCACCCTTGCAGCGGCCGGCCGGTGATACTGTCCGCAATGCAGGCATAAACCGGATCATGGCGGTAATGCTGCCGGAACAGTTCAAACAGCCGCGGATGCATCCCGGGGCCGGCGTCGTCCGCCACGGATACCAGCAGCTTCAATACTTCCCGGGCGGCACCCGCCACCACCGGTTTCCAGGGACGGCCCATTTCAAAATCCACATGAAAAACGGCGGATTGGCCAAAAATAATATTGCGGGTGTTGGCGTCGATATGCAGCAGGTGATAGTCCTGATGGGCCAGTGCCCGTTCATGCCTGGCCGCCACCTCGGTGAAAAGTCCGGCCAGCCGATCGGCTGTTTTCCGTCCCCCCTTATCGGGCCCGGACAGGCTTTCCCGCAGGGTGGGCCCCTCAATATAAGTGGTTGCCAATACAATCATGTCCGGCGGGATTTTCAGGGGGGGAGTGACCGGCGCCGGCACATGAAAACCGCTGGCCTGCCAGTGCCGCAGGGTTTTTTGTTCAAAACGACATCTTTTTTCCGGCGCCTGATATTCCACGGGTTGCCGCCAGCCCAACCCGTCCAGAAATTTTCGCAGCTCGTATTTGCCGCGGGGATGCTTGGGACCGTAAATTTTTAAAAAAACAAAATCCCCGTCCACCGGAATTTTGTAAGCGGCGTTGGTCTGAGCGGAAGAGATCCGCCACGCGGCCAGGCGCTGACGGAAATCAGAACCGTTGTTATTGCTTCTGGAAGACATAGATCAGGTCCTGGCTGAAAACGGTCGGCCAGATGGCGGCGCGGATGGTTTTCTTGGGAGTGGTCAGGCGGTGGCGCCGGAATCCCCGGGCCGTCACCATCTTTTCAAATTCCGGACCGGACTGGAAATTTTTGTGGGCCCGGGAAACCGGCGGGAATTGGCCCAACAGAAATTTGAGGCGGTGATGATAATAACAGATATTGGGAATAACGGGCATGAACCAGCCGCCGTCGGCCAGCACTTCCCGGACCTCATCCAGAAATTTTTCCGGTTCGTCCAAATGGTGGATGATCCGGCCGGCAATGACCAGGTCCATTTTTTCGGCATAGGCCGGCAGCCCGTCATTGAGATTACAGCGGGTGATGTTGTCCGTGTTAAAGTCGTACAGCTTGAAAGCTTCCCGTGACAATTCAATCCCGTGCACCTCGTAGAAGTCGGAAAGCGCAGCAAAGACATGGCCCGGCCCGACCCCGCAGTCCAGTACCCGGGCCGGCTGGTCGCCCAGAAGCTGGCGGGCCACTTCGATGATCTTGCGGTGTACGTCCATGAACTGGTAATGCTGCCGGTCCACCCGGTCCCGCCAATAGCTTTCATAATCTGAAATTCCGTAATCTGCCATGATCTCCTCTATAATTGCTGATTGACCCAGTTAAAGATTTTGCCGATCTGGTGCTTGTAAGTGTACTGGTTGAGTACTTTCTGCTGGCCCGCCAGGGCGATTTTTTTGCGCTCGTTCTCATGTTCCAGGTAAAAACGGATTTTGTCGACGGCCTCGGCCTCCGAATCAAATGTTTCCAGTTCTTTGCCGACAGTAAACACCGAGGAAAGCCCCGGGTTTTTCCGCCCCAGGTAGAATCCGCCGCAGCCGACCACGGCAAAAACCCGGTTGCTCAGATACTTGCCCGGTACGGTCACATCGGCGTCCTGGCCAATGAAAATTTTGGTGTGGCGGATGACATCGGCAAAATTTTTCATGTATACCTCCCGGCCCATCCAGGCTTTGTGAACGCCGGTCAGATAAAAGTCCAGATTGCGCCATTGCCGCGCCAGCCGGGGCCCCCACCACTTGATGTCAATGCCGTTGCCTCGCAGCCGCCGCAGCAGGTGGCAGCGTTTCCGATAGATCCGGTCCCCCATGGAACCGATCATGGCCACGTCCGCGTAATAATGATCCACCTCGGCCGGACCGGGACGGTTAATTCCGAAAAAGTCCGGGGCAAAACCCTGGTGGATCCATGTGATATGCTTTACTCCCTGTTGCTTGAAATAATCAACATAAAATTCCACGTTGGTGACGATAAAATCATATCCTTGAATCAGGGCGGCCACATCCTCTTCCGGGGCGATCATGGTAATCCAGAGGATGGTCACGCAGCCGGCCTGCTGAAAGCGATGGATCAGTTCCCGGGATAATTTTTCTCCTTTCAGTACGAAAAGATAATCGGGCTTTTCGTCGGCAAGGATGCGGGTCAAATCCAGCTCATGATTTTCATGGCTGCGGTAGTCATAAGCGACCACCCGGTAGCTGTTTTGTTCCAGCCCGGCAATCATGTAGCGGCCGGAGTTGATCGGGGAATCAATGGGGCCGCAGAAAAGGACAGTTTTTTGAGGCACGCTGGCTGACTCCTTGTATTGCCGGCCGCATCATCGCAGTTGCCGGCCGGCTTCCTTTTATCGTTTATGGCAATGGTCGGTATGGGGCCGTCCGGAAGAAATCCGGAGCTATCCCCATGGGTTTCAGCGGCTGAAAGGCCGCGCCAGCCAGCGTTTCAGCCAGTTGGCCATGGCCCAGCGCCGGGTTTCCCCGCAGGGATCACTGTATGTCATCATCACTTCATAGGCAAACGGTTCTTCCGTGGGGATGGTCGTCTTTTTTTTTTGAATCTCGAGCTTGTCCGGCCGGCGGCGATACCGCCGGCGCAGCCGGGCGATTCGTGCCGGTTCCTCCACTTTTATCTGCACCAGGATGTCGGCGAAATCGGTAAACCGGCTGGGAATCCAGTTGGAAAAAAATAGCACGCGGCAATCCCGAGAGTCGACAAAATGCCGCCAGCTTTCTTTCTCCGGTTTTATTTTCTCCCAGTGCAGCCGCCAAAAGCGGGTTGTATAAATAATGTTGTCGTCAATGACGGTCACCGCCTTTCTGGGAAAGGGGCCGAAGCCGAAGCGGGTAAAGCACTTGGCCAGAAAGGTCTTGCCGCAGCCGGGACAGCCGGCCAGGGCGATGACCACCGGACTTTTTTCGGCGGCCAACCGCTCGGTTTCCCGCAGGAGCCGTTCCAGCCCCTGCCGGCCGCGGTGATGACCGAGGTCGGTCCTGGTATCTGCCGGCGATTCAGACCTGGAGTTATCCATGGGCTTCTCCCCGGTTGGTTTTTTCGGCCAGCACCATTGCATAGATAGCGGTCATTTGCCGGATATGCTCGGTCCAGGTAAAGCGGTCAAGCAGTTTTCGATTGACGGCGGCGGCCGCTGACCGGTCCAGTTCCAGGCCCTGCCGGACCCGTTGCGCAATTTCAGCGGAATCAGTGGGATCGGTGATGAGATAGCCGTTGCGGCCCTCCCGGATCCCTTCGGGAGCACCGGTGATGCGGGAGGTGCCTCCGTGCAGTCCCGCGG
>CAYTQK010000084.1:0-11598 GCA_964439745.1 uncultured Desulfobacterales bacterium
GAAAGACGGCCGGGTGGTGGAATTCCGCCCGCTGCTGCCCTCGGACGAATTTTCCTATCGCAATTTTTTCTATTCTCTGAAAGGCCAGACCATCTATTACCGGTTTTTCCACAAAAAACGGATCTTCTCCCATGCCATGCTGCAGAAGCAGTGGTCCTCGGTGGATTACCGCAAGAACATGTCCATCATCGGCCTGGTCCGGGACAAGGGGCGCAAGGAGTTCATGGCCATCGGTTCCTATGCCCGGGGGGAAGACGACAAACGGGCCGAGGTGGCCTTCGTGGTGCGGGAGGACTTCCAGAACATGGGCGTCACCTCCAACCTGCTGCAGATCCTGGAAAGGATCGCCATCGAAAACGACTACAAGGGATTCTGCGCCACGGTCCTGGCGGAAAACACCGCCATGCTGCATATCTTCAAGAAGCGTTACCCCAACGCCATTTTCAAGCGGGAAAGCGGCAACGAGGTCTACGTTATCATGGACTTTGATCTGTCATGACGCCGGCATACCCGTCGCCGGCCGCCGGTTCCGCTCCCTGGCAGCGGTTTCTCCGCGACCAGGGCCGGGCCATGGGGCTGGACATTTCCGCCGAACAGGCCGGACAACTGGGCCGTCACGCCGCGGAACTGGAACGCTGGAACCAGAAGATCAACCTGACCGCCATTACCGATCCGTTTGAAGCGGCCGTCAAGCATTTTCTGGACTCCCTGGCCCCGGTCCAATGGATCCCGGCGGGAGCCATGCTGCTGGATATCGGCTCCGGCGGCGGCTTTCCCGGACTGCCCCTGAAAATTCACCGTCCCGACCTGCCGATCACCCTGGTGGAGGCCACCGGCAAAAAGGTCAGCTTCCTGACCCAGGTCATCCGCCTGCTGGAACTGGACGGTATCCAGGCCCTGCACGGCCGGGCCGAAGCACCGGAAGATTTTCCCGGTCTGCCCGGCGCCTGTGACGTGGTTATCTGCCGGGCCCTGGCCGCCCTGGACAAGTTTGTCGTTCTGGCCCATCCCTTTTTGCGGCCGGGCGGCCGCCTGATCGCCATGAAGCAGGAAAACCCGGACCGGGAGATCGCCGACCTGAACAGGCTGACCTTCGAACGCCGCGGCCGGGAGGTGCCGGCCACGAATCTTTTTTCCGTGCAGATACGCGACTACCGGCTGCCCTGGTCCGGGGATCGGCGGTCTTTGGTCATTCTGGACTTGCCCCGGCGCTAAAAGAGCCCGGCCGGAAATTGACAAGCGCCCGAACCGTGTGATAGCGTACACTTGCGATCAGAAACAGACTCGGAATTGAAAAAAACCATGACCGCTCCGATCTATCTGGACTATAACGGCACCACCCCGCTGCTGCCGGAGGTGCGCCGGGCCATGCTGCCGTTACTGGAAGAAGACTTCGGCAATGCCTCCAGCAACCACTGGTACGGCATCGCCCCGCGGCAGGCGCTGATGCGGGCCCGGCAGCAGACGGCCGCCCTGGTCGGCTGCCGGCCGGAAGAGATCATCTTCACCAGCGGCGGCACCGAGTCCAACAATCACGCCCTGCGGGGCATGGCCGAGCGCCTGGCCGGCCGCGGCAACCACATCATCACCACCGCCATCGAGCATCCGGCCATCACCGAGGTCTGCCGCTACCTGGCGCGACAGGGCTGGCGGATCACCGCCCTGCCGGTGGATACCCATGGCCGGGTGCAGCCGGACGACGTGGCCGCCGCCATCCGGCCGGAAACCATCCTCATCTCGATCATGCACGCTAACAACGAAATCGGCACCATCCAGCCGCTGGCCGAAATCGCCGCCATTGCCGGAAAAAACGGTATCGCCCTGCATACCGACGCGGCCCAGTCGGTAGGCAAAGTTCCCGTTTCGGTTACTGACCTGGGCGTGGACCTGCTCTCTTTGGCCGGCCACAAAATTTACGCGCCCAAGGGAATCGGCGCCCTCTACGTCCGGGCCGGCATCGAGCTGCCGTCCTTCTGCCACGGCGCCGGCCAGGAAAATCACCGCCGGGCCGGCACCGAGAACATCCCCGCCATCGCAGGCCTGGGCGCGGCCTGCCAAGCGGCCGGCCGGGACCTGGAGTCGGTCATGGCGCACCTGGCCGGCCTGCGGGACCGGCTGCACCGGGAGCTGGCCGCGGCCGTGCCGGATATCCGTCTCAACGGCCATCCGGAAAAGCGCCTGCCCAACACCCTCAGTATTTCGTTTGCGGACATTGCCGCCGACCGCCTGCTGGAAACCATCGGCCTGGACGTGGCCGCCTCGGCCGGGGCGGCCTGCCACTCGGATACCGTGGCCGTCTCCCACGTGCTGACGGCCATCGACCTGCCCCAGGAATGGACCCGGGGTACGGTCCGCTTCAGCGTCGGCCGCATGACCACCGCCGAAGAAATCGACCGCACCGTCCGGGTGGTTGCCGAGGCGGTGCGATCCCTGCGCCAGGAAGGACAATCATGAATCCGCCCCGGCTGATCAAGGAGACCCTCATCCTGGTCGTCGTCTGCCTGGCCGTCGGCCTGGCGGCCAATTATTTTTCCCCGGCCGGCCTGCCCCTTTTACAGCCACCGGACTTCCTGGACAGCGGGGAAGCCGGTCGATTTCCGGTGGTTTCGGCGGCCGAAGTCAGGAAGCTGGAACAATCATCAGAGACGGTACTGGTGGATGCCCGCGACCACATCCAGTACCAGCAGGGGCATATTCCCGGCGCTGTTTCACTGCCGGTGTACGACCTGGATGAGTACCTGTTTCCCTTTCTGGAAAACCACCTGCCGAGTACCTCCCTGGTGGTGTACTGCTCCAACCCGGACTGCCGTGACAGCCACCTGCTGGCCGAAGAACTGGCCGCGGCCGGGTACGGCGACATCCGGATATTTGCCGGCGGCATGGCCGCCTGGCAGGAGAAAGGATATGACGTTGAAGCAGACCATTAAAACATTTTTCGGCCATTGGCTGACCCGGCGGCTGCTCGGGCTGGTCCTGGGCGGGGTATTCGTCTATGCCAGCCTCCACAAGATTGCCGCCCCGGAGCAGTTCGCCCGCATTCTGCACGGCTACGACCTGCTGCCGGCGGCCCTGATCTCACCCTTGGCCGTGTTTCTGCCTTTTTTCGAACTTGTCTGCGGGCTGGCGCTGATTTTCAATATCTGCCCCCGGGGCGGTGTTCTGCTCATTGATCTCATGCTGCTGGTCTTTATCATCGCCATTGCCGTCAACCTGATCCGGGGCCACTCCTTTGACTGCGGCTGCTTTACCTTTGCCCACGACCCAACTGTCTCGGCGGTTCAGCTCCTGGTCCGGGACCTGGTCGGACTGGCCGCCGGGATCCACCTGCTGATCAGCGGCCCCGGTTCATTCCGGCGTCCGGCCTTCTGAAACCATTAGGCCGTCCGCCGGGCGTGGCTGCCTCCTCCGGGGCAGGCGCCATCAAAACAGCAATTGTGAAAGTTGATTGTCGATGGAACCGCACAATCCGGAATTACAACTGGCCGACGACTTTATCAAAGAGACGGACTGCCATATTTTTTTGACAGGCAAGGCCGGTACCGGCAAGACCACCTTTCTTTATGGCTTAAAAGAAAAAACACCGAAGCGGATGATCATCACCGCCCCCACCGGCGTGGCCGCCATCAACGCCGGCGGGGTCACCCTGCACTCCTTTTTTCAGATGCCTTTCGGCCCGCACATACCCGGCCGGGGCAGTGCTGCGCACCTTCGTCAGAAAAAAATCAAAAAGGAAAAAATCGAGATCATGAAAAGTCTCGATCTGCTGGTGATCGATGAGATCAGCATGGTGCGCGCCGACCTTCTGGACGGCGTGGATGAAGTGCTGCGGCGGTATCGGCGCAGCCAAGAGCCTTTTGGCGGCGTGCAGCTGCTGATGATCGGCGACTTGCACCAGCTTCCCCCGGTGGCCAGGGACGAAGACTGGGATCTCCTCAAACAATATTATGATTCGCCCTATTTTTTCAGCAGCCAGGCGCTTGCGCGGGCGGAACTCATTGCCATTGAGTTGAAACGCGTTTACCGCCAGTCCGATCCCGGCTTCATCCAGCTTCTGGACCGGGTACGAAACAACAACCTGGATCCGGTTTCCCTGCAAAAACTCAACCAGCGCCATATACCGGATCGGAAACAACAGGACCACAAAAATCAGATAACCCTCTGCACCCATAACCGCCAGGCGGACGCCATCAACCAGGACCGGCTGGAAGCATTGGCCGGAAAAAAACGCTGTTTTGAAGCCGAGGTGGAAGGCGCCTTTCCGGAATACAGTTATCCGGCCCCGGCCCTGCTGGCGCTTAAAGAAAAGGCGCAGGTAATGTTCGTCCGCAATGATCCCTCTCCGAAAAAGCTGTATTACAATGGAAAAATCGGGGAAGTAACCAGAATTTCCAGCCAGGCCATCCGGGTTAAATGTCCCGGCGATGCCGAAGAAATCAGCGTGGAACCGGTAACCTGGGAAAATATTCAATATTCGGTCAAACCGGCCTCCGGGGAAATCGTGGAAAACCGGGTCGGGTCCTTTTGTCAATACCCCCTGAAACCGGCCTGGGCCATTACCATTCATAAAAGCCAAGGGCTGACCTTTGAAAAAGCCGTCATCGACGCCCGGGCGGCCTTTGCCCACGGACAGGTCTATGTGGCCCTCAGCCGGTGTAAAACATTGGAAGGCCTGGTGCTCAGCACACCGATCACGTCCGGCGCGGTAAAGACAGACGCGGCGGTGGCGGATTTTACTAAAAAGGCGGTCCGCAATCCCCCCACCAGGACACAATTGGAAACGGCCAAAATCGCGTATCAGCGGCGTCTTTTGCTGTCCTGCTTTGATTTTACGGAATTACAAACCCTTCTGAATCGCTTTGACCGGCTGCTGAACAAAAATATTCAGGTGGTCCAGCTGGCGGGCAGTTGTGATTGGAAGGCGCTGCCACCAAAGGCCCAGGCGGAAATCTTTGAAGTCGCCGAAAAATTCAAACGCCAGCTCCAGGGGCTGTGCGACAGCGGCAGCCTGCCGGCATCCGACCCGATGGTGCGGGAACGAACCGTCAAGGCCTCCGTCTATTTTCAGGAGAAAATTGAGGCCGTCCTGATGATTTTTCTCAAAGACGTTCATATTGATACCGACAACCAGGAGCTGGGCAGAAATCTGCGCGGCGCGCTGGACCGGCTGCACCAGGAAGCAGCCATCAAACTGGCCGCGGTCCGGTCCTGCCGGAATGGGTTTGACCCGGCCGCTTACCTGCGGGCGATTTCCGCCGCGCAAATCAATTTCAAACCCGGCAACAGGAAAAAAGCGGCCTCATCACGCTACACCGAAGCAGATGTCGGTCATCCGGAACTGTTCCAACAATTAAAAGACTGGCGCACCGAAAGAGCCCGGGCGGACGGTCTGCCCGCGTTCCGGATTCTGCACCAGAGCGTTCTTATCCAGATTGCCGTCAACCTGCCTGATAATCTCAATACGCTGGAGCAGATCCACGGCATCGGGCCGCGCACCGTGGAAAAATTCGGCGATGAACTGGTCGCCCTGGTGGCCGCGTACCGCCGCGAAAAAGGCATCACAGCGGTTGAGCTGCCGGAGCCGGCGGCCAGGACCGAGCCGGAAAAGCAAACACCGGACAAGAGCGGTACCAGGGACAAGGGCGACACCAGGCAGATCAGCCTGGACATGTTCCAGTCCGGGTTGACCGTAGAACAGATTGCCGCCCGGAGGGGCCTGGTCCGGTCCACGATTGAAGGACACCTGGTTTTTTTTGTGGAGCAGGGAATGCTGGATGTGGCCCGGGCCCGGCTGGTTGATGCGGCGAAAAGGCGGGTTATCGAAGAAAAGATCGCCGCCATGAAAGACGCATCCCTAGGGCAAATCAAAAAAGCCCTGGGGGAAGATTATTCATACGGTGAAATCAAGTTTGTTTATGCCCATCAGGCCGCCCGCCGGGCGTCGATGCTTTCCAGCAGGGCCTCCAGCCGGAGGTAAACGTTCTCTTCGCTGAACTTGCGCACGTCGGCGTGGTCCACGTCGATCATGACCCCGGGGATGCCCCAGGTCTCCCGAACGCGCCGCAGTTCGTCCATCTGCATCACCGAAAAAACCTTGCAGCTGCGGTTGCTGGCGAAAACCACCCCGTCGATGCCCAGCTCCTCGATGACCGGTCCCATGGCGGCCAGGCGCAAGTCCAGCCCCTGGGGACAGACCGAGTGGTTCTGGATCCGGGCCAGGTACCAGAGGGGATCTACCGCCTCGTCCAGGGGCATGAGATCGTAGCTGCCTTCCACCGCGCCGATGCAGGAGGTGTAGGGCGCGGCCACGATATTGGCGCCCATCTCCGCCAGGCGGGTGGACATGCGGCGCAGCTGGTGCCAGGGGGCGATATTGTCCCAGAGCAGGCGGTATTTTTCGTTTGGCACCGGGAAAATCCCCTTGGCCACGGCGTCTTCGGTCTCGTCGGCCAGCAGCCGGTAATGTTCGGCCAGCTGCGGGGTACCCCGGGCCACCAGGAAGGGCGCCATCTGGACAAAGGAGTCGAACACGGTGATGCCCGAGGGCCGGTGCGCGGCGCAGGCCATGAACCGCTTCCAGTCGCGCATGGCCGCGGCCGTGTGCCGGGCCGCTTCATGAAACCTGTCCCGGTCAAAGCGCTGGCCGGACAACCCTTCCACCAGCCGGATCAGGTCGCGGAACTGGTGGAGAATGTAGTCCCGGTCGGTTTCCGTCTGCGGCCCATAGCAGAAGGGCACATCCAGGACAAAATGAGGCACCCCCATGTCCCGGTGATGCACGTCGAACCACTTGGTCAGCAGGGAGCAGTTGTTGGTGTTGGAGATCAGGAGATGGGGCCGGGGCAGGCCCATGGTGGGCGAGGTCTGGTTGCCCTCGGCCAGGCAGCCGATATCAATGCGGGCATAGGAGCACAGGTCCAGGGAATAACCCAGGGATTCGGCCGCAAGGCACTGGTCGGCGCCCACGCCCTTGGCCGCGCACAGGGCCGAGTGGCTCTCCGGCACGCAGAAGACGACATTGTCAAAGCCCTGGAATATCTCGGCCGGCACGATAATGGCCGCCCAGACGACAAAGGCGCCCTCGGCCGCCCGGCCGTGAATATCCAGGTAGGTCTCGGTCAGCAGCCGGGTCAGGCGCTTGCCGGTGGTGTTTTTCTCTTTTTCCGCCATGCGGTAATTTCTCCTAATCCAGAATTGAAAAATTGTTTTATGGTCGACAATTGATCGTACGCGCGGCCAAGTGAAACGTCCAGGATCAAGGCGCCGGTGCCTCGGGAGGAATGGAGCGTACTATCAGTACGTGACATGACGAGAGAGGCACCGCAACGCCGAGCCTGGGCGTTTCACTTGGCCGTCAGGATTTCCGTGAAGGCCTCCAGCCTGGTCCGGGCCGTTTCCATGGCGGCCCGATCATCATCCATGGCGATTTCCAGGGTCAGCACCCCCAGGCCCGCCGCCTTGAACTGTTTTTCCAGGTACGGCAGATCAAAATATTCATACTCGCAGAATTTTTCACCGACAAACAAGACCCCCTCGGCCTGCTTTTCCGCGGCCAGGGCCAGCAGGGTTTCGGCCCGGCGCCCGGCCGTGTGCAGCAGCGTGGGGCAGGGAAAATGATCCCGGTAAAATCGCGTGTAATAGCCGGCCGGGTCCGGGTCCGGATCCGGAGTGCCGGCATAGGAGCGGCGCAGAAAGGCGATATCATTGCCGGCCGTCGTCAGCCCGGCACTGTCCATCATCTCGCACAAGGCGACCGGCGGCGGCAGGATGCCGCTGACCAGCAGGCGCGGACCGCTGCCGGCTTCCGCCGGCCGGGAGGCGGCAGCGGTAATTTGTGCTTCCAGCAGGGCCAACTGCTTGGACGCCTCCATAAAATTGGCCTGGCGCATCAGGCGGCAAAAGGCGACAAACCCCAGGCGCCCCTCGGCCACGGCTGTTTCCAGATCCCGGCAGCATTGCCGCAGGCGGGCATAGAGATCGACGCTGGCGGCAAAGCGGTCGGCGGAAAACTGCCCGCCGAACCGCGCTTCCAGGTCGGCGATCAGGGCCTGGATTCCGTTTTGCAGATATGTCCGGCCATAGTCCCGGTCCAGCCCGTTCATGGGCACGTGCAGCCGGAACTGCGGCACCGGCTGGTGACCGGACAGGGCCACGCCCTCCCGCAGGATCTCGGGCAGGTTGCGCAGGGTGTCCCCGGCGTTGTAGAAAAAAAGGCCGTCCAGCAGGTCCCGTCCCTCGCAGACGACGAACTGGGTCAACCGCCGGGCCACGGAACAGGCATAATTCTGGATATGCCGGTCCGCGTCCGGCACCTGCGGCACGATCTCCTGCAGACCCCAGAGAACCACCGGCGCCAAACCCAGGCTGTGCAGCAGCTCCAGGGGCGGGTACAGCGGCAGGCAGCCGATGACCGGCCGGTCTTTTTGTTTCAGATGGTGCAGCGCTTCCAGCGGCGTTTCCATGTCAGGTCCTTTTCTTGGCCGTTATTGCCGCGGCCGTTGCGGTATCAATTTTACATCATATCGTACGTCCCCAGGTGCCGACAAACACAAATTTCCAGAAATATCTTCGGGGGGCATCCCGTGCGGCCGCCAGCGGTCTGTTTACCCGGCCGCCTCGGCCTCCACCAAGGCCAGCTCCTGGTAGGCATGAAACAAGCGCTCGCAGAAATCATCCCACTGTATGCACAGGGCCAGCGTCTCCTCGTTCATATCAAACAGGTGGGGCGTGGCCAGCAGCGACTCCATCTCGCGGGTGTATTCCTGAATAACGGCCGTGTCCGCCCCGGCCAGGATCCGCTTCACGAACTCGGCCGGGGGATACCATCTGCGTACCCGCTGAAAATCCAGGAACAACTGGGTTAACAGCAGGTTGCGCGGCCCTTCCCAGAGCTCGTTGACCAGGCCGTCGCGGAACATCCGCGGAAAACTGGAAAAGTCCTCCATTACCCCGTGGCCGCCAAAGGCGCTGATGCCCAAGCGGGAGAGATCCACGGCATCCTTGGTGACGGTGATCTTCTGCAGCAGGATGAGCTGCCGCACGTCAAAGCGCTGCTTGCGCAGCTCCGGAGGCTCGTCAGCCTTGTCGCTGACCAGCAGGCCGCCGGGATCCAGGCCCACGGACAGACCGCCGGGCAGCTCGATAAAGGCCTGGTACACCTTAAAGTTGCCGGCCGTGGTCCGCCGAACCAGGCGGGCGTTTTTCCGGTATTGGCCCACCATCATGGGAAATTCCCGCAGTGACCGGCCAAAGGCCGTGCGAAACTCCCCGTATTTTTCCACCTCGCGCAGGCCCCGGGCCATGCCCCCGGCCGAGCCGATGGACAGGGCCAGCCGCGAACAGGTCAGCACGATGCCGACCACGTTGGCCACCCCCCGGTTAAGCGGCCCCACCGGGTAGGCCATGGCCCCGTCAAAGGTGATCTCCGCGGTGGGCAGCTCCACCGTGCCCATCTTCCACTTGATACGGTCGATGGTGTAGCCGTTGCGGATCTCGCGCTGCTTGTTGCCGGGCAGCCACATGGGAATGACGAACAGGGCCACGGTTTCCGACCCCTGCGGCTTGGCCGTGACCACGGAGTAGTCGGCATGGGCCGCGGAACAAAAAAACTTGCTGCCGTACAGCCGCCACCGGCCGTCTTCTTCCACCGCCTCCAGCAGGTTGGCCGGCACGTCCGAACCGCCCTGGATCTCCGAGACGAACTGGGCGCCGATGGCAAAATCGCCGTTGATGCCGTCCCGGACATGTTCCATGATCTGGCGGGTCTCCGGGGTATCGGCGTATTTTTCCAGCAGGTCGGCCAGCCCCCAGGTGCAGATCAAAGGGCAGACCAGGCCGGCCTCGGAATTCTGGCTGAGCAGGTAGAGCTTGACAAAACGGGTCCAGGGCGAGGTGGCCGGAGAAAACCAGGCCTCGGCAAAGACCTCTTTTTCCATGATTTCAATTTCATAGGGCCGGACAATGCGGTCGATACGGTTGCGGTGGCCGTCATAATGCATCATATAGGGCCGGTTGTCCGGGGTGGCAATCCGCTCGGCCAGATGCCGCCAGCGGAAGGAGGCCTTGGCGGAAAATGCCCGGGCCGCAGCCGCCACCTGCTCGGCTTCGTCCCCGGCATAAAGCTGAATCAATTTCCGCAGCCAGGGGTCTTCTTCGTAATAGTCAACATTCTCCCGCCATTCCAGAAAAGGGTTGAAACTATAGGGATTGTTGCGATCAGGCAGGGACATGGCCGCCTCCTTCGGCTACGGGGTTTAAAAAATTCCACATCTGGTAAAAAATCTACCCCCGCAGCCCTTTCCTTGTCAAGAAAAAAATCAACAACCGGTAAAAAAATGCTTTACCGGAACTGTTCGCTGTGGTAGAAAAAATCAAGGCTTCGATACAAAATCACGACCGCGTCAGTCCGGCAAAAGCCGGAATCCCGACCGCAGCAGACCGTCTTTTGTTTTTGGCCGGGAGAAAAAAATGTTAAATCTTGAATAGTTACGAGGAAATGACAGACAAGGCAGAATAGTTTTTTACCACTTGTGGATATACCAGCCATGAAAAACACCACCAAGGGCGAACAAAGCCGCGCCCGCATCCTCGCCGCCGCCCGCCGGGTCTTCTGCCGCCAATCATTTGCCGGGGCCGGCCTGCGGACCATTGCCGCCGAAGCCGGGGTGCGGCACCCCCTGGTGGTGCACTACTTCGGCTCCAAGGCCGCCCTGTTCGAGGCGGTCAGCGCCGCCATTCAAAAAGAGATCCTGGACGACCATCCCCGCTTTTTTCAGCGCCTGCAAGCCCTGGCGGCCGACCAGCGGCCACGCTTTTACCTGGAGGGCATTATCCGCCAGGCCCTGCGCCAGCCCGATGCCTATCGCGTCATTCTCCTCAACGCCGTGGAAGCCGGCCGGCCGGATCGGCCCATGACCGGGCTGGACCGCATGATCCAGATTCATGAACAGGTTCTGGGCCTGATCAGCGAAGTGGTTCTGGACCGGGCGCCCAAAGAAGAGACCGCCATGTTCCTGCTGGTGCTGACCCTGGTGGTGGTCCATTTTGCCGGGGGCAAGGCCTTTCACCAGCAGGTGCTGGACCTGTCCGATGACGAAGCTTACGAAGAGTGGGTCCGGGACACGGTGCTCCAGATTTTTCTGCCGGCGCTGGAAGCACTGCCCGCCGGCCGGACCCCCTTTCTGGATTACCACCTGAGCCGCTGGCCCGGACTGCCGGCCTACCCCGCCGATGACACCCCCCCCTCTTCACCGGCCAAGGAGACTCCGCCGCCCACCAAGGGCGAGCTCACCCGCCGCCGCATTCTCGACGCTGCCCGCACGGTTTTTGCCGCCTATCCCTATGACCGGGCCTCCATCCGCATGATCGGCCAGGCCGGCGGGTTTGACTTTTCCCGCATCCACCACTTTTTTCCCACCAAGGCCGAGCTGTTTTCCGCCGTGCTCCAGGACAGCTTCCAGACCTTTGCCGAGACCATTGCCGGCTGGCAGATCGACCCGGCCGGACTGGCCACGGAAGACATCTTCATTCACTACCTGCAAAAAGGACTGATCTACTGCTTTACCCATCGCCAGACCGTGGCCATGCTGGTCCTCAACATCG
>CAYTQK010000085.1:0-11552 GCA_964439745.1 uncultured Desulfobacterales bacterium
AACCCCGGCAATGGGCGCGTTGAATACGGCCGCGATGGCCGCCCCGGCCCCGGCCGCGGTAAACACTTTCATGTTTTTGCGGTTGAGGTGAAAGCGCTGGGAGGCGAAAGAGCCGATGCCGCTGCCGATTTTGGCTGCCGGTCCTTCCGGCCCCAGGGGGGCGCCGGTGCCGATGGACAGGATCGAGGACGCCATGTGAAAGAGCGTGGTCTTCAGGGGAATATACCCGTTCTTGATGACCAGGGCCTTGATAACGCTTTCCACCCCTTTCTGCCGGGCGGTTTTGGGAAACAGCGCGGTCATGGCGCTGATAATAATGCCGCCCAGCAGGGGTACCAGGAAGATCGGGTTCAGCCGGACCGACAGCAGGCGCTGGAGATTGTCCGGCGCAAAAAAGACGCGCATCGCCTCCACAACATAGTGAAAGCAGATGGCACCCAGGCCGGCCAGCACTCCGACCAAAACGGCAAAGAGAATCAGCAGCACGTAGCGGGAGATATCTGAAGAGCGGTAGATGCCGAAAAGTGATTTCTGCAGGGCCAGTAAAGAAAAACCGGCATTTCTTTTGGGCGAAGGGGCGACCATGTCGTCTGGTTTCGAAACGTCAGGATGTCGGGTTGTGGTTCAAAAGCTTCAGAAGATGGGACGCTGTCGGGGATTCAATCAGCTGGTTGAGGATGCTGTCCGTTTTCAGCAGGGCCATGATCCGGGAAAGAAGACGCAGATATTCGGTGTGCTGCAGGTCTCCGGCCACGACCATGATCAGCAGGCGGGCCGGTTTTTTGTCAATGGCGTCAAAGTCAATGCCGGCCCGGGAGATGCCGACCGCGAACGCGATCCGGCTGACTTCCTTTATCCGGGCGTGGGGCACGGCAATTTCAAAGCCGATGCCGGTGGTCATGATTTCTTCCCGGGCGATCAGGGCCGACACCAGGGTGTCGGTCTCCGCGCAGACGCCGGAGGCGGCAAAGACGCCGGCCAGCTCCCGGATGGCGGCGTATTTTTCCGTCGCGGTCAGGTGTTTGATGAAACCTTCCTCGGTGTATCGGGTCAGATCCATAATATTGGCGCGGCCGGTTCCACCGCTCTCGGGTTGTTATTTTTCCTGGTAGCCGCAATCCCGGCTGAGGCACTTGATGATGCGGCCGTCTTTTTTGGTTTCTTTTTCCACCATGAAAGGGGCGCCGCATTGGGGACAGGCCTTATCCACGGGTTTATCCCAGGTGGCGAACTTGCAGTCCGGAAACCGGTTGCAGCCGAAAAATACCTTTCCCCGCCGGGAGCGTTTTTCCACGATCTCTCCGTCGCACCCTTCTTCCGGGCATTTGACGCCGATGGGCCGGGCGTTCTGACCGGAATTAAGCGACTGGGTGTTCTTACACTCGGGATAGGCCGAGCAGGCCAGAAAATCGCCGTACTTGCCCTGCTTGACCACCATGGGGCTGCCGCACTTGTCGCAGGTCTTGCCCTCGGCCACGGTGAAATCCGGCTCCACCGGGGTAACTGCTCCCTTTTCGTCGCGGGTGTAGTTGCGGGAATAGGTGCATTCGGGGTAGCTGGAACAGGCCAGAAACTGGCCGTTTTTGCCGATCTTGATGCGCAGTTCCCGGCCGCATTCCGGGCAGGAAAGGCCGGTCGGCGCGCCCACCCCCTTGATGCTGAGCATCTCCTCCTGGGCCGATTCCAGCTTCCGGGCAAAAGAATCATAGAATTCGGACAGCAGGCCGGGCATCTCTTTTTGCGCCGATTCGATCCGGTCCAGGTCGGATTCCAGGTTGGCGGTAAATTCGATATCCAGAATATCGGGAAAATTGGCCACCAGAAGATCGTTGACGAGAAAGCCCAGTTCGGTCGGGCGGAAGTACTTGTTGTGCAGTTCCACGTAGCCCTTGTCCCGGATGGTGGAAAGAATGCTGGCGTAGGTGCTGGGCCGGCCGATGCCGTTTTCTTCCAGTTCCTTGACCAGCGAGGCCTCGGAAAACCGGGGCGGCGGCGCGGTAAAATGCTGCTTGGGGGTCATGGAGAGCAGTTTCAGGGCCTCTTTTTCCTGTAGTTCCGGCAGCCGGTTCTTGCCGCCCTCGGCGTCCTGCTGCTGCTCCTCCTCGGTCTGGTAGAGGGCCATGAACCCGGGGAATTTCACCGTCGACCCGCTGGCCGTAAACTGGTAGGGCCCGGCGGCAATGGCGATGGTTTTCTGGTCAATCAGGGCCTGGCTCATCTGGGAGGCCACGAACCGTTTCCAGATCAGCGAATACAGGACATACTGGTCCCGGGACAGGGCCGCCTTGATCTGCTCGGGATGATTGGCCACGGCGGTCGGCCGGATGGCCTCGTGCGCGTCCTGGGCCTTGTTCTTGTTGGCGAAAAACCGGGGCTTGGTCAGGGCATATTCTTTTCCGTGGTTTTCCCGGATGAAGGCCTGGGCTTCTTCGGCCGCTTCGGCCGCGATCCGGGTGGAGTCGGTACGCATATAGGTAATCAGGCCGACCGGTTCGCCGGGCCCGAGATCAACACCTTCGTACAACTGCTGGGCCACGGCCATGGTTTTCTTGGCGGAAAAGCCCAGTTTTTTTATGGCTTCCTGCTGCAGCTTGCTGGTGATAAAGGGCGGCTGCGGATTGCGCTTGATGGTTTTTTTGATGATCTTATCCACCGCGAACGATTGGACTTTCAAGTCGTCGTTCAGCACGGCGGCGTCTTTTTCGTTGTCGATGCTGATTTTTTTACCGTCTTTTTTGGCCAGGCGGGCGGAGAAGGCTGGCGGCTGCGCCCCTTCCAGTTCGGCGGTAAAGGACCAGTATTCCTGGGGTTCAAAGGCGAAGATGGCCCGTTCCCGTTCACAGATCATGCGCACCGCCACCGACTGGACCCGGCCGGCGCTGAGGCCGTTGCGGACTTTTTTCCACAGCAGCGGCGAAATCTGGTAGCCCACCAACCGGTCCAGGATGCGGCGGGCCTGCTGGGATTCGTACTTGTGCTGATCCAGGGGCTGGGGGTTGGCCAGGCCGTTTTCGATCCCGTTTTTGGTCAGTTCGTGAAACAGGACCCGGTGATAATGCCGTTTCTTGTTGCCCAGGATTTCGGCGGTATGAAAGGCGATGGCCTCGCCTTCCCGGTCCGGGTCCGGGGCCAGGTAAATTTCTTCGGCCTCGCCCACGGCCTTTTTCAGGGCGGTAATGACCTTCTGCTTCCCCTTGATGTTGACGTACTTGGGCGCAAACTGGCGGTCGATGTCAATGCCCAGTTCGCTGGGCGGCAGATCCCGCAGGTGGCCGGAAGTGGCGGTCACGTTAAAACGATCACCAATGTGTTTCTTGATCGTTTTGACCTTGGTCGGCGATTCGACGATGATGACCGGTTTACTCAATCGAGGCCTCTTTTAATAAGAAAAAGTTTCCGGGCTCCTGCTGAATAAGCCCTTTTAATTCCAGGTTCAACAGCGCGGCGGCTGTCTGCGCCGGCGCCAGCTCCGCTTTCCGGGAAATTTCGTCAATATGGGCCGGGTACGGTTCCAGGATGCCCAGCAGGGTGCTTTCCTCGGCGGAAAGGGCGGGGCGCGCGGCAGCTCCGCCCTTTTCCGGATCCAAGTTTTCCCCGGCCGACGGAAAAGACGGCGGCATGCCCAGCATGTGGGCGATCTCCCCGTAGATGTCGGCGGCGCTTTCCACCAGGGTGGCGCCCTGCTTGAGCAGTCCGTGGGTGCCGGTACTCTTGAAGGACTGGATGCTGCCCGGCACGGCAAAGACTTCCCGTCCCTGTTCCGCGGCCAGGCGGGCGGTGATCAGAGAGCCGCTTTTTTTGGCCGCTTCCACCACCACCGTGCCCACCGAGAGGCCGCTGATAACCCGGTTGCGCACCGGGAAATGGTGGGCTTCCGGCCCGGCCAGCACCGGGAATTCCGAGATGACGGCGCCGTTTTCGGCAATTTTTTCCGCCAGCCGCCGGTTTTCCCGGGGATAGAGATTGGCCAGGCCGCTGCCCAGCACGGCCCAGGTGGGGCCGCCGCCGTCCAGGGCTCCCTGGTGCGCGGCCGTGTCAATGCCCCGGGCCAGTCCGCTGACGATGGTCATGCCCCGGTCGGTCAAGTCCCGGGCCAGCTGCCCGGCCATGGACAGGCCGTAGCCGGTGGGGTGGCGCGAACCGACGATGGCCAGGCAGGCCGCGTCGGCGGTGAGCCGCCCCTTGACGTAGAGGTAGGGCGGCGGATCGGGAATCTCCCGCAGCAGAAGCGGATAGGCCGAATCGGTCAGGGTGACGACGTCAATATCGTGGCGGCGGCAGCGCTCGAGATTCTTTTCAGCGGCTTCCGGTGTTTTATGGGCGGCAATGGCGGCGGCCACTTTCTCTGAAATTCCCTCCACCCGGAGCAGGGCGCCGCGGTCAGCGGACAGGACCGCTTGCGGGGATCCGAAGGTATCGATCAGGCGTTTATACCCGTGGTTGCCGACGCCGGGAACGGCTTTCAAAGAAAACCAATCTGTCAGGTTGTCCGTTGACAAAGCAGTCACCCGCGATATAAGTTTTTCGTAAGACGTCCTCAGCTTTTGGCCTGGTACCAGAGCAGAATCGGACTGGCCACGAAAACCGAGGAGTAGGTTCCGATCAGCACGCCCACGATCAGCGCAAAGGCGAAATCATGGATAATGCTGCCGCCGAACAGAAACAGGGCGATGACCACGATCAGGGTGGTAATGGAGGTCAGAACCGTGCGGCTGAGGGTCTCATTGATGCTGGTATTGATGTTGTCCGCCAGTGACTGGCGGGTGTATTTTTTCAGGTTTTCCCGGATCCGGTCAAACAGGACGATGGTATCGTTGAGCGAGTACCCGATAATGGTCAGCAGGGCGGCGATGATCGGCAGGGTGAATTCCTTGTCAAACAGGGAAAAGACCCCCACGGTAATGGTCACGTCGTGGATCAGGGCCACGATGGCGCCCATGGCATATTTCAGTTTCAAAAACCAGAAGAGCGCCAGGGTGACGATCAGGGCCACCAGGATCAGGACGGGCACGCTGACATGAAACAGGGAAAAGAATTTGACCGCGCCGATGAGGCCGGCGGCCACGATGGCGCCCTCCACCCATTTGAGCTCAAACCGGCCGGAGATGTAAATATTGATGAAGAGAAGGGCGAAGAAAATGGCGAACAGCGCCTTGCCCCGAAGGTCCTGGCCGACCTTGGGACCTACCATCTCGATGCGCATGATTTCCGGGTCCTGTTCGGTGGCCGATTTCAAAGTTGTTATTACCCGTTCGGAAAAGTTCTCCTGGCCGGTAATCCCCGTCATCTCCGTATTGACCAGGTACTCGTAGTCGCCCGGTTTTTCAACGCCATACTCCTGGACAGTGGAAACATTGATGCCCATGGCGGTAAAACCGCTTTTGATGTCGTCGATGGCCACGGGTTGCTGGAATTTCAACTGGATGAGGGTGCCGCCGGAAAAATCAATGCCGTATTTCGGCCCCTTGTGAATGATCAGGGTCAGAACCGAGAGCAGGATAAGAACGGCCGAAAGGGCAAAGGCGACTTTCTGTTTGCCCAGAAAGTTGATATTGATATCGGGTTTGATGATCTCCATGGTGGTTCCTTGTATATGTTTTTTAAATGCTTAGCGCTTTTACCCGGCGTTTGAGCAGAAAGTATTCAAAAATCTGGCGGGTCACGATCAGCGAGGTAAACAGGCTGGCCAGGACCCCCAGGCTGAGGGTAACGGCGAACCCGCGGACCGGACCGGTGCCGAACTGAAACAGGACCAGGGCCGCGATCAGGGTGGTCACGTTGGCGTCCAGGACGGCCAGGGCGGCCCGGTCATAACCGGCCGTCAGGGCGGTGATGGGCGGTTTGCCCAGGTGGAGTTCTTCCCGGATGCGCTCAAAGATGATGACGTTGGCATCCACGGCCATGCCGATGGTGAGGATAATGCCGGCAATGCCCGGCAGGGTCAGGGTGGCCTGGAACATGGCCAGGCCGGCCGCGATCAGCAGGATATTGACCACCAGGGCAAAATCGGCCACCAGGCCGGCGCCCTTGTAATAGATGCCCATGAAGAGGAGAACGATAACCCCGCCCAGGCACATGGACAGCAGCCCCTTGCGGATGGAATCCTGCCCCAGGGAGGGGCCCACGGTCCGTTCTTCTATAATCTGAACCGGCGCCGGCAGTGCCCCGGCCCGCAGCACGATGGCCAGGTCATGGGCTTCCTTGTCGGTAAAATTGCCGGTAATCTGGGCCGAGCCCCCCGCAATCCGGTCCTGGATGACCGGCGCGGAGTATACGTTGTCGTCCAGCACGATGGCCAGCCTTTTTTTGAGATTGTTTTCCGTAATTCTTTCGAATATCCGGGCGCCCTTGCGGTTGAACTCCAGGCCCACGTACGGTTCATTGTAGCGGCTGTCGATCCGGACCCTGGCATCGGCCAGATCGGCCCCGGTCAGGGGGGCGCCTTTTTTGATTAAAAAGGGCGTCTTGGTGGTACGGTTGGTCTCCGGGTCGGTCTTGACCTGGTAGAGCAGTTCACTGCCCGGCGGTACCCGCCCTTCCAGGGCCTGGCTGACGTCATGTTCCTCGTCCACCAGGCGGAATTCCAGTTGCGCGGTTTTGCCGATAAGGTCCTTGGCCCGCGAAGTGTCCGTTACCCCCGGCAGCTGCACCAGGATGCGGTCTTCTCCCTGGATGCGGATGCCGGGTTCGCTGACTCCGAATTCGTCGATCCGGTTCCGGATCGTCTCCAGGGCCTGTTCGGTGGCCATTTTTTCTATGCGATCGGCCTCTTTATCGGGGACGCCGTAGGTCTGGACCAGCCGGCCGTTGCTTTTCCGGTCGGAAATAAGGGCCAGGCCCCGGAACTCTTCATCCAGCAGGGATTTGAGGGCGTTGATGTTCTCCTCTCCCCGGGCGGTGATCTGAATGGATTCCTCCTGGATTTCGATATCGGTGTGGCGGAGGCGTTCTTCCCGGATGCGCTCCCGCAGTTCACGGGTCTGGCGATCGATCTGGGCCGCCACCGCCTTTTCCGTGTCCACTTCCAGGATCAGATGCATGCCGCCCTGGAGGTCGAGTCCCAGGTTAATGGTCTTATGCGGCCACCAGTCGGGATTGAAGGTGGGCAAAACCAGGATGACGGCCGCCACCAGCACGCCGGCCACCATTAACTGCTTCCATGGGATTTCTTTCAATGTCAATTGTCCTTACGGTTTGTCGATTGCCGGGTGGATCGGCTTATTTGTCCTTCTTCTCTTTATCGTTTCTGGCGGCCGGGGCGTCCTGCTTCTTGCCGGCGATGCTCTGACGCGATACCTTCAGCCGGACCCGGTCGGCCACTTCCAGCATGACGGTGGTGTCGTCCACCTTGGTCAGTTTGCCGTGAAGGCCGCCGTTGGTGATGACCTGGTCGCCCGGCTTGAGGTTGTTGACCATTTCCTGGTGTTCCTTGGTCTTTTTCTGCTGGGGACGGATCAGCAGGAAATAGAAAATAATGAATATGATGATCAACGGAGCCAGCCCCATCAGTCCGCTGCCCTGCGGCGCTCCCTCCGGGGAAGGGCTCTGCCCCATGGCATAAACAATGTCTGCAAACAAGGTTTCCTCCTTCGGGTGTATTAAACCCTTGTATTTATTGGTATTTTATGGTCGACGCGATGGCCTGCCGCCATGAATCAACAACAGGTACCATACTCTGTAAAGGATATATCATGTCCAGGTCAAGGACTATTGCTTATTTTTGTAAAAATCTCCGGTTTATTGTTGTTTTTCCCATTCAATCCGGCTTTTGTCCCGGGGAAGGGACGGATCGGCCTGGATGGTGATGGTGGCGTTGCGCCGGGATTCCAGCGCCAGCAGTTCGCTTTTTTTGCGGTTCAGGATATAGGTGGCCACGTCCGGCGGCAGCACGCAGTTAATGTTCTGGCCCTCGTTTTTCAGGGTTTCCAGCCGCAGCCGGCGGAGAAAGTTGATGCCCACCTTTTCGGTGGCCATGACATAGCCCTGCCCCCCGCACTGGCTGCAGGGGACAAAGCTGGAGCTTTCAATAGACTGCCGCAGCCGCTGCCGCGACATCTCCAGCAGGCCGAAACGGGAAATGTTGCCTACCCGGGTGCGGGCCTTGTCGTCCTTGAGATGGGACTTGAGGCTTTTTTCCACGGCCGTTTTGTTCTTGCGGGTGCGCATGTCGATAAAATCAATGACGATCAGTCCGCCCATGTCCCGCAGCCGAAGCTGGCGGGCGACTTCCTCGGCGGCCTCCAGATTGGTCTGGAGGGCGGTTTCTTCGATGGTCAGGCCCTGTTTTGATTTGCCGGAATTGACGTCAATGGCCACCAGTGCTTCGGTCTGATTGAGCACGATGGAACCGCCCGAGGGCAGCCTGACCTTGTTTTCAAAGATCGAGGCGATCTGGTGTTCCAGTTCATACTTGGTGAAAATGGGCTTGTCGCTTTTGTAATGTTTGACCCCGGCGGCGTGCTTGGGCGAAACCAGCTGGATAAAGTCCTTGACCTCCTGAAAGGTGGCGGCATCGTCGATGAGGATTTCGCTGATGTCGGTGGTCAGGTAGTCCCGGATGGAGCGGATGGCCAGATCCCGTTCCTGGTATAATGCCGCCGGCGCCTTCTTGTTGATCCCCTTTTTCTTGATGGTTTTCCACAGACGCATCAGGTAGCGGACATCCTTCTGGATGACAGTTTTGGAAGCATCCCGGGCGGCGGTCCGCAGGATCAGCCCGAAATTTTCCGGCAGCGACAACTTGTCGATGATGTCCCGCAGCCGTTTCCTCTCGTCTTCTTCGGAGATGGACTTGGACACGCCCCGGGTCTGGCTGCCGGGCATGAGGACGCTGTAGCGGCCGGGAATGGACAGAAAGGTGGTCAGGGCGGCGCCCTTGTGCATGATGGGGTCCTTGGTTACCTGAACCAGCAGCTCCTGGCCGTTTTTAATCAGTTCCTTGATGGAACGGTCGCTTTCTCCCTGCTGAAAATAATCACTGTGGATCTCCTGTTTCTGGAGAAAACCATGCCGCTCTTCGCCGTAGTCTATGAAAGCGGCCTGGATGCTCGGTTCCACCCGGGCCACGATCCCCTTGTAAATATTGCTCTTGGTGGTGGCCCGGGCGGCGGTTTCATGGTGGAATTCTTCCAGCCGGTTGTCCTTGACCTTGGCGATCCGGCATTCTTCCGGATCAATGGCGTTAATCAGAATTTTGGTGGCCATAGTCGTACCTTGTATGAGAGGTTGCCCGTGCCGGCGGCGTCATTGGGTACTGGTTTGAAAAGGTGGCAGGAAGCCGGGATGACGACGTCGGAACACGCTTTTTTTTTTCAACTTTTGAATAAATAGGAGATTTGAAACGGTAAGTCAAACGGTTTCTGATCCGGTCGCCTGAGGGCTGCCGAAAGAACTCATCGCCCCGGGTTTTGGTCCTTTCCCGGACGGACCGGGACGTCGGTAGAATGGCAGGGTAGCGGTATAACTGGCCGGTATGGCCGGCAATCAATGCGGCCGGCAGGTGCCGGAAGCGGCCGGCGGCCAGGCGACTGGTGAAAAATTGAATTTTTCCGGCTGCATCATTGCTTTTTCCGGGTGCTTATGGCAGAAATCAGAAAATAAACACAAATACCGCAAATGGGAGGCAGCGACCACAATGTATATCGTGACCGGAGGAGCCGGGTTCATCGGCAGCGCCGTTATCTGGGAGATGAACCAGGCCGGCATCGACGAAATTCTGGTGGTGGATCATCTGGGCCATTCCGATAAATGGAAGAACCTGGTCAACCGTCTTTATCTGGATTATATTCATAAAGACGAATTTCTGGACAAGCTGTGCCAGGGCGGCTTTGATGATATCCAGGCCATTATTCACCTGGGGGCCTGTTCGTCGACCACCGAGACCGATGCCGATTATCTCATGGAAAACAATTTCCATTATTCCAAGAGCCTGGCGCAGTTCGCCCTGCTGCGGGACATCCGCTTTATCAATGCCTCCAGTGCCGCCACCTACGGCGACGGCACGGCCGGTTTTTCCGATGACGTGGAACGGCTGGCCCAGCTGCTGCCGTTGAATATGTACGGCTACTCCAAGCATCTCTTTGATCTGTGGGCCTATCGCACGGATGCCCTGGCCCGCCTGGTCAGCCTGAAATTTTTCAACGTTTTCGGACCCAACGAGTATCATAAGGCCGATATGTGCAGCGTGGTCTATAAGGCCTTTGGCCAGGTGGGGCAGACCGGCCGGCTGCGGCTGTTCAAGTCCTATCTTTCGGAGTACCCCGACGGCGGGCAGATGCGGGATTTCGTCTATGTCAAGGACTGCGCCCGGATCATCGCCTGGCTGCTGGAGAATCCGGGGGTGAACGGCCTGTTCAATGTCGGTACCGGCCGGGCCCGGACCTGGAACGACCTGGCCGCGGCGGTTTTTACCGCCATGGGCAAACCGCTGGACATCGAGTATATTGACATGCCGGACACGCTGCGGGACCGGTACCAGTATTATACCGAGGCGAAGATGGACAAGCTGGCTTCGGTGGGCAGCCCGGTGACCATGACACCGCTGGAAGAGGCGGTGGACGACTATATCAACGGCTATCTGACCCAGGTGGATCCCTACCTGTAATTTGAAAAGATTCGTGATATATCCGGCGTAAGAGGAAAGTGATCTCCCCGGATATCGGGGGCAAGGGAAAGGACGTGATGACCGATTTTGATGCCATGATCGCAGATCACCTGGCCTGTATCCGCGACTTGCGCGGCAGGCGGGAGGTCGTAACGGCCGCGGCCGCGGCCCTGGTCGGGGTGGTCCGTCGCGGCGGCCGGATCTTTGTCTGCGGCAACGGCGGGTCGGCCGCCGATGCCCAGCATTTTGCCGCGGAACTGGTCGGCCGGTTCGAGCAGGGGCGGCGGGCCCCGACCGCCGTGGCGCCGCGCCCCGCAACCCCCCCTCCTCCGGCCCGTGCCCCGTCGGACCTGAATCGGAAGCCATCGGGGCCGATGCCTTGGAAGCGGATGAAGCCTTCAATGACTATCCAATTACAGAAGCCTACTGTGACAGTAGCGGTCAGACATTATAACCCCCAATCCAAAAGGAGAAAACCCATGTCTGTAATGCAGCAAATTCATGTTGGCAAGCGAAAGGCCCCGCCCCGGCTTTTGGTATATGGAACTGAAGGCATCGGAAAAAGCACATTCGCTGCCCAGGCCCCCAAGCCCATCTTTATCTCAACCGAGGACGGTCTTAACCAGATCGACTGCGCCTCGTTTCCGCTGGCCAAAAAGTACACCGATGTTCATCGATATTTGAAGGCCCTGGCCAATGAGGATCACGAATTCGAAACGGTCATTATCGACAGCTGCGACTGGCTGGAGCAGCTCATCTGGGATGATCTGTGTTTTATTAAAAACGTGGCCACCATTGAACAGGTGGACGGTGGATACGGCAAAGGCTACGTCGCGGCCCTGCGGTACTGGCGGGAGATCGTCCAGCTGCTGTCAGTCCTCCACGAGCAGCGTCACATCGCCGCCCTTCTGATCGCCCACGCCCAGGTCGAGCGGTTCGAGGACCCAGA
>CAYTQK010000086.1:0-11533 GCA_964439745.1 uncultured Desulfobacterales bacterium
GGGTGGTGATATCGGAGATGCCGCCGCCGAAAAGAATGATGCCTTCCCACAGTTCATCTTCAATGATGTTGAAAGGTCCATGATCTGAAGAAATAATGGGCAGCCTTTCGGATTCTTTGGAGTCATCATCTTCGCCGGTGGAATAAACGGCAAAGACACTGGGGGTAATGCTGCCCGTATCCAGTTCGGCGATGAGATCCACCATCATGCCGGATTGATCGGTCCCAAAGTTATCGTCGGAATAACTGCGATCCCCGTAAATAAAGTCAGCCCCGAGTCCCAGGGCGCCGACCTCCATTTCCAGGGCAATTCCCAGCCAGTAAGTGTTAAAGGCGGCATCGATACCGGAACCGACGCCGGCGGCATTTTCGCCCTGGTTTTCATAGGCCAGGTAGGGGCGGATCAGGGCATCCCCCGATTCTATGTCCCCTTTGACATAGAATATATCTCTTTTGTCTTCGGTCATCTCGCTGAAGTCGTCCGCCCGGAGCCAACCCACCGAGACCATGTCAAGATCCAGATCAACGCCGGTGATCTCATCATCCAGCAGGGGGGAATTATCAAAGGTATGCGGAAAACTGAAGCTGAATTTACCGCCGGTAATGGTGACCGGCTCAAATGCCATCTCGACATAGGCCGCTTCCACCTCGATAGCATTGTCCTGGCCGATGGCGTGATCGCCTTCGCCGAGGGTATTGTCGGCATATTCCATTTCACCGACGATGGAAACATTATCCAGTACGCTGATGGAAAAGCCCAGGTCAAGTTCATGCTCCAGGTAAGAAGATTCATCGTCATCGTTATCGACAAAATCCTTATCCTCGTAAACATAGTTTAACTCGTACTCTCCGAAAATTTCCACGTCATAGTTCAGGCTGCCGGCGGCAACCGGGCCGCTCAGGCCGGCTACCATGACAAGAAGGCCCCACACCACTGCTGCCACTGTTACTGACTTTTTCATTTTTTCCTCCTGATTAACGGTTTTGTTGCAAATGCTAAGCCCTTTGGAAGGGAACCTCTTTCCGCGATGTTCCCGGGGCAAATATCGACCCTTGGCAAATTATTGGTGGTTATAAATCGGAAATATTTTTGTATGGAGAGGAAATCATTAAAAAGGTATTAATATGCGATTTTCGGGCCGAGCCGGCCTGTCTGGCGCGGTGCTCGGCTGGAAAGATCAGAGGGGCGGAAAATAC
This sequence comes from uncultured Desulfobacterales bacterium, assembly GCA_964439745.1. Lineage (GTDB taxonomy): Bacteria > Desulfobacterota > Desulfobacteria > Desulfobacterales > Desulfosudaceae > CAYTQK01. The sequence continues at coordinate 1,197 of CAYTQK010000086.1, forward strand.
ACCGAATCGGCAAAACAAAAAAAGAGAAAGGCTCCAAAGTCAGGGAGGAAGCTTCAGAGCCAATCTCTTTATGAAAAAGAAGGCGGCAGGTGTCAGTTATCGCAATGCAGGTGCCCTTACGGGGATTTGACCAGCGTAACGGCGCGGCCTTCCATTTCAATTGCTGTCAGGTCCGGGCTGAATAGGGCAGCCCTGGCCGGAATTTTTCCTGCCCTTATATTGACCGGCTATTTTTGTCGGTATGATGAAGAAAAAACAAAATTTTGATTAATACTGTCTTGATGAAGTTCTCGGGAAGGCCCGGAAACCGAGTCGGCATATTGGATTGCGGCATTATGCGGACAGATCTTTTCTTGCTTTGGTCGTCTTTGATCGCTGCCTTTTGGGGAGGGCACTGCCGGGTACAGCGGGCCAACAGTGGGGCGGCGCCGCGGCAATTGCAGTCGGACCTGGAAAAAGTGGCTGGCAGGCAGAAATCAGATCGACAAAACCAAACGGGAAAAACCGGATTTACTGTATTGTGCGCGTCTTGCCATTGATATTGAAAGATCGCTGCGGGAGGGCGCTTTTTTTAAAGTGTTTTATCTGGATGCGCCGGAGGCGGCAAAGATCAGGGAGAAATTGGAAGAGGCTACCCGGGCACATCTCCAGGGTCTGCTGGCTTGGCGGGCAGGAATCACCCCGGCCTGGACCGGGACGGGTCATCCGCCGCGCGGGTTGTCCAGGATCTTTTTGAGCTTGACCGGCCCGTCTTCGGCGGTCAGGGGCTTGGGGATATAACCGGAGATCCCCAGGGCGCGGCAGTCATTGATGATGTTCTGGTCCGAGACCGAGGTGCACATGACCACCGGCACCGCCTTGTCCGTCCTGCGGATATGCTGCAGGGCCTCATAGCCCGTGGCCTCGGGCATGACATAATCCAGGAAGATGATATCCGGTTTTTCCCGGGCGTGCATGGCCATGGCTTCCTTGCCATTGGCGGCCTCGATGGTGTTTTCATAGCCGAGGGAGGCCAGGTATTTTTTCAAAGATTTCCGGATCAGGCCGGAATCATCCACCAGCAGGATTTTCCCGTCCCGGGGAATGGCGCTGGTGCCGGCCGCAGGCGGAGCGGCTCCCTCTTTATTGAGAATGTAATTAAAAAAGAACCGGCCGCCGTCAGCCAGGTGGATGGGGATGGTGATGATCTCGCCGGCGTTGGCCAGGAGCGGATCCATGTTTTCCGTGTCGGTGATAAAATAGGGCGGCTCGAATTCAATGCCCAGGTTGCGGTTGGCCAGGTCGTCGGTGGCGTTGCCGATGATGGTGTTGGCCCATTCGGCCAGCACCTCCTGCATCTCCTCGTTGATGTGGTCGTGCTCGTGGGTCTCCTCCAGCAGGAACAGCCGGATGCGGTTGCCGATGGCCAGGGCGGTTTCAATATAGTTGTGCAGCAGAATGACGCCGTTGATTTGACCGCGGGTGGGCGCGGCCACGGCGTATCCCTTGAAGCGGAAATTATCCACTTTATCCAGAAAGGGATCACTGTAATCGGCCTTGAGGCCGCACATGATTTTCAGGTTACGGATGGTTTCATCCATGAACGGCGCAATGGCCATCATCTGCAGATCGGTGAGAATCATTATTTGTTTTTTACCCCGAGGTTACAATTTTTGAAAAGCAGTTATCCATCATCGTTTTTGTAAATATGCCCAACTTATATCTTACTTTGGAATCATTTCAAACAAAAAAGGCTGGGTTGAATCTGGCACCCTGGGCGGGTTTCGAATTTGCCAATCCGGGCTCGGCTTCGTCAACGTCTTTTTACCACGGATCCACAAAGTTGTGTCCGGTCTGACCGAATGATGCTTCCGGAACGGATGCCAGGCCGCGGCAAATCCACCGGCGGGTGTCGGCCGGGTCGATGACGGCGTCGATTTCCAGGTAGGAGGCCATGTTCAGGGCCTGGCCCCGGTGGTACAGTTCGGCCACCAGTTGGTCATAGAGCTTTTGGCGTTCGGACGGATCCTCGATGGCGGCCAGTTCTTTTTTGAATCCAGCCTTGATGGCGCCCTCGATACCCATGGCGCCAAACTCACCGGTGGGCCAGGCGGCCGTGAAAAAGGATTCATGAAAACCGCCGCGGGCCATGGCCATGGCGCCCAGGCCGTATCCCCGGCGCAGCACCAGGGTAAAATAGGGCACGGTCAGGTGCGAGCCGATGACGAACATGCGGCAGACATGTCGAACCTGGGCGCGTTTTTCCACCTCCGGGCCCACCATGAAGCCCGGGGTGTCGCACAGGGACAGAATCGGCAGGCCATGGGCCTGGCAGAGCTGCATCAGGCGGACGGCCTTGTCCGCGGCTTCGGCCTCGATGGCCCCGGCCATGTGTTTGCAATTGTTGGCGATGACACCAAGGGGACGGCCCTCCACCCGGAGCAGGCCGGTGACCATGCCGGGGCCGAAGCCGGCCCGCAGCTCCAGAAAACTGTCCCGGTCGGCCAGGGTGTGGATGATGTCCCGGATCTCATAGGGCTGCTTCTTGTTTTCCGGGATGCAGTCCCGCAGAAGCACTTGGTCGTCGGCCTCCCAGCGCGGCAGGATTCCCTGGAAATAGGAAAGATACTGGCGGGCGGCGGCCACGGCGGCGGCCTCGTCGGCCGCGGCAATATCCACCACCCCGTTTTTCGTCTGCACTTCCATGGGGCCGATCTCCTGCGGGGTGAACACGCCCAGGCCGCCGCCTTCGATCATAACCGGCCCGCCCATGCCGATGTTGGCGTTGGGCGTGGCGATGATGACATCGCAGCAGCCGAGCAGGGCGGCATTGCCCGCGAAACAAGGGCCGGAAACAATGCCTACCAGCGGCACGCGGCCGCTTAGCCGGCCGAACTGGCTGAAGGTGGACAGGTCCAGTCCGGCGGCCATGATGCCGATAGCGTCCACGTCGCCGGGACGGCCGCCGCCGCCTTCGGCGAACAGCACCAGGGGCAGGCGCTGCTCATACGCCAGTTTCAGCATGCGGTCCGTTTTCTTGTGGTTGAAATATCCCTGGGTGCCGGCCAGCACCGTGTAGTCATAGGCCAGCACCAGGCAGCGCCCGGCCTCGTCCGCAAAATCGGCGCTGTTGACGCTGCCCACGCCGGCGATCAGGCCGTCGGCGGGTGTTTTTTCGATGAGGTCTTCTTCGGAGCGCCTGCCCCGCTGGGCGGCCACAGCCAGGGCCCCGTACTCGATAAAACTGTCCGCGTCGCACAGATCCATGACGTTGGCGCGGGCGGTGCGCTGGTTTTTCTGCTGTCGCTTGGCCACCGCCGCAGGCCGGTTTTCATCCAGGCCAAAGGCGTGGCGCCGGATCATTGCGGCCAGTTCCGGCCGGGGTTGCCGGTTTGATGAGCGGTCTTCTGCGGAGCGGTTTTCAAGGGAGCTGGTTTTTTCGTTTTTTTCGGTCATGGCAGAGGGGATACTCCTGTGGGCGGATGGTTGTCCTGAAATGCTGATCATGAAGAAAATCGGCTGTCGGCATGAAAATTATTCATAACAGAATGGGGCCGGCGCGTCAACCCGGGCTAAGAACCCGGGCTAAGAATCAGATACGTGGCTTGATCCGCCCCGGTGCTGCCGCCGGTATTCCCGGGGCGTGACGTTCATGAACCGGGGAAAGACCCGGTTAAAGGTGCGCAGGCTTTCAAAGCCAACGTCAAAAGCGATGTTGATGATGTTGTCGTCGGTTTCGCGCAGCCGGCGGGCGGCTTCGTGGATCCGCAGTTCGTAGATGTAATCCCCCAGTTTTTTGCCGGTGTATTGCTTGAACTGTTTGCCCAGGCTGTCCGGATGCACGCCCACGGTTCTGGCCAGGTCCGCGCGGGAGAGTTCCGAGAGGTAGTTCTCCCTGATCAGGTCGATGGCCGCCAGGATCTTTTCTTCGGTCTGGGGGGTGATCAGGGTGGCGCTGCGAGACGATTTGCCTTGCTCCAGGCTCTTGCTCAGCAGTGAATTCTTAATGATAAAATTTTCCAGGTCCCGGTTCAGATCATCGATCTCCTCCACCATCTTGTTGTAGCGGACTTCCAGTACGAGGAAAGTGCCGATATACAGGAGCAGGGCGCCGACCGGCATGATCATCAGGGTGGGTTCCCAGCCAAACAAGGTAAGATCGGGATCGACAAACTTGTTAAAGTAAATGAAACCGTCATTCATGGCGGCCAGGATGGCCGCCAGCCCGAACAGGCTGAACAGGCGGGCGTGATCCCGCCCTCGGATCAAGGCTTCCACATGGCAGGATATGTTGTAAATGCCGATGCACCAGGTAAATCCGATCAGCAGGGATCCCAGGAAACGGAGATTGTCATCGGTGACAAAGAAAACGGCGATGACGGTGCAGATCACCAGGTAGGCCCAGAGCAGCTTTTCCGGGCGGGCTCGTTCCAGGCGGTAAAACCGGTGCAAAAAGGCCGGATGAAAGACGTTGATGGCTACCCAGGAAAGACCCAGAACAATCAGGCGGGTATTCGGGTCCGGGTAGGCCTGCCAGGTCAGGCAGAGCTCCAGGATAATGGGCAGCCCGACGAAGAACTGGAGAAAATAAAAGTAGTTTTCATTGAACTCCAGGTGCTTCAGGTGGGTGAAGAGGAAGGCCAGGGTGAGGATCAGGCCGATGCTGATGGCGGCGTATCCGATGGATACGTGGATAAACCGGGCAAAGGGAGCATACCCCTTCATGTAGTCCGCGTCGGTCAGCTTCAGGGTGCCGATGACTTCGCCCATGACATGGTAGGAGACCCGCACGGCAATGAGGTTGTCCTGGCCGGCTCGCAGCAGTTTGGCCGGCACCAGGTAGGTACGGGGGTAGTTCCACATGGAAAATTCATCCGGCGGGAATTGTCCGGTTTCCCCGATTTTTTCCCCGTTGATATAGGCCTGGTCGGCATTGGCAATGCAGCCCAGAATCAGGCCGGCATCGCCGCCGGCCTCGTCTATGCGGATTGTTTTCCGGAGCCAGCAGATTCCCCGGTCTCCCCGGCCTTTTTCCCGGGAATAGGGCACCAGTTGGCCGGGCAGCCGGATCCGGTCCCAGGCAACGTCATCGTATTCCGGCCGGGCGAAGGCCGGGTTATCGTCCAGGGAGATCTTCCAGGGGCCGGACAGGGGTATTTCCCAGCGCGGTCTTCCCGTCTGGAAGAGGGGGTAGAACAAGCTGACGGCGATGAAGCTCAGCAGCAGAAAAACGGACAAAGAGAGGGCGTAGCTGTTCTGAATACCAGGAAAAATTTTATTCGGTCCGGTCATCCCGTCAACCTGAAATCATATCCGTACCTGTCTGGACTGATGAAAAGCCGGGTAATCGAATTTTTACAATACCTTTGATGTTTTTACAGGATATGTGAATGGTATACGCATGTCCGGCCAGTTTTGTAAATAAGAAAATGACCAGAAAAAAATTAAAAAAAACAGGCCAAAAATATCGGCCAGAAACCGCCGGCCTGCCTTTGACGATCATGCCGATCATGTTCTGTCCGGTTTAGTATAATTTATCTATACACAATTTCGATAAGTTATCAGAATAAATCCTTCCCTTCCCCCCGCTCCGGTGATCTCCGGAAAAACAAAAAAATAATGCGGTCAGCCGCAGATTTCGCCGGAACTGGCCGGACTTGATCCCCGCTGCCCTGCCATAATCCGTAGCATGACAAATTCGGGAGACGGACAGGCCGGTGTCGGCAGGCCTTGGCAGCGCTGTCGACATCGGGGGAAAGGCCGCCCGGAACAAGGAAAATCCGGGACGGTTGTTTGGTAATTAATTTTACTAAAGGAAGGAGAAGAAAATGAAACGAAAGGTATGCGCAGGTATCTTGATTCTTCTGATGGCGGCCATGGTGCCGACCACCGTCTTGGCCCGGGCAGACAAAACCGACTATCCGGTGGTTTTCGCCCACGGCATGCTGGGTTTTGACGAACTGGTGGGCATACATTATTTCGGAAACGATTACGGGGTGTTTGTCGGTGATCCCTGTGACGGTTTCCTGGAAACCTCCTGCAACCCCGAAATCGACAAAAAGCAGCAGGCCTTTGCCGCCTCGGTCAATCCCTTTCAGTCCTCGGAATACCGGGGACTGCAGCTGGCCGACGAGATCGAAAGCTATATGGCCACGGTGGGCGCCGACCATGTCAACATCATCGGTCATTCCCAGGGCGGCATGGACGCCCGCAAGGCGGCCCGGGTGCTGTTCGACCGGACCGGCGACCAGGTGGTCAAGGTGCTGGTTTCGATCTCCGCCCCGCACCGCGGATCGCCGGTGGGCAAGGGAGTTCTGGACCGGGGGCCGGGGGGCATCAACGCCTTGCTCTCCTTTGTGGTCGATTATTTTGTCGGCCCCCTGCTGGTGCTGGAACCGAGCGATTTTGAGGCCAGCATGAAGTCTTTTGTGTATGACGATTACGATCCCAATGACGGGGTGGTCACCGGCGCCCGGGCGTTCAACGACAAGTACGGTGTGGACAACACCTATGTACGCCATTATGCTTCCCTGATCACCGCCGACCAGGACAACATCAATCCCATTCTCAAGGCCATGAGCCTGGTCGCGCCCACCGACATTGACGGCGACGGCTGGTGTCCCGACGGTGACGACTGCAACAATGACGGTGCCGCCGGCTGCGGGGACGGCGATTTCGAAGACGGGGACGATGACGGCCTGGTGGGCATCAACTCCCAGCAGATGGGCTACCGCCTGAAATACAAAAAAGGCTGGTTTCTGGGTACCTATTTTGATGAAGACGATACCACCGGCTTTGTCGATGACCTCAATTGTCCCGGCGAGGTACAGGCCACTTCCTACAGCAGCATCATCGAGGCCGATCACCTGGACGTACTCGGCCTGGGCGTCATTCCCTACCTGGTGCCGGATGATTTTGACGAGGAACAGTTCTACGCCGACCTGATCGACTACATCGCCGATAACGAGGGAACGAGCAGCGGCTGGTGGTTCTGGTAGGCCATTGATCGCCGGCGGCAGGGATGCCATCATGGCGGCCGGGGGCGGGAAGATGGCTGACAATCCTGCCCCCGGCCTCATTTTTATTTTATGAAACGGGCACATTTACAAGGGAGTCTGGCAGCATGAAAGTATATGGAATCGCGGGCCTCATCGCCGGAACCGTAATCGCCGGCGGGGCGTTTCTGTTCTGGTTTTTCCCGAAAAATGCGGCCGATTCGCGGCCCATGCCGGTGACGGAGATACCGGTCAGCCGCAGCACATCCCTGGCGGCGGCTGCCCCGACGGCCCCGGCGGTGTCGGTGTTACCAGCCGGCCCCGGCGATAAAGCGGCCGCAATTGATCCGGCGGCAAATGCAGGCATGGACAAGGAAACGGCCCGGCAGGTGGCCGCGGCCCGGCTGCAGGAATTGTACGGCGACCGGATTGATCATCCCCGGATCCAGCTGCAGGCCATTGAGAAACTGCTGGGGTACCTGCGCCGGATATACCCGGAAAAATGGCCGGATCATGTGCATGAATACCTGGCCGCCGCTTTTCCCGACCAGGCCGAGGCGCTGTATGACGTTTATCTGCGGTTCACCGACTTCAAGCAGTGGGTCAAAGACAATTTATCCCTGCTGCGCAGCATGAAACCGGACGAGCAGAAAGATTTCCTGTGGTCCGGGCGGAAACGTTTTTTCGGGGAAGAGGCCGCTGTTATCTGGGAGATGGAGCTCAAGGCGGAAATGGTGACCGATTCCCTGGCGGAGCTCAGTCGGCAGCAGGAGGCCTCCTTTGACGAAAAACTGGACACGTATCAACAGACCCTGGAAGCGGTTTACGGCGACCAGGCCGAAGCATATCAAACCGCTTATCGCCAGAAGGTCATGGGCCAGTTCCTGGAGCTTGACAGTGTCCAGGCGGATCTGCGCGCCATGAATGATCCGGAGCGGGCGGAAAAGCTGGATCGTTTCCGGACGCGCCTGGGCCTGGACGCGGCCGCCCGGCAGCGCTGGGCCGAGCTGGACCGTCGTCGGGACCGGCGCTGGGAAAAAGGCCGGGCCTATATGCAGGAACGGCAGGCAGTCCTCCGGGAGGCCGGCGGAGCCGGCCGGGAAGAGCGGCTGGACGCTCTACGGCAGTCCTATTTCGGCAGCGAGGCCGAAATCATCAAGCAGGAGGAGCAGGCCGGCATGTTCCGGTTTGAGCGAAAGCAGGTCTACGGCAAAAATTGATGCTGCTTTTTCTGGGGCTACTTGACCAGGTCTACCAGGCCGGACAGGCCCGGGATGCGGGCCATGAACCAGCCGGAAAAGCGGCGGATCAGCCGGGGCCGGGAACCGGGATCGATGGGCGCGCTGCGGGTGTAAGCCGGGTCGGCGTGCAGGCGGGCCAGCCCGGCCAGGGCGGCCATGTCGCCCTTTTTTTCGATCTCCTTCCAGACGCAGTCCCGATCCGGATCCAGGGCGCAGGCCCCTCCTTCGGCGGGCGCTTTTTTGCAGGGACCGTATTTTCTCCTGGCCGGGCAGGCGGCCAGCGGGCAGATGCCGCCGGTATACGTCAGCACGCAGTGGCCACAGGTGACGCAGAGGCCGGCTTCGGCCGGCGACATGCTGGTGGCCACCACCCCGCTGCCGGTGGAATCCAGGGCGGCCACCACCGGGATGCCGGGCCGGCACAGAAAGGCGCATTTAACGCCGCCGGCGCAGGAAAGCATGACCAGGGCATCGCAGCGGTCCCGGACGGGATCGATATACAGGCGCAGTTTCTGCCGCATGATTTCCTCGGAACAGCAGACATTGACGGTGCGCGCCACGGTAATCGTTTTGCCCCATTGTTTCAGCAGGCGCTTCATTTTTTGCAGTCCGCGACGGCCGCCGGTACCGTTCAGGTTGGCGCAGATATTACAGGAAAACACGGCGATGTTCTGTTTTTCCGCCAGCGACTGGCGGATTTCCTCATCTGATTTCCAGGCCGATACCAGCATATCGTTTCCTCGGCAGGATTGCTGTTTTTTGGGGCCAGGTGTTTACCCGAAGACCACCCGGGGGAAATTTCTGGTCACCGTGGCCGCGATGGCCGGAACGCGTTTGCCCAGGGGGACGGTAATCTCGTCTCCGAAGGCGGCCAGCAGTTCGTCCGGCATGTAGCGCAGTTTTTTGCCGAACAAGCGGCTGGTAAAGCTGAGGGTGACGTAACAACCCGGACAGTTGAGGGCCATTTCCGCCGCGCCCGCCTCGGCCACTTCCCGGTACTTGCGCCGCTGCTCCTTGAATATGCTGGACCAGAGATTGAGGCTGCGAACCACGCTGACCGCCCCGCAGGAGAGGTTGGCCTCTCCATGGTGGGCCAGCTCCACGGTTTCCACGCCCACGGCCGGGTAGAGTTTTTTAAGGGTTTCGGCAAATTGTTCGCCCAGTTCGCTGACATAGCAAGACTCGTGGATGGCGGCCTTGAAATTCCGCGGTTTTTTGACGGTGATTTCGTTGTTTTCATACCGGTCCCAGAGCCACTCATACATGGAGACGACTTCAAAGGGCAGGGTGCGGCCGTATACCCGGGGCAGGATATTGGCAAAATAGTTGTAACAGGAGCCGCAATAGCAGACCATGCGGTCGATATCCAGGTCTTCCAGCGCCGCCAGGGTGCGGCTGATGGTCTGGTCGTACAGTTCCCAGGAACCGAGCCGGTAGGGCAGTTCGCCGCAGCACAGGTCGGGCGGCCCGAATTTTTCCAGCGGGGCCAGCACGGTGGAATTGTCCAGGTCCCGGCAGCTGAGCTTGCCGATGCAGCCGATCCAGAGAATATCCCTGCTCTGGGGCGGATGAGACCATTTTTCCAGGATGGCTTTTTCGTCCGGCTGAAGGTTTTCATACAGATCGGAAAACATGTTTCTGGCGCCGCGGCCGTTGCACAGGTATTTGAGAACTCCCGGCACCTTGCCCCGGTGTTCCAGGGCGCGCTGCAGGATGAGTTCATGGGGACGCAGCCCCTCTACCGGGCAGTAACGGTTGCAGTTAAAACAGAAGGTGCACTTGGCAAACACCTCCGGGGCGGGCTCGCCCCGGATGAGTTTGCGAATGGCCGAGACCGCGTCATCTTTTTCCATGGCCAGGAGGGGACACTCCATCAGGCAGCGGCCGCATTCGGTGCACTGGCTCCAGTCGGCATTGGCAATGTAGCTCATAATCATTCTCCCTGTTATTGGTCAAGATTACATGCTTGTGGCATGCTCAGGCCAGTTCGGCCATTTCCCGGGGCCAGGCCTCTTCCCGGAGCTTCCACTGCTGCACCCGGACCTGGTCCTTGATGATCTCCAGGGCCTGGATAACCCCCTCGATAACGGCCTCGTTGAGGCGCTGGTCGTCTCCCTTGGCC
>CAYTQK010000087.1:0-11510 GCA_964439745.1 uncultured Desulfobacterales bacterium
CTGGATGAGCTGTTCCGGACCCGGACGCCGAAACAGTTTGATACCGCCTTCAAAAGCCCGGAAAAATCCTTTGATACCGGGGAATATGTGAAAGCCGCGCCGGCCACCGATATTGATGACCACGTGCTCAAGGCCGATATCGAGGCCGTCATTGATCTGCAGATCAAGGGCCTGCAGCCCTATCCGGACCACACCTTCCGCCCGGAAGATAACATCACCCGGGCGGAATTCGCCATGATGATCGAGGATATCCTGGTGAAAATCACCGGGGACGAGGACCTGGCCACCCGTTTTATCGGCAGCCAATCGCCCTTTCCCGATCTGCGCAATGACGCCTTTTATTTCAACGCCGCCATGGTCTGCGTCAATCGCAATATCATGGAAACCACCGACCTGGCCACCGGCACCTTCAGCCCCCAGGAACCGGTTTCCGGGGCGGACGCGCTGCTATCCATCCGGCAGCTGAAGATTCTCCTGGATAAATATTAATTGTTGTCAGGGAAAATCTCATGAAAGAGAACCTGTTTTCAAACCGGCTGGTTTCTGGCGTCCGTCTGCTCCTGGTCATGCTGGCCGGTCCGGCCCTGGCCTTGGCCATGGCCGGACCGACGGCGGCCAAATCCATCGGCGTCGAAGTCGGTGCGGCCGGCGCGGAAATCACTTATCTTACCGGTACCGCCCAGATGGTCGATCCGGAAATGAAAGCTGTCCGATCATTGTCGAAGGGCGATTCCCTGATGCCGGGAGAGCGTGTCCGGGTGGGGGACCAGTCCCGCATCGAACTGCTCCTGCCGGACGAAAGTTATATCCGGTTTGACGCCGGCGCCGTATTCGAGCTGCGGGCCCTGTCTGCCGACAAAAAAGCCGGTCAGCGGGATATCAATATCAACATGGTCATGGGCAATATCTGGGCGACCGTGTCCAAGCTCTTTTCGCGGAATGAACGCTTTGATATTTCCACCCGGACTTCGGTGGCCGGGATCCGGGGAACCAAGTACCGCATGAACGTCAATCCCGATCAGTCGACGGTTGTCAAGGTCTACGAAGGATCGGTGGAAGTCAAAAGCGCTGCCCAGAGCCAGTCCGAGGCGGACGCAACGGCTTCTCCCGGCCTGGCGGCGCCGCATGCCGTGTCCGGACCGCATGCCGTGCCCGGCCCCCATCCGGTAACCATGGAGGAATGGGTTTATATCGTCAGCGCCATGCAGCAGCTGGTCATTAATGCCGACGGCACCGCCGGAAAACCGTTCCGGTTTTCCTATGAAGCGGACTTAAATGACTGGGTGCGCTGGAACAGCGAGCGGGACGCCGCTGCGGGCCGGCCTCCTGAGCCCGCGGCAGAAACCGGCCAGCCATAGTCCGGGTTTGCCCGGAAATTTTCGGGGGCGATTTCCTACTACGACGGGGCCGGTGTCAGGATCATGTTGTCGATCAGCCGGCAGCGAGAACCGATGTATACGGCCAGGGCCATGAGGACCGGCCCGGTGACGGTTTCGACATCCTCCAGGGTCTCGGAATCACAGATGGTGATGTAGTCGATGGCGGTTTCCGGAACAGCCTGGATCCGCTCGGCGGTTTTTTGTATGATGGCGGCGGCGTCTGTCTCCCCCTCCCGGACCATCTGCCGGGCGGCCAGCAGGGAGGAATAAAGAACAGGGGCGGACTGCCGCTGTTCCGGGGTGAGGTAGGCATTCCGGGAACTCATGGCCAGGCCGTCCGGCTCCCGGACGATGGGGGCGCCCACGATTTTTATGTCCATGTTCAGATCTGCGGTCATTCTGCGGATAATGGCTAGCTGTTGATAGTCTTTGGAGCCGAAGACGGCCGCGTGCGGCTTGGCAATATGGAACAGCTTGGCAACAATGGTTGCTACCCCCCGGAAATGGGTGGGGCGGGACAGGCCGCACAGGTGCCGGGGCAGGTTTTCCAGGCTGATATAGGTCTCAAAGTTATCCCCATACAGATCGGCTATCTCCGGCGCAAATACGATATCGACCCCCTCTTTTTCCGCGGCGGCTGAATCACTTTCGAAATCCTGGGGATAGGTTTCAAAGTCCTCACCCGGTCCGAACTGGGTCGGATTAACGAAGATGCTGAGGATGATATGATCACCATATCTCTTCCCTTCCCGGAGCAGTGACAGATGGCCCTCGTGCAGGAAGCCCATGGTCGGCACCAGCACGATGGTGCCGCCCTTCTCCCGGATGCTGTCGGCCGCTTTCTGCATGGCCGCGGCGGTGCGGATAATTTTAATGGTCGCCTCCCGCCGCCCTCTGCGGGACGGCTGAAAATGAGATAAAATGCGAATTGCTCTTTTGACTTTTTAGTAGTCAGTCAGGGCAATGTCACGTGTGTTGTGATTTTACGCATACCCAAGAGGGTTATAATAAGTATAGCGCCGGCCAGTGACCATGTCAAAAAGAAAAAGCGTTTGCCCCTTCGGGATAAAGGGATAAACGGTTATTAAAATTTATAAAAACAATAAGTTATTTTAAGAATAGTAAAGCGATTCCAGGGTGGTTCGCGGGGCGGGATCATGGCCCGGCTGCTGATATCGCAGGCGAATAACTTGTCAGAAGGGATTTTTTACTAAAAAATAATCTTTCAGAAAAAATAAAAAAAATCCCATAAAATCCGCTGAAAATATATTTAACTATTTGTATTTACATAATAAAAAATAAAAATAAATTACCCCTTGAAATAAGATATAAAGCCTGTTATATTAGCTTTTTATACGTCAATAAAGAGAATAAAAATTCGGTTATAAAGGCTTAAGAGATTGCAATAAGGAAATGTAAGGAAAATTTATAAAATATTTTTTTATATTCAGTTTTTTTCGAAAAGAGATATCCGGTCGTTTTTGAATTGACAAATTGACAACATTAAACAAAAGGCAGATTCATGGCAACAGTCAGACCCTTTCAGGGGATCCGGTATAACAAGAAAAAAATCGATGATCTTTCGCTGGTGGTGGCCCCCCCGTATGATGTCATCTCCGATGACCACCAGGTCGATTTGTGTGAACGCCATCCCCGGAATGTCGTCCGCCTGATCCTGGGAGAACCCGGAGAAAATGACGGCGACAGCCAGGCCTTTTATGCCGCCTCCGCCGAACGGTTTCAGGCCTGGCGGGCAGAAGAGACCCTGACCACGGATCCGTCTCCTGCCATCTACCTGACAGCGGTGGATTTTACCGTCGGCGAGCGGACCTATACGCGCTTCGGGATCATCACGTACGTCGGTCTGGAGCCGTTTGAAAACAAGGTGATTCTGCCCCATGAGCGAACCTCCTCCAAGGTCAAGAAGGACCGGCTGAACCTGATGAAAGCCACCGCGGCCAATTACTGCCAGATTTTTTCCCTGTACACCGATTCCGGCAACGAGGTACTCAATACCGTGCGGACGGCAGTCGGTGAACAGGAACCGGCGGCCGACCTGGTGGATGACGCTGGTGAGCGTCACCGCCTCTGGATCGTCAGTGACAGTGAAGTGATCGAAAAGGTGTCCGCGGCCATGGCCGAAAAGAAGCTGTACATTGCCGACGGCCATCACCGGTATGAGACCGCCCTTAATTATCGGCAATGGGTGGCGGAAAACGACCCGGCCTTTGACGAGAACCACCCGGCCAATTTTATCATGATGTACCTGGCCTCGACCACCGATCCCGGGCTGATCATCCTGCCGACCCATCGGCTGCTGCCGCGGGTATCGCCGGAGATGATGGCCGGTCTGGTGGACCGGGCGGCGGAATTCTTTGATATCCAAGAGGTCCCTTTTGCGCCGGACAATCGCGGGCAGTCCCAGGCGGATTTCATGACCGCCCTGCGGGCGGGATCTTCGCAAAATACCATCGGGCTGGTGATCAATGGACGATCCGCCTTTTACCTGCTGACGCCCCGGCCTGATGCCATTGAGGAGGTTCTGGGAAATGATGTTCCCCGGGCATTGAGACGACTGGATGTAACCATTTTAACCCAGATGATTTTAATCCGTATTCTCGGCTACACCCAGGCCGAACTGGACGAGGAAAAGGTGATCGACTACAGCAGCGACGACGCCGAGGCCGTGGAAGCGGCCCTTTCCGGTCAGTGCGCCGTTTCCTTTCTCCTCAACGCCACCCGCAATGATCAGATGCAGACCGTGGCGGCCGAAGGGGAGATCATGCCGAGAAAGACCACATTCTATTATCCCAAGGTGCTGACCGGGCTGGTAATGAGTTCCAAGAAACCCGATCAGCGGTAATGCCAAAAAAGGATAAGAAAGGAAACAGTCATGAGTGAAGATTATTCAGAAGTCGTCAAAAAAGCCAAGGAGTATTATGACAGTGATGATGCGGATGAGTTTTATTTCCGCATCTGGGGCGGAGAGGATCTCCACCTGGGTATTTACGAAGACCCGGACGAGCCCATTTTTGACGCCAGCCGGCGGGCGGTGCAGAAGATTGCCGCCCAGGTGCATCTGGACAAGAACACCAAGGCCCTGGACATCGGCGCCGGATTCGGCGGGACCGCCCGCTACATGGCGTCCACCTTCGGGTGCAAGATCTCCTGCCTGAACCTGAGCGAAAAGGAGAATGAGCGCAACCGGCAGATGAACAAGGAGCAGAACCTGGACCATCTCATCGAAGTGGTGGACGGCAATTTTGAAACTCTGCCCTATGATGATGAATCCTTTGACGTGGTCTGGTCGGAAGACGCCATCCTGCACAGCGGTGAAAAGGACAGGGTCATCAGCGAAGTGGCCCGGGTGCTCAAGCCCGGCGGAGACTTTGTTTTTACCGATCCCATGCAGTCGGACTGCTGCCCGGAAGGCGTCATCGACCCCATCCTGGAACGGATCAACCTGGATTCCATGGGTTCGGTCAAGCTGTACCGGGAACTGGCCGCCCGCAACAACCTGAAAGAAATCAACGTGATTGATCTTGCTCCGCATCTGCCCCTGCATTACGACCGGGTGCGGAAGGAGCTGGAAAGCCGGTATGATGAGATTCTGGGCATTATCAGCAAGGAGTATATCGACAACATGCTGACCGGCCTGAAACGCTGGGTGGAAGGCGGCCGGAACAGTTATTTGCACTGGGCTGTCATGCATTTTCGCAAGGCCTGATACGGAGAAAATAATGAAAGTACTGATCAGTGACAAGCTGGGAGAAGCCGGCATTGAACTTTTTGAAAACGAGCCGGACATAGACGTTGATGTTCATACGGATCTGTCTCCCGAGGAATTACAGGAGGAAATTGCCGACTATGACGCGCTGGTTATCCGCAGCGCCACCAAGGTGACGGCCGATTTGCTTGAGGCAGCCACCAACCTGAAGGTCGTCGGCCGGGCCGGAATCGGCCTGGACAACGTGGACATCCCGGCGGCCACCCAGAAAGGGATTGTGGTCATGAACACCCCTACCGGGAATACCGTGACCACGGCCGAGCATGCCATTGCCATGATGATGGCGCTGTCCCGGAACATCCCCCAGGGCACGTCCTCCCTGCGGGAAGGGCGCTGGGATAAGAAGAAGCTTCAGGGCCGGGAACTCAAGGGCAAGACCCTGGGCCTGCTGGGATTCGGCAAGATCGGTTCCATCGTGGCTTCCCTGGCCCGGGGACTGCAGATGAATATTATCGTTTTTGATCCCAATGTGAATCCGGAGCGGATTGAAAAAGCCGGGTTTGAAAGCGTGACCACGGCGGATGACCTTTATGCACAGGCGGACTATATCACCGTGCACGTTCCCAAGATCAAGAAAACCACCGGCATGCTCAACAAGGATGCCTTTGCCAAGATGAAGGACGGGGTCATGATCATTAACTGCGCCCGCGGTGGCATCGTCGACGAAGATGATCTCTGCGAAGCCCTGGCCTCGGGCAAGGTGGGCGGTGCCGCCCTGGACGTGTTCGCCACCGAGCCGCCCGGTGAATCGCCCCTGTTTCAGTTCGACAATTTTATCTGTACGCCCCACCTGGGCGCTTCCACCAGGGAGGCCCAGGCCAACGTGGCCGTGGGTGTGGCCAACCAGATTATCGCCTTTTTAAAGGACGGCACCATCATCAACGCGGTCAACGCGCCCTCGGTAACCGGTGAAAAATTGCAGAAGCTCCAGCCCTACCTGGAGCTGGCTGCCCGCATCGGCCGCCTCCAGGCCCAGATTATCAAGGGCAAGCTGCAGGAAGTGACCATCGAGTACAACGGTGACTACCATGGGCTGGACCTGGATCCCGTTTCCACGGCCCTGCTGAACGGGCTGCTGGATACGCTCATCGCCGATGCCGTCAACGCCGTCAACGCCCCGGCCATCGCCCAGGACATGGGCATCAAGGTGTCGGAAACATCCAGTCCGGAGCCGTTCGACTATCGGAACCTGATGACCGTCAAGGTTACCACCACTGAGGAGACCCAGGTTGTGGGCGGCACCCTGCTGGGAAAAATATATCCCCGGATTGTGCGCATCAATGAATTTCGTATGGACATGAGCCCGTATGATCATTTTCTGTTGATTCTCAGCGCCAATAAGCCGGGTGATATCGGAAATATCGGAGGAGTTTTCGGAGAACACGGGATCAATATCGTGCGCCTGATGATCGGCCAGGAAGAGGATCCCGGCGCCCGGAACCTGATCGCCGTCCGGACCGAGGAAGCGGTGCCGGACAAGGTCATCAAGGAACTGGAACAACAGGAGCTGGTCATCTCGGTGGCCCCGGTCGTGTTCTGATTCACCGGCCGCGGCTGTGCGAAAAAAAGTATTATTATTAATAAAGAACATCAAAGGAGAAAAATCATGGCAGATTTAGGAAACATTGCGGAAAATTTGATTGCGGGCAAGATCGACGACGTGGCCAAGCAGGTTCAGGAAGCCGTTGACGGCGGCGCCGACGCCCAGGAAGTCGTGGAAAAAGGCCTGCTGGCCGGTATGGACGTGGTGGGGCAGCGTTTCAAGTCCGGTGAGATGTTCATTCCGGAAGTGCTGCGGGCCGCCAAGGCCATGCACGCCGGCATGGAGATCCTGCGGCCGCTGCTGGCCGACTCCGATGCCAAGGGTGCCGGTACGCTGGTACTGGGCACGGTGGAAGGCGACCTGCACGACATCGGCAAGAACCTGGTCGGGATGATGTTCGAAGGGGCCGGTTTCAAGGTGGTCAACCTGGGCATCGATTTGAAACCCCAGGTTTTCGTCGACGCCGTCAAGGAGCACAATCCCGAACTGCTGGGCATGTCGGCCCTGCTGACCACGACCATGCCGAAGATGGGCGAAACCATCAACGCCCTCAAGGAAGCCGGTCTGCGGGACAAGGTCAAGGTCCTGGTCGGCGGCGCGCCGGTCACAGCCGAATTCGCCGAGGAAATCGGCGCGGACGTCTATGCCGCCAACGCCGCCAGTTCTGTTGACAAGGCCAAGACGGTTATGGGTTAACCGGCCGGCGAGATTTCTGGCCGGATGATATGATGCTTAGGCCCTGCCGCCGCCCGGCGGCAGGGCTCGACATAGTAATCAAGAGAGGTATCTTATGAGCATGTACCAAGCGGTGCATATGACACCGAAACAGAATCAATCCGTTTACCTGACGCCGCAGTTCCGGGTACTTTCGGATGATCAGATAGAACAGATCTATTTTGCCGCCCTGGATGTGCTGGAGACCACCGGCTCCGATTTTTACCAGGACGAAGCCCTGGAGTTGTTTAAAAACAGTGAAGCGGTGGTGCGCGGCAACAACGTCAAGGTGCCCACCTCGCTGGTGGAGCGGGCCCTGCAGGTTTATCCCAGTAAAATCACCTTAAAAGGCAGAAACGGTCAGCGGTCCCTGAAGCTGCAGAAGAACTCGGCCGCCTTCGGTACCGGTTCCGACCTTCCCTTTACCTATGACCGGGAAACCGGGGAACGGCGCCGGACCACCTACGCCGACGTTTGCCAGGCCGGCAAAATCGTGGACTGCCTGTCCAATTATGATTTTTTCATGTCCCATGGCATCGTCAGCGACGCCCCCAATCCGCAGACCTATGACCGCCACCAGTTCATGGCCATGCTGGAAGGCTGCACCAAGCCCTACGTGGTCACCAGCGTCGACGGCGAAGGCCTGGAAGATCTATGGAAGATGGCCTGCCTGGTGCAGGGCGGCGAAGAAGAATTCCGCCTGAATCCGATGTTCGTGGCCTATATCGAGCCCATCTCCCCGCTGAAAAACGACCGCACGGCGGTGGAAAAACTGCTCTTTGCCGCGGACAAGGGCATTCCGGCCATGTACACGCCCTGTCCCAGTTCGGGCGCCACGGCGCCGGCCACCATCGCCGGCATGCTGGTGCAGTCCCTGGCCGAAACCTTGATGGCCACCGTCCTGTGCTATCTCAAAAAGCCGGGCATGCCGCTTATCATGGGCGGGGTGACCACGGTCATGGACATGATGACGACCACGTACAGCTACGGCGCGCCGGAGCTATCCCTGGCCTCGGCGGCCAACACCGATATTTCCAAGTGGCTGGGGCTGCTGATGTTCTCCACCGGCGGCTGCACCGACTCCAAGGTGGTCGATGAGCAGGCCGCGGTGGAAGCCACCACCAGCCTGTTTTACGCCTATCTCTCCGGGGCCAGCCTGATTCATGACGTCGGCTACATCGACAGCGGCGTCAACGCCTCCCTGGAGTCCCTGGTCATGTGCGAAGAGATTATGGGCATGGTCCGCCAGTTCGGCAAGGGCGTCTGCACCGATGAAGCCCACCTGGCCCTGGAAGCCATTAACGAAGTCGGTCCGGCCGGGGAGTTCGTCACCCATGATCACACCTTCGAGCACTGGAGCGAGTGGTTCCGGCCGCAGCTGCAGGACCGGGCGGATTATGACTCCTGGGTGGATGAAGGCAGCAAGTCCTTCAACGACCGGCTCAACGAGAAGACCGAAGACATCATCAAGAATTATGAGCCGGAACCGCTGGATGAAAAGCTGCATGCCGAACTCAAGGAGATCATCGACGCGGCGGAAAAGCGGCATTCCTGATGACCGCCGGAAACGCCAAGAAAATTGATCATAACCAAGGCCGGCAGTACCAGGCTGAAGCGATAAGGAGTTAGCTATGGGCAGCACCCAAACCAATTTAACAGTCAATCTGACGCCTCAATTTTCCATCCTTTCCGAGGATCAGAAAGAGGCGATCTATCATGGTGTCATCCGGACCCTGATGACCACGGGCGTGGACGTGCACCATGAATACGCGCGGGATCTGCTGAAAGACTGCGGCGCCAAGGTGGACGGCGTCCGCGTCCGGATTCCGCAGAACCTGGTCACCGAAGCCCTGTCTTCGGTACCCCCCTTTACCGAGGTGTTCGCCTGGGACGGGGATGAAAGCAGGAAAGTGTGGATCGAGCGGGGCCGGAGCCATTTCGGGCCCGGGCCGACGCCGCCCAATTTCATCGATACCGACACCCTGGAGCGGCGGCCGTATATCCGCAAGGACGCTTCCCTGGTGGCCCGGGTCTGCGACGCCCTGCCCAATATCGGGTACGTGCAGTCCCTGGGGTCCATCAGCGACGTCACCGTGGGCATGGAATCGGTCTATGAATTTGCCGACATGATTCAGAACACGACTACCCCCATCATGAACTGGGCCTTTGACCGCCAGGCCTGCGCCTACCAGCACCAGATCGGCATCATCATGGCCGGCGGCGAGGACGCCTTCAAGGAGCGTCCCAATTATATCCACTACAGCGAGCCCATTTCACCGCTGACCAGTGATTTTCACGCCATGGACAAGAACATCTACTGCGCCGAAAATCGCATTCCGCATGTCTACACCCCTTGTTCCATCGGCGGCGCCACGGTACCGGCCTCCCATGCCGGCCAGATCATTGTCAGCCTGGCCGAATCCATGGTGGGCGTGATCGTGTCGCAGCTGATCAACCCCGGCACCTGTGTCATCGTCGGCGGGGTGGTGTCCATCCTGGATATGCGCCGATCCATTTACTCTTATGGCGCGCCGGAACTGAGCATTCTCAGCGCGGCCCTGACGGAGATGGCGCATTACTGCGGGCTGCCCATGTTCTCCACCTCGGGCTGTACCGATACCAAGGCCATGGACCCCCAGTCCGCCATTGAAGCGGCCTTTTCCATCAACGCCGCCATGCTGAGCGGTGCCGAGTTCGTCCATGACAACGGCTACACCGAATCGGGCATTACCGGCGATATCTTCCAGACGGTGCTGGCCGATGAGATCCTGGGCATGGCCCGGATTATTCAGAAAGGCGTCTGGGTAGACGAGGAGACCCTGGCCGTGGATGTCATCGGCAACGTCGGTCCCGGTGGTCACTACCTGTACGAGGACCATACCATGAAATGGTTCCGGGAGCACTGGCGGCCGACCGTGATGGATCGGGACAGCTACGAGGACTGGGATGCCAAGGGCCGGAAGACCATGAAGGACCGCATCCTGGCCAAGACCCGGGACATCATCGACAACTACGAAGGCCCCATCACCAAGGTACCCGACGATGTCAAGCATGACATTGACAAGGTCCTGGAAGAAGGGGAGGCCTATTTCGCCCGGACCACCAACCGGATGAAATAACGCCCGGAATCCGGCGGTGTGCCGCCTGCCGGGTGCCTGCCCTGATTGGGCAAGAGCCCCGGCAGGCGGTGCCGGCGGGATTCTGCCACCAAACCATGGCAATCGAATCATCAGCGGGCTGGTGGTTCGATTTTTTACTTGATTCGCATCCATGTCAGAAAATAGCAACGCGAAGGGTCGGTATCTGCTGGGCATTGATACCGGCGGGACGTTCACCGACGGGGTACTGCTGGATTACAGCACCCGCGAGGTGCTTTCCTCGGCCAAGACGTTGACGACCCACGGGGACCTGGCCCGGGGCGTGGCCGAGGTGATCGGCCGCCTGCACATCGATGATCCCGCCCGGGTGGAGCTGGTCGGTATCTCCTCCACCCTGGCTACCAATTCCGTGGCCGAGGGAAAAACCCGGCGTACGGGATTGATCCTGATCGGGTATGATCCCGAACTGATCGCCCGGTACCGGCTGGATGATGACCTCGGTACCGACGTGGTCGCTTATTTCCAGGGCGGCCACACTTCCCAGGGCGAGGAGCAGGCGCCGCTGGATCTGGCCGGTATTGAACAGTGGGTGGAAAAGAACAAGAACGAAGTGGAAGCCCTGGCCGTTTCCAGTTACTTCAGCCCCCTGAATACCTCCCATGAGCAGCAGGTGCTGGCGGCCGTATCACGGATCTCGGAACTGCCGGTGGTTCTCGGTCATCAATTGTCCACCCGCCTGGATTCCATTAAGCGGGCATCCACGGCCTGCCTCAACGCCTCGCTGGTGGCGGTGATGCATGAATTTACGGCCGCGGTGCAGCAGGCCCTGAAGGCCAGGGAGGTGACGGCGCCGCTGATGGTGGTCAAGGGCAACGGTTCCCTGATGCCGCACACCGAGGCCATTCGCAAACCGGTGGAGACGGTCCTGTCCGGTCCGGCGGCCAGTACCATCGGCGGCCGGTTTTTCGCCGATGCCGACGGCGCCCTGG
>CAYTQK010000088.1:0-10065 GCA_964439745.1 uncultured Desulfobacterales bacterium
AAGAAAATCTTCAATGAAATCGGAATCAGCTGGGAGTACATCGTGGAAGTGGAAGAGACGGTTCCCGACCTGTGGGGCGAAAAGTGGGCAGAACACGTGGCCAAGGAAAGAGTGGCCGACACCCTGGGGAATTAACCCGGGGGCCCATGCCTGCCCTGCTGCCGGCGGCTGTTGTCATTGATGACGCCGACCAGAAAAAATCCCCGCCAGCCGGCCATTCCCCATGGCCGCCTCCCTGTTGACGGGGATTTTTTTCATACCAGCAGCGTGGAACCAGGACAAATCCCTATTAATTAAAGTGTTGCCGAAAACGTTGAAACAACGTTTTCGGCAACACTGATAAAAACAATAAGACCGGTTTAACGGCGACACCAGATCGCGCCCGCAACTATGAAAAGGGGAACACCCCCGGGGATCAACAATGATGAATACAGCCGCCACATCCCACGGCCAGGGCCTGACCGTCCTGACCCCGTCAGATTCCTTCGGCTTTACCTGTCACCCGGAGCTGGCCTGCTTTACCCGGTGCTGCCGGAATATTACCATTTTTCTCACGCCCTACGACATCCTGCGCCTGAAAAACGCCCTGGCCATACCTTCTGATGAATTTCTGCAGCGCTTCACCGTCACCATGATCGGCAAGAACGGGTTGCCCCTGGTGGCCTTGAAAATGAACGATGACGCGCAGAAAAACTGCCCTTTCGTGACATCGGCAGGCTGCTCCCTGTACCCGGACCGGCCCTGGGCCTGCCGGGTTTATCCTCTCCAGCCGGAAAGCAGCCCGATCACCGAAAAAGCCGGCCGGCAGTACTATTCCATCATGGATGTTCCCTTCTGCCACGGCCTGGGAAACGCTCCGGTGCGCACCGTACAGAAATGGCTGAACGAACAGGGCATTCCGGAATACCAGGCCATGGAAACACCTTTTAAAAAGATTATTGATCACCCCTGGCTGACGGATCACCCCCTGGAAAATGACACCGTCCGCCAGATGGTCTACATGGCCAGTTATGATCTGGATCGCTTTCGCCGCTTTATTTTTGAAAGCAGTTTTCTGGACCAGTTTGAAATTGATTCCGGAGAAGTATCGGAAATAAAAGATGATGACGCGGCCCTGTTCCGGTTTGCCATGAAATGGCTGGAATACGGGCTGATCGGCCAGCACACTCTGCATCTCAAACCGGCGGTCATGGCCGCCAGAAAAGAGGCTTTGGGTGTGACCTGAACCATCACTCGGAAATGATGTTCTCTTTCAAGGCCTGGGATGACCACACCGGCAGGGGAACAAATTTACCCGAATCCGGGTCCAGCCGGCAGCGATAGGAGGCGTGGGTCTGCTGCTGTTCCCACAAGACCTGCCACCCCTGCACAAAGTAGGGGCACTGGTCGTTGAAACAGACATAAAAGAATTCATCGGGCCAGGTGGCCCCGGGCGGTACCCGCCACTTGGCCATTTGCTGACGGCAATGGGGGCAGAGAGGTGCCTGGGAAACGGTCATGCGCTTTTCTCCTGGAACCGGATCGCCGGTTCAGAGCAGGTCGAAGATTGTCCGGCAGGCCCGGCCGAAACCTCGGGCATAGGCGGCAAAATCAAACCAGGATCGACCCAGGTAGCGGTGGCAGATTTCCGCCCGGAAGATATCCCAGCCCGGCGGAATGGTTCCTGTCCGGGCAATGGCCGCCAGCTCATCATAATCGGCCTCCTCCTGCACAAACCGGAGGCCGTCCTGATACCCCTGCTGTTCAGATCGGGTTGCCGGATTGGTCATGTTTTTCTTCCTGGTGCCATTTGAAGGAAACAGCCACATGAGCGGGCAAACTCATGTGGCTGCCCCAGGAGGATGTCTGTGTATGGCATACAGAGCATCGCGTACAACACTTCTTTGCAAAAACCCGGCCATTCATGCCGGCAATGACCGCCTCCCGATTACATCCCCACCACTTCCTTGATATCCACCAGGCTGAATTTCTCCCTGGTAAACATTTTAAATTCATCCTTTTCTTCGTCATAAACAGAATTGACGAAAACATGCCCCCACTGGTCTTCATCCATCTGGACAAAATCCGTCCGGTAATAATAACCGGGCCAGCGGGTCTCTTCCCGGAACAGCTTGTGGCGGGTATGGGCTTCGGCGATCTGAACACGGTGGATATTTTCCCAGCAGCGCATCAGTTCATGCAGGTTGCGGGCGGCCAGATGGGACAAATCCTCCTTAAGACGCTGGAGCTCTTCCAGGGCGATGTTCAGGGTCATGGCCGAACAATTGTACTGGGCCCCCCAGCCGCCGACATACTCATCCATGATCTTGTTCAGCCGGAACATGGCCATCTTGGGGGTGATATAATTGGGATTGACCTCTTCCACCGGCAGGTCATACCGCTTTTGGGCCGCCCCCAGAGTGGTATAGGCGCAGTTTTTCTCATAATTTTCCAATGGAACGGTGATGGCCTGGTTGATTTTGTCAATGGCGGCCGGGTCTGCTTCCGGCTTGTCCGGATTTTCCACGCAGAACTTCACCGCCGCCTTGCCGGCGATGCGGCCTTCGGTAAAAGAACCGGAAGAAAATTTATGACTGGAGTTGCCCACCCCGTCCCCGGCCGAAAACAGTCCCTTGACCGTGGTCATGCGGTTGTAGCCCCAGAAATATTCCGATCGGGATTCGTCGGTCTGCAGGTCTTCCGGCCCGCTGGTCCAGGCCCCGGAGGCCCCGGAGTGGGACCCGATGAAATAGGGTTCCGAGGGCATGATCTCCGAGGGACCTTCTTCCGGAAAGACATCCTTGGAGGCCCACAGCACCGCCTGGCTGATGGTCATATCCAAAAAATCTTCCCAGGCTTCGGCTTCCAGCTTTTTCAGTTCTTTCTTATAGGCCTTGTCATCCGGCGCCTCCTCGGCCAGCCGGGCAATGGCCTTGTCGGTGTGAATCAGGATGGGGCCGTCGCCGCTGTACATCTTCTGCATCATGAGATGATTCCGCAAGCAGGTGGGAATGGGCTTGACCTCCCCGTACGGCGGCCAGTTATGCAGCTCGCCCCCTTCCTTCAAGCCCTCTCCCATGTAGTTGACGCCTGACGCGGAAGTGGCCGTGGCCTTGAACAGCAGAAACCAGGCTCCCACCGGGCCGTATCCGTCCTTGAACCGGCCGGGGATAAAGACCACTTCCTGGGAGCTCATCTCCGCCCCGGCCGTGGTGGTCAGGTAGGAGCTGGAGCCGGCATTCCAGGGCGGATACCAGGCCCGCCCCAGCCCCTCGCCGGTGGAGCGGGGCCGGAACACGTGCACCGCCCCGCCGGCCGAGACCAGGCAGGCATTGCAGTGAAACACATAAATCTTGCGGTCCCGGACACTGAAGCCGACCGCCCCGCAGACGCGGTTCTTGTCGTTTTTGTCCAGAAGCAGCTTAACGATGAACACCCGCTCGTAAATATTATCCTCGCCCACGGCCGTCTTGGCGGCCTCGGCCACGATGGCCTTGTAGGACTCCCCGTTGATCATCAGCTGCCAGCGGCCCTCGTGCACGTAATTGCCGTCGGCATCCTTCCACAGGGGCAGGCCGTACTTTTCAAACAGGTGGACCGAACCGTTGACGTGTCGGGAGATATCCATGACCAGGTCGTCCCGGCACAGGCCCATCAGGTCCTGCCGCACGTAACTGAGGTAATCAATGGGAGTGTTCTCTCCCTGGTACTGGTTGATGGCGGACAAACCCATGGCCACAGCGCCGCTGCGCTCCATGGCCGCCTTGTCCACCACGGTGACCGTGAGATTGTTTTTCCGGGCCCAATGAGCGGCCTCGACACAGGCCCCGGAACCGGCCATGCCGGGCCCGATGATCAATATATCCGTTGTGATTTCTTCGATCTCGAATTCTTTCATGTCTACTTCCCCCTTTGTTCCCAAGTGGTCAAACCGACTGCTGCCCCGGTTTTATCGGGGCAGCGTCCACAATTGATCCGTCTTTAACGAGGCCGGCTCGGTAAACAGCAGCTGGTCATCCAGACTGCCCTGGCCTTCTCCGAACCCGCCGTCCGGGGAAACCGTGCCTTCGGGAACGGTGCGGATGGGGAATTTGAAGCGCTTGATCGTCCCCCCGCGGAACTTGACGGTCCACATGATGTCCTCACTGCCCCGCATGGGCATGCAACTGGCGCCAAGGGGACAGAAATCGGCGTACCCCCGCACTTCAATGGCCTGGGTCGGACAAATCTTGACGCAGTTGTAGCATTCCCAGCACATGTCCGGTTCCATGTTATAGGCCTTCATCAGGTCTTCATCCAGAACCATCAAATCATTGGGGCAGATGTACTGGCAGGCCGTCACCTCCCCTCCCTTGCACCCATCACATTTTTCCTGAATCACGAAACTTGGCATGAGCATCTCCTTAATTTGAAAATTGACATGCATATTCCCAGCCGAGGATATCGACGGAAATTTCACGGAAGGAACATAACCAGGTGGGAGCAACAAACATGCCAATGCCTTGTGGCCCGGCAGGAGGAAGGTGCTGAGCGGCTGCCGTTTTCTCCGGTCCGGGTTTGTCCGCTGCCAAAACACGATCCTTTCCGGCCATTGATATTTCCGGTTGACAGCACCATCAGAAAGCCGTTATTCTGTTGACGACAACGTTGACGCAACGTTTTCTTGTCAACACTTTCGGAGAACAATCATGGCTCTGACCGATCCCCGCAACAGCATCACCCCCTCTTTTGCCGTCAAATTATTCGAATCCATGGCTGACGGGGTCTTCACTCTGGACCAGAACGGTTGCATCACTTCTTGGAATCCGGCCATGCAGCGGATTTCCGGGTATGAACCCGGCGAAGCCATCGGACAGAAGTGCCAGCTGCTCAAATTCAACCGCTGCTTCGGCAACCAGTGCCCGGTGGATTTTTCCGAATGCGGTATTTTTGACCATGGCCGGATCGACTCCCAGGAGTGCTTCATGCGTCATAAAGACGGTTATGACGTTCCCATCATGAAAAGCGTCCGCCTGGTCCGGGATGAAAACAGTACCGTTATCGGCGTGGTCGAGACCGTCACCGACCTGACCGAGTTGAAACGGACCCGCCAGCAGCTGGCCGAGGCCGACCGCAAACTGGGGGAACGCCACCGCCTGGACAACATCATCGGCAAAAGCGAAGTCATGCAGAAAGTATTCGCGGCCGTGGAGGCCGCCGCTGCCAGCGACGCCACCATTCTCATCCAGGGAGAAAGCGGCACTGGCAAGGAACTGGTGGCCGGCGCCATCCACCACAACAGCGCCCGCTCCGCCGGCCCCCTGGTGACGGTCAACTGCAGCGCCCTGTCCGAGTCCCTTTTGGAAAGCGAATTGTTCGGTCATGTCAAGGGCGCCTTTACCGGTGCCGTCCGGGACCGGGCCGGCCGCTTTGAGGAAGCCGACGGCGGCACCATCTTTCTGGACGAAGTGGCTGAAATCAGTCCTTTTATCCAGGTCAAGCTGCTGCGGGTGCTGCAGCAGCGGGAGGTGGAACGGGTGGGCGACTCCCGCAAACGCAAGATGGACATCCGCATCCTGACCGCCACCAACAAAAACCTTTTGGATCTGGTCAAAAAGGGGGAATTCCGGGAAGATCTCTATTACCGGCTGAAGGTGTTCCCCATCCAGATTCCGCCGCTCAAGGCCCGCAAGCAGGACATCCCCCTGCTGGCGCACAATTTCATCCAGGCCCAGAACCAGCTCACCGGCAAACAGGTCCAGGGCTTGTCAGCCGACGCCATGCGGCTGCTGATGGATTACCAATGGCCGGGCAATGTGCGGGAACTGGAAAATGCCATTGAACACGCCTTTGTGCTCAGCCAGCAGGATGATACCATCAATGTCTTTGACCTGCCCGTGGAGATCCGCATGGCCGAATATCACCAGCCGGACCCGCACCGCCCCGTTTCCAGCGTTCAGGTCCAAAAAATGACCGCCTCGTCCCTGACCGCCCTGCTCCATGAGTGCGACTGGAACAAGGCCGCAGTCGCCCGCCGGACCGGGATGAATCGAACAACAATCTGGAAATACATGAAAAAATGGGATATCCCCTTGAAAGCTCCCTATCGCTGAGTCCCCTCCCTTGATTTATCCGGCAACAACTCCCCTTTCATGGCACATATATTGCATAATTACTGGCAGGGATCATAAAGGGCATCTTACCTCCATGTGACACCATGTATCCCTTCCTGAAAAGATCAGCCTGCGGCAGCCATACCGCAGGCTGATCTTTTTTTGATGCCGGGCACAGCAAACCGGTACCGGACGAAAAATTTACTGTTGATTTTCATACCCGTCTTGTTTATATTTATAAACAAATTTCACACCAGGAAGGATCCATGACCGCCGTTGCCTTTGCACCGTTTTATGAGAAAGTCACCCGCCACCTGGGCATCCGCTCCCAGTCCGACCTGGCCGAACGCCTGGGCATTCACCGGTCCGCCGTCACCCAGGCCAAGCGGCACGACACCGTGCCGGACGCCTGGATTCTGCGGCTGGCCGAACAATACCGGATCGACCCGCGCTGGCTGAAACAGGCCGGCGGCGGCGCGGCACCCCCGCCCCTGCCCCCGGCGTTCACCAGCGTGCCCCGGGTCCGGGCCCGGCTGCACGCCGGCGGCGGCTCCTTTGAGGTCAGCCGGCAGGTGGCCAGCCGCCACGCCTTTGAGGCCGGCTGGCTGCGCCGCCGCGGCAACCCGGACAAGATGGTCCTGATGGATGTCATCGGCGACAGCATGTCGCCGGTCATCGAGGAGGGCGACACCGTGCTGATCGACCAGTCCCAGACCGAAATCTACGCCGG
Source organism: uncultured Desulfobacterales bacterium (assembly GCA_964439745.1). Taxonomy (GTDB): domain Bacteria; phylum Desulfobacterota; class Desulfobacteria; order Desulfobacterales; family Desulfosudaceae; genus CAYTQK01. The sequence continues at coordinate 6,802 of CAYTQK010000088.1, forward strand.
CCGCATTTACGCCGTGGGCATCGACGACACGGTGGTGGTCAAGCGGGTGGAAAAACAGCCCCGCCGACTGGTGTTGCGCAGCGCCAACCAGGCCTATGCCCCGCTGTTCCTGGATCCGGACGAAGCCCGAACCACCCGGATCATCGGGCGGGTGATCTGGATCTGCCGGGAACTGCCATGACCGATCAGAATTCCGACCAGGGCCGGGAAGCAGGGGCCGTCTTTACCGGTTTTCCTTCCCCGGCCGATGATTTTGCCGAAGACCGGCTGGACCTGAACCGGCTGGTCATCCGCCACCCCCAGGCCACCTTTTTCATGCGGGCGGCCGGCGACGCCCTGCGGGAAGCGGGCGTCCGCGCCGGGGACATCCTGGTGGTGGACCGGTCGCTGCGGGTGGTCGAGGGCTGCCTGGTGGTGGCCGCGGCCCGGGGCGAACTGGTCGTCCGGCGGGTGCGCCGCCGGCAGGGCCGTCTTTGCCTGGTGTCGGCCGAGGAGCGGCTGGCACCCCTGGATTGTGACTCTGAAAACGCCGTGATCATCTGGGGAGTCGTCACCCATGCCCTGCACGACCTGCGGGTTCCCGGCAGCGCCTGACGCCGGCGGCCGCGGCCGCCGGACAAAACTGGTGGCGCTGGTGGACTGCAACAATTTCTATGTTTCCTGCGAACGGGTCTTCCAGCCGGACCTGGAAGGCCGGCCGGTGGTGGTATTGTCCAACAACGACGGCTGCGTGGTGGCCCGCTCCAACGAGGCCAAGGCCCTGGGCATTCCCATGGGCGCCCCGGCCTTCCAGTTCCGGGATCTTTTCCGGCGCCACGACGTGCGGGTTTTCTCCTCCAACTACGCCCTGTACGCCGACATGACCGGCCGGGTCATGTCGATCCTGGCCGGGCTGACCCCGGACCTGGAGATCTATTCCCAGGACGAAGCCTTTCTTTACCTGGCTGCCGGCCCGGACCGGGACCCGGCCGCCGCGGCCCGGAAGATCAAAGAGCGGGTTTTCCGCTGGACCGGCATCCCGGTCTCCATCGGCCTGGCCCCCACCAAGACCCTGGCCAAGGCGGCCAGCCGTATCGCCAAAAAAGAGCCGGCCCGCGGCGGCGTTTTTCTCATCAATGAAGAGGCCGTCCGCCGGCGGGTGCTGGCCGACCTGGGGGTGGAAAACATCTGGGGCATCGGCCGGCAGTACACCCGGCTGCTGCATGGCCACGGCATCTGCACCGCCGCGGAACTGCTGCGGATGCCGGATGCCTGGGTGCAGAAAAAGATGACCCGCAAGGGCCTGCAAACCGTCACGGAACTGCGCGGCCGGCCCTGCCTGGAAGTGGAAGCCGCCCCGCCCCCGGCCAAAAGCATCGTCCGCTCGCGCTCTTTCGGCCGGCCGGTCTGCGATCCCGACGAGCTGGGCCAGGCCCTGGCCGTGCACCTGCACCGGGCCGGCGAAAAACTGCGCCGGGCCGGCCAGGTGGCCCATTGCCTGCACGTCTTCCTCCAGACCAACCGTTTCCGGGCAGAACCCCAGTACGAAGCCTGGGACCTGGCCTGCCTCTGCCCGCCCACCAACGATACCGCCGTCCTGCTGCGGGCGGCCCTGCCCCGGCTGCGCCGGATCTACCGCCCCGGCTACAACTACAAGAAAACCGGGGTGATGCTGTCCGGGCTGGACGCGGCCCACGGCCGCCAGACCTGCTTTCCGGAACTGGACGAGGGTCACGGCGACGAACGGCTGATGCGGGTGATGGACCGGGTCAATCTTCGCTACGGCCGGGACAGCCTCTATTTCGCCGCCTGCGGCCGGGAGCGGCCCTGGGAAATGCGGCGGGCTCACGTCTCCCCGGCCTTTACCTCGTGCTGGCGCGAGCTGCCGATGGCCCGAACAGAAGATCAGGAGGCCGGCGGTTCGGCAAAATCCAGGACGGCCTCAAGCGTGCCGTTTAATTCCAGGTGACCGTACAAACCCTCCTGGTTTATTCCCAGGCAGATCCGCGTGGCCACAACCGCCGCGACGGCAACAAAGCAGCAGATGACTATCGTCCGGATAACTATTCTGACCCGGTGCATGGTTCCTCTGGCGCCTAAGCGTACTCGAAAAACAACCCTTTTGACCGATACCTTGCCCTACCCCGGATATTTCAAAAAAACACCCGGTAAAGCCAAACCCTGTGTGCCGCGTAACACGCGATTTGAAAAAACCGTTGATCTTTTGCCGAAATTATGAATTCATAATTTATCAAATATTCCAACCACAGGCATTCCAAGGGCAGGTGTCATGGCTGAAAACCGGAAAGAAACAGTTTCTTTGGTGCTGGGCAGCGGCGGTGCCCGGGGACTGGCCCACATCGGCGTAATTCACTGGCTGGAAGAACACGGCTACGACATTCGTTCAATTTCCGGCTGCTCCATGGGCGCCCTGGTGGGCGGCATCTACGCGGCCGGCAAGCTGGATGAATACGAGTCCTGGGTCCGGGCCGTCACCCGCAAAGACATCGTCACCCTGATCGACCTGGCCTGGGGCGGCGGCGGCCTGGTCAAGGGGGACCGTATCATTCACACCCTGGTCGACCTGGTGGGCGAGATCACCATCGAAGACCTGCCCATTCCCTACACGGCGGTGGCCGTGGACCTGAAGCACGAAAAAGAAGTGTGGCTCCAGTCCGGCCCCTTGTTTGACGCCATTCGGGCATCCATCTCCCTGCCCCTGTTTTTCACACCCTCCCAGATCAATGACATGACCCTGGTGGACGGCGGCGTGCTCAATCCCGTGCCCATTGCGCCCACCTTTGGAGACAATACCGACGTAACCATTGCCGTCAACCTGGAAGGGCCGGTAAAAAAAGACATGAAGCCGCCGGCCTCCCTGCCGGAACCACAGGAACAGTCCGCCTTTGCCGAAACCATCAGCCGGTTTATCAAGAAATTTCAGAAAGACGATAGCCGCGAACCAAGGTCCACACAAGAGGAGTGGGGCGCCTACGACATTGTCAACCTGGCCTTTGACGCCATGCAGGGCACCATTGCCCGCCTCAAGCTGGCCGCCTACCCGCCCTCCTGCGTGGTTGAGATCCCCCGGAACGCCTGCGGCCTGCTGGAATTTGACCGGGCCGCCGAAATGATCAACCTGGGATACCAGGCCGCCGAAGACCAGCCCGCCAGCCTGTCGGCCGAAGCCGACTCCGAAGACGCCACCGAAGAACCGTAAGAAACCCGCCCCCCGGCCGGTCCCCGTTCCTTCCGCTTCCCCGACCCCTCCGGACAATCACGCCC
>CAYTQK010000088.1:10075-11502 GCA_964439745.1 uncultured Desulfobacterales bacterium
CCAGTAAATGTACCCCCTGTGGCCGGTTGATTCCCGGGCCGGTTCCCGTTCCGTTCGGTGGGCGGACACCCATGGAAAATAATGGCCGGCGGTTGGTTCTTGGGGGGGAATGTTTCCCGGCCCTCAGTGCATTTTCTACTTGACGATATGTACCAAAAATGATACAAATCCTTCATGAATATGTTTTCAAAAAAAGAGATTACCAAAGCTACCGATGTCCTGGCCCAAACGCTACGCGAAAAAAACATCCGCCAGAACATTTACCTGATCCTTATCGGAGCGGCCTCCTTAATTATAAAATATGATCTGAAACGGGCCACTCACGATATTGACATCATGGATACCGGCCTTCCCCGGAACAGGATCGGCGGGCTGGGCGCCTTGTTGAGCCGGCTCGGCTATCATGTGGTTTCCGATGCACTCGTCAATCTGCATCCCGATTATCTTGATCGGGTGGAGCCGATAACCCGGAAGAACAATATCATTGTATTAAGTCTAAGCGCTTACGACCTGGCCATCAGCAAAATCAGCCGGGGATTGCAAAGAGACATTGACGACCTGATGTCATCCCATGTACTGGCCGGCGTTCAGATAAAAGAGCTTGAACGCCTGTACACGGAAGCAGCGTCCTACTGGATCGGCAACCCTGTGACATTCAGGTCGAACTGGGATATGTTTAGGGATGAATACAAAAAACGCCAAGACCAGATACCTGGCCAGACTGACTCACCTGGTTAAGAGCCATGATGAAAATCGCCGGGAACGGTTTGTGCCTTTTCTGATTCTGCTGCAAGCAGACAGACAAAACCCGCGGTTTCAAGAGTCCCTGGCTATTGCCCGTTACTTTCTCGACAACGCCTTTCCAGTCACGCCGGAAGATATCAGCTTTTACAATCTGATCGCGAAAGTTCTGGCGCCGGAATCACCGCCCGATTATTTTAAATACGCAGCCAGGACGCCTTACCCGCTGGCTGATTACCTCAAGGTCATCTATGACCTGCGTCCGAAAAGGCCTGACCCTGACGCGCCCGCCATTAAACAGACCGTCATCTCCCAGCTCCAGACCATAATGAAACAGCAGAAAATCACCAAGACCATTCTGGCCCAAAAAATGAACACCAGCCGGGCGTCACTGGACCGTCTGCTCGACCCGGACAAGTCGGTCACCCTGCAGACACTGCAAAAAGCCGCCCGCGCCCTGGACCGGGATATCAGCCTGCGCTTTGTCGCCCCTGGCCGCGATAATGCTGAGGATCCCGCCGACGACAGGCATCAGTAACCTCCATCATCCGGGGCGCCCTCGCCCCCCCGCTACTTCCCTTACCGGGCCGCGTCGATGGTCTGCCGCACCCGCTCCATGAGTTCCGCCCGGTTCTCCTTGCTGTACCCCTCCAGGGAAACCGGCTCGTGCAGGACCAGCTCGATGG
>CAYTQK010000089.1:0-11292 GCA_964439745.1 uncultured Desulfobacterales bacterium
CCTGGCCTGCGGCCTGGTCCGCCCCGGCCAATGGCTGCTCTGCCTGGTATTGTACGGCCTGGCCCGGTTCGGATTTGCCGCCGCCAATATCTGCTACGACGCCTTTCTCACCGACGTTACCACTGCCGACCGCATGGACCGGATCTCGGCCCGGGGCTTCGGCTGGGGTTATATCGGCAGTGTGATGCCCTTTCTGCTGGCCCTGGCCGGCCTGATGCTGACCCGCCGGATTTACGGCACCACCGGCTATCCCGCGGCGGGATTCGCCCTGGCCTTTGTCATTGCCGCGGCCTGGTGGGGCGGATTTTCCCTGCCCCTGCTGAAGAATGTCCGCCAGACCTATTTTGCACCGGCCACGACCCGGCTGCTCCGGGATTCCTTGGCCACCCTCGGCCGGACTTTTGTCGACATCCGGCAGTACCGCACCGTGTTTTTGTTTCTGCTGGCCTATTTTTTCTATATCGACGGGGTCTATACCATCATCAGCATGGCCATGGCCTTTGGCCTGGACCTGGAGTTGAGCCAGACCCTGCTGATTGGGGTGATCCTGATGATCCAGGTACTGGCCTGGCCCTGCGCCATTATCTTCGGCACCCTGGCCGACCGCTTTTCCGCCCGCGGCATGATCCTGGCGGGTATCGGCATTTACAGCCTGCTGACCATCACCGCCTTTTTCCTGCCGGAAATTCACCTGCCGGGCCTGAAGACCGGCCTGTTTTTTTTCATGGGCGGCCTGATCGCCCTGGCCCAGGGCGGTATCCAGTCTTTGAGCCGTTCCATGTTCGGCAAGATGATTCCCCGGCAGCGGGCGGCGGAATTTTTCGGGTTCTATAATATTTTCGGAAAATTCGCCGCCATTCTCGGTCCCGCCCTGATGGGCGCGGCCACCCTGGCGACCGGCTCCTCCCGGTACGGGGTGCTGTCGATACTGGTGCTTTTCCTTGTCGGCGGTATACTGCTCCTGCTTGTTCCCGTGGACTCTTCCGGTGCTGTTGATGATTCGACCGGGTGAAACAAGCCGCCGCTCTGCCGTACAGTCCTCGCAAACACAAGCTCAATGATGCGCCCCGACAGGCCGGAACGGATCAGACGGGCTTGCCCAGGGCGGCCCGGGCGGCGGTGAGGTATTTGCCGACCCAGGTTTTTTTGTTTTTCATGATGGTCTCGTAGAGATCTTCGGTGGTCACCGGGGGCACGGTCTCCTTTTCTTTTCTGGCCAGCTGAATGGCCCCGGTTTTGCAGCCGCTGACGCACAGGCCGCAGCCGATGCATTTTTCCACGTTGAGCACCGCTTTTTTATCCACCAGGGTAAGGGCCTCCATCTGGCAGCGCTTGACGCATTTGCCGCAGCCGTTGCAGGCCTCGGTATCCAGCACGGCGTAAAAATTGCTGGCCGCGAAATCGGCCGAACGCGGCATGATGCGCATCATTTCCAGCACCCCGCAGCAGCAATTGCAGCAGGCACAGATAAACTGGGGCTCCTGTTCGTTGGAGGGCTGCAGCACCAGCCCGTCTTTTTCCGCCTGGTCCAGCAGTTCGAAGGCCTCTTCCTTGGTAATGTCCCGCCCCCAGCCATGCCGATCATACATGTCGTGAAAATCCCGGAACCCCAGGCAGATTTCGCGGCGGTCGGTAACCTGGCAGGGTTCGCCCAGGGTATCCTTGGCCTTGCGGCAGATGCACTCGGCCACGCCGATGCGCTTTCCCGTTTTTGCGATAAGATCCCGGACTTCATCATAGGTGGCGATGTTGTGCTCCGGGGTGACGCTTTTTTCCACGGGAATGACCCGCATCTGGGGAACGGCCGTGGTCAGGTACTCGATGCCGTATTTTTTGGCGACGTATTCCCGGGTATCCAGGTAAAAGCCGGGGGTGAGACGCGCCAGCTGCATTTCATACATGCCGATAACAAAAGGGACCAGGGCGTAATGGGAGATGCCGTTGACTTCTTTGTGGAAAATGGCGCCGCGCGCTTCCATGGCGGTCAGCAGCCCGGCTACCTGTTCTTCGCTGATGCCGGTATGCCGGGCCTTGCTGAAGATCGCGGCGGCCGGTTCAAAACGGTAATCCATGAACACGGCCAGCTCGGCCTCGTCCACGGTGAACATGGCCTTGAGCAGCCTGCGTTCCACCCCGGAGAAGGTCCCCGGATAGCCCACCGGCATCTTGTGCAGATGCCGCCGGAGTTTTTTATAAGCTTTGTCCCATTTCCGCAATTCGACCAGTTTATCCTTGATGGCCAGCGCCGTCTGCTTCATTGCTTCCCCTTTTTTTTGTCGTGGTAAAAAAACTGCCGGCAACGGCAGGCCGGGCTTGGCAGTCCCGGTTCCAGCCGCTATTCCTCGGTATCCAGACGAAACAGCTTCTTGAGCGTATCCAGGTAGTAGTGCTTGCTCTTCCGGTCTACCTGCTGCTTTAAAAAAACAGTCGGATCATGGACGATCTTGTTGACCAAGGCCTCGGCCATGCGCCGCACCGCCGCCCGGTCGTTTTCCGAAGGGTGATCCAGGCTGTGAAGGGTTTTTTCCACCTCGGCCGCGGCGATGACCGACAATTTTTCCCGCAGGGCCACCACCGTGGGAACCACCTCCAGGCTCTCATACCAGGTGCGGAAACGAATGACCGCCTCGTCCACGATCCGGCCGGCCTTGACCGCTTCTTTTTTGCGCTGGGCCAGGTTTTCGTCGACCACGCCCTTGAGATCGTCGATATCATAAACATAGGCATTGTCCAGCCGGTTTATGGCCGGATCGATGTCCCGGGGGACGGCGATATCGATGAAAAACACGGGCCGGTTCCGCCGGCTGCGCATGATCTTTTTGACCTGGTCGGCCCGGACAACCAGCTCCGGGGAGCCGGTGGAGCTGACCACGATATCCACCGACTTGAGCGCCTCGTCGATCTCTTCCAGCCTCACGGCCTGGCCGTCAAAGGAGCGGGCCAGGTGAACGGCCCGTTCAAAGGTCCGGTTGGCCACAAAGACCGTGCCGGCATCATGATTGACCAGGTGGGCCACGGCCAGCTCGGCCATTTCGCCCGCCCCCACCAGCCGCACCTGCCGGCCTTCCAGGGAGCCGAAAATCTTGCGGCCCAGCCCAATGGCGGCATAGCTGATGGAAACGGCGCTGTCGCCGATACCGGTTTCATGCCGGACGCGCTTGGCCACGGAAAAGGTGCGGTGAATGAGACGGTTGAGGATAACGCCGGTGGTCTTTTCGGTCACCGCCAGCCGGTAGGCCTCCTTGACCTGGCCGAACACCTGGGGTTCGCCCACCACCAGGGAATCCAGGCCGGAAGCCACCCGGAAAATGTGGCGCACGGCCTCGTCGTCTTCGTACCGATACAGCACCGGCAGGAGCTGCTCCTGACCCACCCGCCGGGAGCGGCAGAGAAAATCCAGGGCCGCCGCGGCCGCGGCCGAAGCGTCGCCGGCCACCAGCAGTATCTCCACCCGGTTGCAGGTGGAAAAAAGCAGGGCCTCATTGACCGCCGGGGCGGCCACAAGCTCCCGGACGGCCGCCGGAATATCCTCGGCGGCAAAGGCCAGCTTTTCCCGCAGCGCTACCGGGGCGGTCTCGTGGTTGACCCCGATCAGCACAATCCGGTCCGGTGCGGCCGAATGCCCCGGAGAAGCGGCCGGGATATGTTCACTATGCCTGTTAGACATGTTCATCGTATAAAAAAGCAAGTCCGGAACGACAAAGACTATTGACAAGCCTGTAAAAAGTCTTTTTTACAGGCAGTATTAAGTTTTAAGTGATTAAGTGTTTAAGTAAAATCAAAAACTTATATCTTTATTGCTTGGCGGACATAACCTTTTTCAGGCTTTTTACAAAGCCGTCATTATTGAATCCGGGTAAACACTCCATGATGCCCTTCCAGCAGGAAATTCACCCCCAGGAAGGTGAACAGCAGCACGCCGAAACCGATAATGGCCATGATGGCCGCCCGGCGCCCCTGCCAGCCCACGGCCAGGCGCTGATGCAGCAGGGCGGCATAAACCAGCCAGGTAATGGCCGACCAGACCTCCTTGGGATCCCAGCCCCAGAACCGTCCCCAGGTCAGGCCGGCGTAGACAATGCCGGTAACCAGCCCCACCGTGAGCATGGAAAAGCCGATGACCAGGCAGGCATAGCCGGCCCGGTCCAGCATCTGCAGGGGCGGCAGCCGGCGATAGAAAAATCCGTGCTTCTTCTGCTTGATGGCCCGCTCCTGGATCAGGTAGAACATCCCCGTGCCGGCCGCCATGGCCAGCGAGGCAAACCCGATAAAGACCGTTACGATATGCGCCACCAGCCAGCCATTGTTGGCCAGGCGCTGCAGTCCCGGAATCTGGTCCGTGGCGGTATCCGGCAGCAGGAGCGCCGCCAGGAGGACGATCAGCACCAGCGGCGCCACGTAAATACCGAAAAACTTCAGGCGCAGCCGGTGATGCAGCAGCACAAAGGCGGTGGCCAGGGCCCAGCTGACCACGAACAGGGTCTGGGCCAGGTTGAACACCGGCAGGTGGCCGCGGGCCGCGATATTGAACCCCAGCAGAACGGTGTGGGCAAAGGCCCCGGCCAGCAGCAGGTAATACCCGGCCCGGTAAAAGCGGTCGTGCTGCACCGCCAGGTAGACAAAATAGGCGGCCACACTGCAGGCGTAAAACACCATCGCCGTAATCGTCAGCGTTACCGGAGCCATCATCAGCCACCTCCCGGATTGTCGTTGATTTCTTCCAGCCGGTCGAGGGTAAAGGCCTCACCCAGGGTCTCTGCCAAAAGCCGGTTCATGGCCGTCCGGTCCTGGCGGCGGATCATGTCCAGCAGTCCCTGCTTGATCAGGGTTTCAAACAGGTGCTTGTGGGCTTCCGGCTCATGGGCTTCCGCCAGCAGCCTGGCCCGGACGCGGCCCATCAGATCGAGAAAGACGGCATATTCCGGCCCGAACTGCTCTTCCAGTTCCCGTTTCAGGTGCTTGGCAAAGGCCGGACTCTTACCGGTGGTGGACACGGTCACCTGCAAATCGCCCTGCTGAATCACCGCCGGCAGGATGAAATTGCAGATCCGGGGCACATCGGCGATATTGCAGAGGATATTCTTAGCCTCGGCATCCCGGCTGAGGCCTTCATTAACGGTCATATCGCTGGTGGCGCCGATGACCAGGAACATGCCGGCCACATCGCCGGGCGCATAGGTCCGCTGCTTCCAGGTAATCTCCCCGGCGGCGGCCCGGCGGGCCACTTCCTGGCTCGCCTCCGGTGCCACCACCGTCACCCGGCCGCTGCATTCCACCAGGGTGCGCACCTTGCGCGTGCCCACCCCGCCGCCGCCCACGACCAGGCAGGGTTTGCCCCGGACATCCAGGCATATGGGATAATATTTCATGATTTTCTGCCGACTGTCTGAAACGTTGTCAAATGCATATCGCTGTCGTCACCATGATGACATCCATTTTATATATTATTTTGGCCCGGGAAAAAAGGATTCCCTGGCGGCCGCGCCCCTTTTCCGGGCGGCCATCCACCCGCCGGTCACAGGGAAAACCGCATCAGGTCTTCGGCCACCGTCACCGGCCCGGCAAAGGCGGCCGCTGCCTGCTGCCGGATGTCCACCTGGTCGCAGGCCGGGTAGAGGTGGGTCAGCACCAGCTGTTTCACCTCCGCGGCCGCGGCGATTTTTCCGGCCAGGCCGGGGGTCAGGTGCCCGTCCTGCTTGCAGCCATCGGGATGCGCCGATTCGCAGATAAACAGATCCGCCCCTGCGGCCAGCCGGGCCAGGTTTTCATCGTAATCCGTGTCCCCGGAATAGACCACCGCGCGGCCGCCGCTTTCCAGGCGAAAGGCGATGCTTTCCGGCCGATGGGTGACCGGCCGGGTAATAACCGTAAAATCCGGAAAATCCCGCTGGTCCGCCTGGCTGCTGCTGAACTCGCCGATTTCCAGCAGGCTGTCGGCCAGCTCGATCCACTGTCCGTAAACCGACCGGCAGGCCGCGTAAAAGGCGGCCTGCCCTTTTCCGCCGGCCATGAACAGCGGCCGTTCCCGGCCCGGGGAAAAGCCATACCGGTTGGCGAACAAAAAAGCGGCCATCTCGCCGGTATGGTCGGGATGAAAATGGCTGAAAAACAAGTGGGTAACCTCGCAGACCCGCACCCCGGCCGCCAGCAGCTGCCGCATGGTACCCGGACCGCAGTCCAGCACCACCCGGGCCGCACCGGTCTCCACCAGCACGGCGCAGGCGCTGCGGGTCAGGGAGGGCACACAGGTGCCCGATCCCAGGATGGTCACGTCCAGGGCGGCGCCTGCTGTCGTTGCTTTCCCCTGGGCTGTCATGGCCGCCTCATATGCCGCCGGTAGTACCAGCGGCCGTGCCGGTTCTGGTACCACCAGGCCAGCCGGATGGGACCCGGCAGGTCCGGGATCCAGAATCCCGGCGGAACGGTTTCCGTCGGCGGCACCCGGCCGGGGGTGATTTCGGCCAGGGCGATGCCCTCGCCCTCTTCCCGGGCCAGCCGGGCCCGGACCGTGCCGTCGCCGTCGACGATCTGGGTTTCGCCGAGATATTCGGATTCAAAGGGAAATCCGGGCAGCAACGGGGTGCGGCAGGTAAACCCGCCGGCATGGGCGGCGTGAATCACCGGGCAGCCCGCCAGGCGGGCAAACCGGGCCGGGGTCTGGCGCATGATCTCCCGGTTTTTCCCGGCCACCTGCCGGGTAAAACCCGGCAGTCGCTTTTTCGGCAGGGACCACCAGCAGGAACCGCCCACCACCAGGTCCACTTGGCCGGCCAGGCGCCGGGCCGTGCGGGTGCGGACGAATTCCCAGCACAGGGCCGCGCCCACCGGGCCGAGGGGCGTATCCATCACCCCGTCATCCGTGCCGCCCCGGTAATAACAATTTTCCCACATGGTGGGCTGGTCCTTCTGGTGCGTGAAAAACCGGCCGTCCGGGAACATCAGCACAAAGGTATTGTAATTTCCGTCAGGCTCGGCGGTGATAAAGGAGCCGCCGATGATGCCGTCATGGGCCGCGGCCAGCTCTCGCAGCAGGGCCAGGGGAGCGCCATCCGGCGGCCGGGCGGCGGACTTCATGAGTGGATGATACCCCATGGCGGAGGTGAAGAATTCCGGCAGGATAACCAGCTCGGCACCCCGGGCGAAAGCCTCTGTGGCCAGCCGCCGGGCGCTGGCCAGGTTGGCCTCGACATCTCCGAGGACGGCTGTCATCTGAATGGCGGCGACCTGCAAGCGTAGCTCCCGATCATGTTTTGGTTGCGTTGAACCCGGCTCTCACTCTATCCGGGCCGCCGCCAAATTGCAAGACATACCCCCGCGGAGCGGAATCAAACCTTGCGGAAACCGCCGGATTGGCTTATGATATCTTTTTTTATAACCATCTCAGGCAACCAGGGAAAACCGTCATGAGGACGTCAACAACCTCATTTTATCCCCGGATCATTCCGGTTTTGCTGCTGCTGATGCTTGCGGCCGGGTCCGGCTGCGGTCTGACCCGCTCCATCCGGCTGACCGGTCAGACCATGGGCACGGTCTACCATATCACCATCATCGCGCCGCTTTTCACCAGTGCGGACAATCTGCAGAAAAAAGTGGACCGGCGGCTGGAAGAAATTAACCAGCATTTGTCCACCCATATTTCTACCAGTGAGATCAGCCGGTTCAACGAAATTACGGACACCGGGGAGCCGTTTTCCCCGTCGGCTGATTTGGCCACCATGATTCATCTGGGTCAACGGCTGTACCGGCTGACCGACGGCGCCTGGGACGGCACCATCCGTCCCCTGGTCCGGCTGTGGGGATTTGATGAACCCGGGCAGCCGCCGGCGCGGCTGCCGGAGCCGGAGGCTGTTGCCAGCGCCTTGAAATGTGTCGGGTTTCAGCACATCCAGGTCCTGCCTTCCGGCGAAATCGCCAAGGAGATTCCCTGCCTGGTGCTGGATTTTGCCTCCATCGCCAAGGGATATGGCGCCGACCAGCTGGCCGCACTGCTGAAAGCCGAAGGCCTGGAGAACTTTCTCGTGGAAATCGGCGGGGAAGTGGTTACCGCCGGCACCAGAAAGGACGGCCGGGCCTGGCAGGTGGGCATCAACATTCCCGATCCGGCCGCGCCGGCCAACCAGGTTCGCCAGGCACTGCCATTGTCGGACAAGGCCGTGGCCACCAGCGGCGACTACCGGAACTTTTTCATCCGGGACGGAATCGTCTATTGCCACGTCATCGACCCCCAGACCGGCTATCCGGTCAGCACCGGCGTGGTCAGCGCCACGGTCACGGCCGGCACCTGCGCCCTGGCCGACGGACTGGCCACCGCCATGATGGTCATGGGCGTAAACGAGGGCCTGGCCCTGGTCGATTCCCTGGCGGGGGTGGAGTGCCTGCTCACCGTCCGGCGGCCGGACGGCTCGTATGATGATTTTTATTCCAATCAATTCAGGCGACAAGGAGAAACCCATGAGTGAATATGAATTCTATCTGGTGGAAAAGAATCCACCCCTGGCGCGGGTCTTTCTCAACCGGCCGGAAAAGAAAAATGCCATGAATCCGCCGGCCTGGCACGAAATCGTGCCCATTTTCGCAGACCTGGACAACGATGACGAGATCCGGGCGGTCATCATCGCCGGCAAGGGCAAGGCCTTTTCCGCCGGCATCGACCTGGTCGGCATGGGGAGCGAGCTCCCGGAACTGCTGGATCCCCATCAGAAAGGCGGACTCAAGCAGAAGATGATCAAGAAAATCCAGGCCCTGCAGGATACCATGAGCTGTATCGAATGGTGCCGCAAGCCGGTCATCGCCGCCATTCACGGTTACTGCCTCGGGGCCGGCCTGGACATGGCCACGGCCTGTGATATCCGGCTGTGCAGCGAGAACGCCGTCTTCTCCTTGCGGGAAGCGGCCGTGGCCTTTGTGGCCGACGTGGGCGTGCTGCAGCGCATTCCCCATATCATCGGCCAGGGCATGACCCGGGAACTGGCCTTCACCGCCAAAAACATCGACGCCCAGCGGGCCCGGGAGATGCTGCTGGTCAATGCCGTCTACCCGGACCAGGCCACCCTGATGACCGCCGCCACGGAGCTGGCCGAAGAGATCTCGGCCCAGTCGCCCCTGGCCGTCCAGGCCACCAAGGACGTGCTCAACTACGGCATCGGCAAATCCGTCGACGACGGCCTGAAATACGTGGCCACCCGCAGCGCCAATATTCTTCCCTCGGATGATTTCATGGAAGCCGTCCGCGCCTTTTCCGAAAAACGCAAGCCCGAGTTTCCGGGAAGCTGACCCTTCATGAAGGTCCACCTGACCACCCTGGGCTGCGCCAAGAACCAGGTTGACAGCGAACTGCTGGCCGGGCGCCTGGAGGCGGCCGGCCACGCCGTCTGCGATGATCCCGAAGCCGCGGAAATCATCATCGTCAACACCTGCTCCTTTATCGAGCCGGCCGTGAACGAGTCCATCGATACCATCCTGGCCCTGGCCGAGCACAAAACCGGCGGCAGCTGCCGGCGGCTGATCGTCTGCGGCTGCCTGCCGGAACGGTACGGCCGGGAGCTGGCCGAAACCCTGCCGGAAGTGGACTTTTTTTTCGGCACCGGCGCCTTTGACCGGCTGGCCGCCGCCCTGGACGAAGGATGGGAACAAGCTCCCCGCTGCACCCTGCCGCCGCCGGAGGCGGCTCCCGAACAAGGGGCAAACGAGCCGCGTTGCTGCCAGAACCCCTGCTCGGTATACATCAAGATCGCCGAGGGCTGCGACCGGCACTGCACCTATTGCATCATTCCCCGGCTGCGCGGCCGGCAGCGCAGCCGCCGGCCGGAACACATCCTGGCCGAAGCCCGGCAGCTCATCGCGGCCGGGGCCCGGGAGCTGATCCTGGTGGCCCAGGAGACCACCGCCTACGGCCGGGACCTGACCCCGCCCCGCCCCCTGGCCGATCTGCTGGCCACCCTTTCCGACCTGTCCGACCGGGTCTGGATCCGGGTCCTGTATATGCACCCGGCCAGCCTGGGCGCGGACGTCATCGCGGTCATAACCGCACGGAAAAATATCTGCTCCTATTTTGATATCCCCATCCAGCACGCCAGTGACGCGGTGCTGCGGCGGATGGGCCGGGGGCACACCGCCGCCGCGGCCCGGCGCCTGCTGGAACAGATCCGGGGAAAAGATCCCGGAGCGGTGCTGCGGACAACGGCCCTGGTGGGCTTTCCGGGGGAAACCGAAGCCGACTTTGCCGCCCTGCTGGACTTTGCCCGGCAAATTCAGTTTGACCACCTGGGTGTGTTTATATATTCTGATGCCGACGATATCCGGTCTTTCGGCCTGGA
The DNA here is from genome assembly GCA_964439745.1 of uncultured Desulfobacterales bacterium. Taxonomy (GTDB): domain Bacteria; phylum Desulfobacterota; class Desulfobacteria; order Desulfobacterales; family Desulfosudaceae; genus CAYTQK01. Next base: position 10,317 of record CAYTQK010000089.1, read on the forward strand.
CGGGCGGGTCGACCGGCACACGGCCGCGGACCGGCATGACCGGCTGATGGAGGCCCAGGCGGAAATATCCCGCGTTCGGAACCAGGCCCGCCTCAACCGGATTTACGAAGTCCTGCTGGAGGAAGAGATCGAACCGTTGCTGTATGAAGGACGCACCTGGTTCCAGGCACCGGAAGTGGACGGGGTCACCTACGTGCGCTGCCGGCAGCGCCATCGACCCGGCGAGCGGTTGCAGGTTTGCATCAATGACGCCACGGAGTATGACCTGTCCGGAGACATATATGAAGAATAATCTCAAGCAGCAGATCATGGCGGCGGCGGCCGGTGACCTGGCAGCGATTGAGCAGCGCCTGGAAGAAAACCGGACGCCCTACCTGGAACGGGTGCGGGAAATCGCCGGTCATATCCTTTTTTCCGGCGGCAAACGCCTGCGCCCGCTGCTTTCGCTGCTTTCCTCCCGTATCTGCAATTACCGCGGCGACTACGCGGAAACCTTTTCCGTCATGTTCGAATATCTGCACACCGCCACCCTGCTGCACGACGACCTGGTGGACGGCGCCGCCGTCCGCCGGGGCAAACCCGTGGCCAATGCCGTCTGGGACAACCCCTCGGCCGTCCTGGTGGGGGACTACCTGCTGGCCCGCGCCAGCAGTATTGCGGCGGCCACGGAAAAACTGGAAATATTTCAAATCCTGTCCCGGATCATGGAGGACATGGCCCAGGGAGAGCTCCACCAGCTGGCCCGCAAAGGCGATGCCGGCCTTTCCGAGGCCGAGTACCTCCAGATCATCCGCAACAAGACCGCCGTCCTCATGTCGGGCGCCTGCCAGTCCGGCGCCATCCTGGCCGAAGCGCCGGAAACCTGGAAAACTGCCCTGTCCGAATACGGTCTCTGCCTGGGCATGGCCTTCCAGATGGCCGACGACCTGCTGGATTATACGGCCGATACCGGCCAGACCGGCAAAAACGCCGGCGC
>CAYTQK010000090.1:0-11268 GCA_964439745.1 uncultured Desulfobacterales bacterium
ACCGTGGGAAAGGGCAATCGTTCCTTGATAACGGCTACGGAGGCGGCATAGTCCCCGAGATTGATCTGCCGGATATACTCCCGGATGTCGATGCCGGCGGGGCAGGCCCGCTGGCAGGGGGTGGTGCAGTCATCCACGGTATATTCCCGGAGAATCCGGCGCGTCACCGAGGAGAGCTTGATGATGTGCTTGGGACAGACCCGTTCGCAGGTGCCGCAGCCGGTGCATTTGTCAGCGTCCACCACCGGCAGCCCGTTGTCGCCCATTTTGAGGGCATCAAAGGGGCAGGCCCGGACGCAGGTGCCCAGTCCCAGGCAGCCGATTTCACAGGTTTTCATGCCGCCGGCCAGAAGCGCCGCGGCCCGGCAGTCGAGAATGCCGTCGTAGGTGAACTTGGTGTCCGCCTCGGCCACGCTGTACGTGCAGCCGGGTTCGGCGATATCCGGCTCCTTGGCTTCCACGGTCAGTCCCAGAATAGCGGCAATGGTTTCGGCCAGGTCTTCGCTGCCGGCTACGCAGGAGGTGGGCGGAGACTCGCCGGCGACAATGGCCTCGGCATTGGCGGTACAGCCGGGGTAGCCGCAGCCGCCGCAGTTGGCGCCGGGCAGGGCGTCATCCACTGCCTCCACCTTGGGGTCCACGTAGACATAGAAAATCCGGGAAGCGGCCGCCAGGCAGATGCCGATGATGGTGCCCAGTCCGGCCATTATAAAGACCGCGTTTGTCATGGGATACTCCTGCGTAATCGGGTTTCAATCAGTTGGATGACCGGTTCGATTTCCGGCATGTCCATGTCCAGCGCGGTTCCTTCCAGGCTGGCCAGAAACAGAGCATCAGTATGAGGCAGCCGGGCCAGAATTTTTTCTTCCGGAATATACCGGCCGATGACGGCGTCGGCGCGGCTGTCGAATTTGTTGATGATAAAATAGGCGTCCCGGCCGATGCTTTTCGCCATGGCGGCGATTCTTTCGGCCATGGTAAAGGATTCAAAGGCCGGGTCGATAATGCCGATGATCAGGTCGCAGTCCGCGTCCACCCCCCGGCCGAAATGTTCAATGCCGGCTTCGGTGTCGATCAGCACAACCTCGTCGTCGGCCAGGTCGAGACGGGAAAGAACGGTTTTGGAAAGCAGTCCCAAAGAGCAGGCGCAGCCTTCGCCGGCTTCATGGATTTTGCCCACGGTCAACAGGGAGATGCCGTTTTCCCGGGTAACACATTCCGCCGGCAGTTCCGCGGTGGTGAGCCGTTCCTGGAAAAGGGGTTCGTCCGGCGGCGGAAAGGTCTGGTTGAGTTTCTGCTTCCAGGCTTTTTTGCCGCCCAGGTGATCCAGCAGGTTCAGCGGCGCTTCGGCACCCAGCAGGCGGTACAGGCTGGTATTGGATTCATCGGCGTCAATCACCAGAACGGCCAGTCCGCGACGGGAAAGAGAACGGGCGATGAGCGCGGTCAGGGAGCTTTTCCCGCTGCCTCCTTTTCCAGACAGGGCGATTTTCATTAACAGTCTCTTTTTGTTGCAAATTAATCTTTCAAAATCCCAAATTTATAAAAATAGAACAGCCTGCTTCGGTTTGTCAAGAAGATTTCCCGGCGGCTCTGCTTGCTCGACAGGGTTGCGGTTGACCGGATTGTTCCGACACGATATAGTCATAAATGAATATGAACCTTGTTTTTTATCAAATATTTTTCAGGAACTTGTCAGCATGACCGACGATTTTTTGCAGCCCGATCCGGAGTTGTCCACCCGGGGACGCCGGGCCGCTGCCGTAGCCGGTCTTCTGGGGCAGGCGGCGGCCACTCTTCGTTTTTTCGACGCGGACGATCTGGCCGGGGAGGGGAGGTGCTCTTCCAACAATCTGGACTGCCTGGAGAAATGGGTTGACCCCGGCTGCCTGGCCCCGCCGGATTCCCGGACACTCCTGGAGCGGGAGGTGGCCGCCTGTGATGGCTGCGCTCTTTGCCGGGAGCCTGTTCACCGCATCAAGGGGGCCGGCGGAGTGCCGGCCCCCTTGATGTTTGTCGGCGGCTGGCCGGAGAAGACTGCGGCCCGGGCGGAAGGTCTCTTTGCCGGGGAAGCCGGGGCCATGCTGGGCCGGATGATCACCGCCATGAAGCTCACGCCGGAGACGGTCTACGTGACCTGCGCGGTCAAATGCCGTCCCCCCGACGAGCGGCCGCCGCGGCCGGGGGAGGCAGAAGCCTGCCGGCGATTTCTGGAACGGGAGATTCGCCTGGTGCGGCCGAAGATTATCTGTGCCCTGGGCGCTTTTGCCGCCGAACGGCTGCTGCCCCCGGACGGACCGCTGGAAACCATCCGGGGCCGGTTTCATCGGCTGGACGGTCCCGGGGGATCAACGACCGTCATGCCCACCTGGCATCCGGCGGATGTCCTGGCCCGGCCGGAGAAAAAGCGTCCCCTGTGGGCAGACCTGCAGGCGATCATGGCCGCCCTGCAGCCGGTATGACCGTTTTTAATGGACGGACAATGAAGGGATGACCGGGTAAAAAGTTTCCTGCCAGCCGCTGCCCGGAATTTTACAGCTCGCTGCGTGTACTGGATTCCACGAAAAAAATCGAGGCCGCCAAGGCGTATCACGCCGCTGTCATGGTTGACACTGCATCAATAGTCTGATTAAATAAAAAATTTATACCTGAAACGGGTGCGGCTGGCGGTTGATGACCGGCCGTTGCCCCCCAGGCGTGTGATGTTATAAAATCGTTCAGTCAAGGGAGGTGTATAAAATGGCTGCCGAAAAAAAGGAAAAGCCCATCGAAAAAATGACGGCGACGGAGCTGCGGGAAGTAGCCAAAACCATACCGGAGATTACCGGCGCGCACGGCATGAACAAATCCGAGCTGCTTGACGCCATTCGCACGGCCCGGGGCCTGCCCGCCCCCGGCAAGCAGAAAGACATCAATTACGTGCGGGATCTAAAGGCGAAAATCAAAGAGCTGAAGCAGGACCGGCAGGCGGCCCTGGATGCCGATGATGCGGCGAAGGCCACCCGTCTGCGGCGCCGCATCAGCCGGTTGAAGAAGAAGGTGCGCCGGGCGGCCTGACCCTTGTTTTACACGAATCCGCCGGGGAATCTTTCCTTGCCGGATGGGGGCCCGCGGGCATCATTTCCGACGCAAGTCAAGGAGGCCGGTTTTTGCGAAAATCGGAACCGGAACACAGGCTGAAAACGCTGGCGGAAGCCTTTATTGAATCCCTGCTATCGGAAAAGGGGTATTCCGCCAATACCTGCCGCGCCTATGCCGCCGACCTGGATGAATTTATCGCCTTTCTGGCGGACGGGGCCGCGGAGGAGGAGAAGGCCCCGGCGGAGCGGCTCAGGCAGCCTGGGACGGACCAGTTGACGGTCATGGGCCTCCGGGGATACCTGGCATGGCTGCATAAGAAGCGCCTGGAAAAACGGACGGTTGCCCGCAGGCTGTCGGCCCTGCGGTCGTTTTTCAAGTATTTGAAAAAACATGATATCATTGCCGACAGCCCGGCCGAGACGATTGTCTCGCCGAAAACCGGGCAGAAGATTCCGGTTTACTTGACGGTTGATGATATGTTCCGGCTGCTGGACGGTATCACCGAAGATACGGTTCTGTCGCTCCGGAATCGCGCCATCTTTGAAACCATGTATTCGGCGGGTATCCGGGTTTCCGAGACAGCCGGGCTGAACATGGAAGATGTCGACTGGGAAGAAGGATTGTTGCGGGTCTATGGCAAAGGAGACAAGGAGCGCCTGGTCCCGGCGGGCCGGAAAGCCCTGGCAGCCATCCGGCGGTACCGGGACAGGCTGCCGGCAGCCGAGGGCATCGGCCGGAACACCGGCCCCCTGTTTTTGAATAAAAACAACGGCCGGCTGACCCCCCGGTCCATTAACCGGGTGTTAAAGAAAATGGCCGCCGCCTGCGGATTGACGGTGCCGCTGTCGCCCCATGCCCTGCGCCATTCATTTGCCACCCATATGCTGGATGCCGGGGCGGATCTGCGGACCGTGCAGGAGATACTGGGGCACAAGAGCCTGTCGACCACGCAGAAATATACCCATGTGACCATGGACAAGCTGATGGAGGTGTATGACAATGCGCACCCCAGGAAATGAGTCCGGCCAGCGCTTTTCCGGGACAACCATTCTGGCCCTGCGCCACAAGGGAGAAACCGTGGTGGCCGGTGACGGCCAGGTGACCCTGGAGAGCATGGTCATCAAGCACACCGCCCGCAAGGTCCGCCGGATTTATAACGATGCCATCGTGGTCGGGGTGGCCGGGGCTACGGCCGACGCCCTCAACCTGTCCGAGCGCCTGGAAGGAAAGCTGGAGCGGTTCAACGGCAACCTGACCCGGGCCGCCGTGGAGCTTGCCCGGGACTGGCGCACCGACAAGTACCTGCGCCGGCTGGAAGCGCTGATGGTGGCCGTGGACAAGGAACACATGTACCTTTTGTCCGGCAACGGCGACGTCATCGAGCCGGACGAAGGGGTCATCAGTATCGGCTCGGGCAGCATGGCCGCCCAGGCCGCGGCCACGGCCCTGATGGCCCATTCCCCGCTGGACGCGGCGGCCATTGCCGGCGAAGCCATGAACATTGCCGCTTCGTTCTGCATTTATACCAACGCGCAGGTGACCATTGAAAAATTGTGAGCCCGGATATGTGCCGGCAGCCCCGGGCCACGGTTCATGGAAGTTCGGGAATGCGGCCTGCTGACGGCCATGCCCGCGGCCATGATTCCGGAAGATCGCAAAAAGAGATTGCCATGAGTGAATTAACCCCATCCGAGATTGTTCAGGAGCTGGACAAATATATCATCGGCCAGGACCGGGCCAAGCGGTCGGTGGCCATCGCCCTGCGCAACCGCTGGCGCCGGCGGCAGGTGACCGACGACCTGCGCGAAGAGATCGCGCCCAAGAATATCATCCTGATCGGCCCCACCGGGGTGGGCAAGACCGAGATCGCCCGGCGGCTGGCCCGGCTGACCGATTCCCCCTTTACCAAGGTGGAGGCTTCCAAGTTTACGGAGGTCGGCTATGTCGGCCGGGACGTGGAGTCCATTATCCGGGACCTGGTCGAACTGACCGTCAACAATGTCAAGGCCGGGCAGCAGGAAGCGGTCCAGGACAAGGCCCGGCAGAACGCCGAGGAGCGGATCCTGGACATTCTTTTGCCCGCGGGCAGCGGACGCGCCGCGTCCTATGGGGAAGAGTCCCTGCCGGAGTCATCTGAGGCGGCCGGGCCGGAAGGCGGGCACAGCCGGGCCACCCGGGAAAAGCTGCGCGCCATGCTGCGGCAGGGCAAGCTGGATGACCGCTATGTCGACCTGGAACTGGCCGACCGGAGCATGCCCATGGTGGAGATATTTTCCAATACCGGCCTGGAGGAGATGGGGGTTAATTTCAAGGACATGCTCTCCGGGCTGCTGCCCAAGAACACCAAGAAGCGGAAAGTCAAGGTGGGCGAGGCCATGGAGCTGCTTACCACCGAAGAGGCCCAGAACCTGGTCGACCTGGACCAGGTCATTAAAATCGCCGTGGAAAAGGTGGAGCAGTCGGGCATTGTCTTTTTAGACGAGATCGACAAGATCACCGGCGCGGACAAGGGGCAGGGGCCGGATGTCTCCCGGGAAGGAGTGCAGCGTGACCTGCTGCCCCTGGTGGAAGGCTCGACCGTGACCACCAAGTACGGGCCGGTCAAGAGCGATCATGTTCTTTTCATCGCGGCGGGCGCCTTCCATACCTGCAAGCCTGCCGATCTCATCCCGGAACTCCAGGGCCGCTTTCCCATCCGGGTGGAGCTGGACTCCCTGGGCCAGGCGGAGTTCGTGCGCATCCTGACGGAGCCCAAAAACGCCCTGCTGCTGCAGTACATCGCCCTGCTCCGCACGGAAGGAGTCGAAGTGCGCTTTACCGACGAGGCCGTGACCACCCTGGCCGGCATCGCCGAAGAGGTCAACAACAGCACCGAAAATATCGGGGCCCGGCGGCTGCATACCCTGATGGAATGTCTCCTGGAGGAGATTCTCTTTGACGGGCCGGACCTGGCGGAAAAATCCATTTCCATCGACCGAAAATACGTTACCGGCCGGCTGGAGGATATCAAGGAAAACGAGGATTTGAGCCGGTTCATCCTGTAAGCGGGAAAAATTATGGAATCAAAAGTCGCGGACATATTGATCGAAGCCCTGCCGTACATCCGGCGGTTTTCCGGGATGACCCTGGTCATCAAGTACGGCGGGCACGCCATGGTGGATGAACAGCTCAAAAATGATTTTGCCATGGATATCACCCTGCTGAAATTCATCGGCATCAATCCGGTAGTGGTGCACGGCGGCGGGCCCCAGATCAACCAGGTCCTGGAGCAGATGGGCATCGAGCCCAGTTTCATCCGGGGGCTGCGCTACACCGACGAACCCACCATGGACGTGGTCGAGATGGTCCTGGGCGGCAAGGTCAACAAGGGCATCGTGGCCCAGATCAACCGCAGCGGCGGCAAGGCCATCGGCCTGAGCGGCAAGGACGGCGGCCTGATCGCGGCCCGCAAGCTGACCATAGTACACAAGTCCGGGGGCGACAATCCCCCGGAGATCATCGATCCCGGCCTGGTCGGCGAGGTCACCCGCATCTCGCCCGAAGTCATCGAAACCTTGTCCGGAAAGGGGTTTATTCCGGTCATCGCGCCGGTGGGGGCGGGGGAAAACGGGGAGACCTACAACATTAACGCCGACCTGGTGGCCGCCGAGATGGCCGCCGCCCTGTCGGCCGGCCGGCTGATCCTGCTGACCGACGTGGACGGCGTCATGGACGCCGCCGGCCGGCTGCTCTCCTCGGTTGATGCCGCCGCCATCCGCGACCTGGTCGACCGGCAGATTATCACCGGCGGCATGATCCCCAAGATCGAATACGCCCTGTCCGCCATCCGGGGGGGGGTGGAAAAGGTCCAGATCATCAACGGCACCCGCCGCCACGCGGTGCTGCTGGAATTGTTTACCGACAAAGGCATTGGAACGGAAGTGACCAAATGAACTCGGATATTCAGCAACAGGCGGAAACGGTCCTGGCCAGAACCTACAACCGGCTGCCCCTGGTGATCGAAAAGGGTCGGGGCTGCACCCTCTGGGATACATCCGGCCGGGCCTACACGGATTTTCTGGCCGGTATCGCCGTCTGCAACCTGGGCCATGCCCATCCCGGGGTGACGGCGGCCCTCTGCCGCCAGGCCGAGACCCTCTATCACGTTTCCAACCTTTTTTATACCATTCCCCAGACCGGGCTGGCCGCGGCCCTGGTGGAAAAGAGCTTCGCGGACCGGGTCTTTTTCTGCAACAGCGGGGCCGAGGCCAACGAGGCGGCCATTAAGCTGGCCCGGAAGCACTTCAGCGACCAGGGTTCCGAGCGCTATCGCATCATTACCATGGCCCAGTCCTTTCACGGCCGCACCATGGCCACCCTGTCGGCTACTGGCCAGGACAAGATCAAAAAGGGGTTTGCCCCGCTGCTGGAGGGCTTTGACCAGGTTCCCTTCAACGATCTGGCGGCCCTGGAAACGGCCATTACCCCGGCCACCTGTGCCATCATGCTGGAGCCCATCCAGGGCGAAGGCGGGGTGGTCTGCCCGGATCCGGATTATTTGGCGCAGGTGCGCCGGCTGTGCGATAATCACGGCCTGCTGCTGATTTTTGACGAAGTCCAGACCGGCATGGGTCGCACCGGCCGGCTGTTCGCCCATGAGCACGAAGGGGTCCGGCCGGACATCATGACCCTGGCCAAGGCTCTGGGCAACGGTCTGCCCATCGGGGCCATGCTGGCCACCGAAGAAGCCGCCGCCGCTTTTGCCCACGGCTCCCATGCCACCACCTTCGGCGGCACCCCGGTGATCTGCGCCGCGGCCCGGGCGGTGCTGGACATTATCGAGCAGGAGGGGCTGCTGGAACAGTGCCGCCGCACCGGCGATTATTTCCAGGAGAAACTGCGCTGGCTGGCCGACCGGCATCCGGTCGTCAAGGAGGTGCGCGGCCGGGGCCTGCTGCTGGGACTGTCCCTGGACCGGGAGGGCGCCGGCGTGGTCGCCGCCTGCCTGGATCGGGGATACATCATCAATTGCATCCAGGAGTCGGTGCTGCGATTCGCCCCCCCGCTGATCGTCAGCCCGGCCGAGATCGACGGCCTGGTGGCCTGCCTGGACGAGGTGTTGTCCGACAATTGACAGCAAATGGAGTAAGCAAGTGAAAAAAGATATACTGACCCTCTGGGACCTGAGCCGGAAAGACATCCGCAGCCTCTTTGCCCTGGCCGCGGAGATGAAGGACAGGGAGAAGCACGGCATTGTGTCCACCAGCCTGGCCGGCCGGGTCCTGGGCATGCTTTTTGACAAACATTCCACCCGGACGCGGGTCTCCTTTGAGGCGGCCATGAACAAGCTGGGCGGTTCGGTCATTTACATGAGCGCCGGGGATATGCAGATCGCCCGGAACGAACCGGTCAAGGATACGGCCCGGGTATTGTCCGGCTATATTGACGCCCTGGTCATCCGGACCTATTCCCAGCAATTGATTGAGGAGTACGCGCAGCACGCCTCCATACCGGTGATCAACGCCCTGAGCGACCTGTATCATCCCTGCCAGGTGCTCAGCGATCTGCAGACGATCGTCGAGTGCAAGGGCGGCCTGGACGGGCTGCGCATTGTCTGGGTGGGCGACGGCAACAATGTGGCCAACTCCTGGATCAATGCCGCCGCCATTCTTGGTCTGGACCTGGTCCTGGCCTGTCCCGAAGGATACCAGCCCGAAGCAGTGATCCTGGAAAGGGCCCGGAAAGAGGGCACCGGAAAACTGACGGTTACCACGGATCCGCGGGAGGCGACGGCAGGCGCCGATGTCATTTACACCGATGTCTGGGCCAGCATGGGCCAGGAAAAGGAACAGGAAAAACGGCGCAATGCTTTGCTGCCCTTCCAGGTCAACGAGGACCTGGTGGCGGCGGCCGACCCCGAAGTGCTGGTGATGCATTGCCTGCCCGCCCACAGGGGCGAAGAGATCACCGAGGCGGTGCTGGAAGGCCCCCGTGCGGTGGTCTGGACCCAGGCGGAAAACAAGATGCACATGCACAAGGCGCTGCTGCAGACCCTGATCAGCGCCACCTGGCGGGCGGCGTTTTCAGCATGAAAATTCGGGTACAGCGCCGCCGGCCGCCATGCGGCCAGTGGACTTTTGACAAAGCCATCAATAATTAAACGGATCCATAAAGAGGAGGGTGAGCCCCCGTGAGTGATATCAAAAAAGTGGTGCTGGCCTATTCCGGCGGACTGGACACGTCGGTGATTTTAAAGTGGCTGATCGAGACCTATGACTGCGAAGTAATCGCCTTTGCCGCCGATATCGGCCAGAAGGAAGAGCTGACCCATATCGAGGAAAAGGCCGTGCGCACCGGCGCGACCAAGGCCTACGTGGACGATCTGACCGAAATCTTTGTGACCGACTACGTCTTTCCGGCCTTCCGGGCCAACGCCATCTACGAAGGGCAGTACCTGCTGGGCACCTCCCTGGCCCGGCCGCTGATCGCCAAGCGGCAGATCGAGATCGCCGCGGCCGAAGGAGCCGATGCGGTCAGCCACGGAGCCACCGGCAAGGGCAACGACCAGGTCCGTTTCGAGCTCAGCTATTACGCCCTCAAGCCGGACATCAAGGTCATCGCCCCCTGGCGGGAATGGGAGCTCAATTCCCGGACCGCCCTGATGGCCTTTGCTGAAAAACACGACATCCCGGTGACCAGCACCGCGGAAAAGCCCTACAGCATGGACCGCAACCTGCTGCATATCAGCTACGAGGGCGGGGTCCTGGAAGACCCCTGGAATCCGCCGCCGGAAGACATGTTTACCCTGTCGGTCTCCCCGCGCCAGGCGCCGGATGAGCCGGAGGTCATCGATATCACCTTCGAACGCGGTGACCCGGTCCGGATCAACGATCAGCCCCTGTCCCCGGCGGCGCTGCTGGACGAACTCAACCGGCTGGGCGGCAGGCACGGCATCGGCCGGGCCGATATCGTGGAAAACCGCTTTGTCGGCATGAAGTCCCGGGGGGTGTACGAGACCCCGGGCGGGACCATCCTGCGGGCGGCCCACATGGCCATGGAGTCCATTACCATGGACCGGGAAGTGATGCACCTGCGGGACTCGCTCATGCCCAAGTACGCCGAGATGGTTTACTACGGGTTCTGGTTCTCGCCGGAAATGAAGCTGTTGCAGAACCTGGTCGACCAGAGCCAGGCCAATGTCTCCGGCCAGGTGCGCCTGGAACTGTACAAGGGCAGCTGCCGGGTGCTGGGACGCCGCTCCGACCGCTCGCTCTACCGGGAGGACCTGGCCACTTTCGAGGCGGATTCGGTCTACAGTCAAAAGGATGCCGAAGGGTTTATCCGCCTGAACGCCCTGCGGCTGCGGCTGCAGAAGATGATCGGCAACTAAGCGAAGTATGGCGGCTACGGTCTTGTTCAAAAAACAGGCAGGTGGTGTAACCGGTTGGTGGATTCTTTCGCGCCATTTGAGCCTTTCGGGAAAAAGCCGTTGGCGGCCGGCGGCGGTGAAAATGGCTCGCTGTCTGAGGGCGTCAGCCCGAGTTCGAGCCATTCAGCCGCCGGGTGCCAACGGCCCCGAAAGGGTCACGGCGCGAAAGAAACCACCAACCGGGGAAACCTGTTTGATTTGGCTGGATAACTGGAATGGCAAGGACAACGAGTTGGCAGTATTTATCCGGTTGCGTCTGCCGGAGGCCTATCGACAGGCGGACCCGAAACGCGATGAATTTTATCGAATTTGACCACAGGGACGAGCGATGAGCAGCAACCAATCATGGGGCGGCCGGTTCTCCGGGAAAACCGACCAGGCCGTGGAGGCCTTCACCTCTTCGGTGAGGGTGGACCAGCGCCTGGCCAGAAGCGATATCCGGGGCAGCATCGCCCATTGCCGCATGCTGGCCCGGCAGCAGATTATTGACGCGGCCGAAGCCGAGGAAATTATCGCGGGGCTGCGGGAAATCGAGGCCGAGATCGAGTCCGGCCGGTTCGTCTTTTCCGATGCCTTAGAAGACATCCACATGAACGTGGAGCAGGCCCTGTTCGAGAAAATCGGTGCGGCGGCGCGGCGCCTGCACACCGGCCGCAGCCGCAACGACCAGGTCGCCCTGGACGCCCGGCTCTGCCTGCGCGAGGATACCGGTCTTATCATGGAACGGCTGCGGGAGCTGCGCCAGCAGCTGGTGGCCCGGGCCCGCACCCACCTCGAAG
>CAYTQK010000091.1:0-11253 GCA_964439745.1 uncultured Desulfobacterales bacterium
CGATATCAGAGGCCGCCCACCAGACATCATCTTCATCCACATCGTAAATGGCCTTCATGCTCCACTTCAGGGCCAGGGCATGACCGCCGTTATCCCGGACAACGCCCTTGTGCTGGCCGGTAGTGCCGGAAGTGTAAAGAATATACAAGGGCTCCGTGGCCGCCTCCGTCCAGAACGTTTCCGGAGCGCTGATCGATTGCTGATAAACGGTTTCGTAGCGATTGATCATGGCAGGCTCCTCTTTCGGCAGGAAACAACAGGTGGAAAAATGATTAAACGATACTACAAGATTAACGAATTATATTTATATTATGATACAATCAGGGCGAATGGTCAATGCTGACGAGGGCCAGCCCCTTTACATTGCCCCCTTTATATTTATAAATTCACAAAAATATGATATGAATTTTACGGGGGTTGTCTTCTGCAAAGTAAGAGCCAGGAGCAGGCTTGCCCCCTTTATTTGAATTTATGACAAGAGCAGACACATTGGAACAGCCGGAAAAGCAAGTCCATAGATCCCTTTCCGATAAGGAATTGCAGGATGCCAGGCAGGCTGTCAAGACGTTCCTCCTGGCCTGGAAGAATTACGGCCTGTATCCGGAAGACCATGTCAATACGATAAAATCCTTTGAAAACCTGATTGCCGCCTTCAGCAATTATTTCACAAACCATGGTGATCTGCGGCTGACGGTGGAAAAAGACCGTCTCCTTTGCAGTTCTGAAGTCGTTTATGAGGTTTCACAGGAGGCCTCGTCGGAAGATATTACGACACTCCTTTATCGTGACGGTGTCAAATGGATCGAGTTCCAGGATGGTCTTACGCTGGAGGAGATCGCCGCCTTTTTCAGGATAGCCAATAATCACCGATCATTTACAGAGGAAGCCGAGGGCGACATCGTCACCGACCTGATCGATGAAGAACTGGAATACATTGATTTCAAGGCGGTTGATATTTTCTGGCAGGACCTGCTGCTCATGGATTTTTCCAATCTTCCCCCACCGGCGACTCAGGATGAAGATGAACAAAAGGAGCAAAAGGAAGCAGACCGGCCCCGGGAACCGGAAAAATCGGACAAGGAGGAAATATATGCCAGAAGTATTGCCGATCTGTTGATCAATGATGCCGATCTGGCGTTGTCCGCTGCCGATAAGGAAAGACTGCGGCAAATGGTGGAAGAAGAAGAAAGCTGGATTATTACCGAAGACCTGTTTGACCTGCTGCTGATCATACTCAACAGCCAGTCCGATCCTGAAAAATACGAAGCGGTTTTGGATTTCATCCTGGAAATGGCGGTGAAAACCATTGAGCTGGACAAGTTCGATCTGCTGATCAGATTATTGGAGTCGCTGCATAATCTCTACACCAACGAATTATCGAAAAAGGATTGGCGGCGCCCCCCCATCAAGCTTTTTTTTCAGGACGTAAACGATCCTGAAATCTGCCAGCTCATCTGCGACAAGCTTCTGGAAGTGCCAGCAAGTGAAATTGAAACAGTCAAGGGGCTGGCGCAGGTGCTGCGTTATTTTTCGCCCCGGGTTATTCCTTTTCTGGTACCGGTCATTCTACAGAGACGTTCAACCGAGATACAGCAGATAGTCACGGATGTGATCGTGAAAAAGAGCCGGCGAAACATCGAGATGCTGGAAGAAATCGCGGAAAAACATGGCGAGGAGTTGGGGACCAGGCTTCTGGCCATACTATTTCCTCTGGATGGGGAACAGATCGATAAAATCCTGTTCCGGATGTGCCATCATTCCTCCGACATCGTGCGCAGAAAAGCGATCAGGGAACTGGTTAAAAGGGACCCCGCCTACGCCCAAAAGCTGTTTTCACTCATTGATGACCCCAGCGAAGAAATACGCGCCGGTATCCTGTCGGCTTTTGTCGGGCAGAGGTCTGCCGCCCTGGAGAATATGATGCTGGACTATATAAAGGAAAATATCGGAAAAAAAGATCCGGCTCATATCCTCGCCTGTTTTGAAGCCCTTGGCCGCTGCGGTTCCAACACGGCGGTGCCGTTTTTGAGAAAAATACTCCTTGGCAGAGGATGGAACCGTTTTATGGGTACCGGGAAACCAATCTTCCGTGAGGGTGCCGCCAAAGCCCTGTCTTTGATTGATACGCCGGAAGCAGCGGCTGCTGTTCAAAAAGCCTCGGTAAGCAGGTTTGGAGTGGTCCGGGAATCATTGAATAAAATAAAGACCAGAAGTAATGTCTCCGGAGATAGCACCCATGTCTGATGGCGAAAAAAACAAGGCTTATTCAGAATTTGAAGATTTTGTGCGGAATTTTTACAGCCTGAGCCAGATGGCACGAATTCACAGAGAAAACCATACGCTGGTGACAGAGGGAATCGAAAAATTTTTCAATTCCATTAAAAGCTGCCTGGATGGGGAGGCCTTGACGTTCAAAATTTCCAATGACCAGTTGTATGTTGATGATGAAAAGCTCAGCTACACCAGAACCACCAAGAGTCTTTTTGATAACATCATACGTTATTTCAGCGCCCGCGGCCTGGAGGGCGTGCGCCTGCGCCAAGCCGTCACGCAGGCCTCTGCCATGGAGATCCTGACCTTCATGCACCTTCTGGACAGTGCGGAACAAAAACCGGAACCGCTCGCCTGGATTATCGACGGTCTTGAGGCTGCCAACATCCAATGGGTTGAACTGATCAAAAAAACGGAACGGCCCCAGGATGACAGTGACGCCTCTTACAAGGACAAGGCCGAACGGATGGAACGGGCCAGAAAAGACTACACCTATGCCAAGGCCTCTCTTGAAGAAGTCGCCCAGAAGCTTACTGACGGGAAACGTGAGGTGGGGATAAGGAAAACCGTCCGGGTCGTCCAGGACATGACGGCCAATCTCATCGAGGATGATGAGGTTTATGCCGCCATCAGCACCCTCCGGATATTTGACGACTACACCTATACGCACTCCGTGAATGTGGCCATGTTATCCATGTGCATCGGCAGGCGCATCAACCTCTCGCGTCGCAATATCGTCAGCCTTGGCATCTGCGCCCTGTTTCATGACCTGGGTAAAATTGAGATCCCCAACGAAATTCTGCGCAAAAAGGAAAAGCTGAGCGACAGCGAGCTGAAACTCGTTGAAGAGCATTCATTGAACAGCGCCAGATTGTTGTTACGGCTCAAGGCCTCTCCGGAAGGCAAGGCCAGAATCCTGGTGCCCATGTTTGAGCATCACCTGAAATACGACCTGTCCGGCTATCCCCATGCCGACTGGAAAAAACCCATGACCCTTTTCGGAAAAATTATTTCCATTGCCGACAAATATGACAATTTAACATCAGCGCGGGCTCACCGGAAATACCTGCTCAGCCCGGACCGCGCCCTTGGCTGCATGTATGACCGGGCCGGCCAAGACTATGATCCCATCCTCATCAAGGTACTCATCAATATTCTCGGGGTATACCCGGTGGGCACCCTGTTGAAGCTGGAAACCGGCGAACTCGGCCTGGTCGTCAGTTCTCCCAGCAGGGATTTTAGAAAAAGGCCGTTGGTCTGTATCCTGGAAAAAGGGGAGGGCGGCAGTTATCAGAAAAAGGAAATCATCAACCTGGACGAACGCGATCCGGAAACGGGCCGATATAAAAAGGATATTATCGAGACCTGTCACCCCTCAGCGCTCGGGATTCAGCCCGTGCAGCATATCTTTTCCTGATGGCTTCGGAAAAAGTTTAAAAATGTTATGCCCGCCATGTAATAAAAGTATAAATTTTTGATTTTACTTAAATACTTAATCACTTAAAACTTAACACTGCCTGTAAAAAAGACTTTACAGGCTTATTATTCTTTATCTGGTCCCGAAACAATGGACAGCTGCATCAAAGACTCCACCACGGTTTCCTTCATCATTCTTATATTGTACTTGATGGCATCCTCGTAAAGGTTCCTGTCGATATTCCACCTGTCCCGGAAATGATAAAGCGCCGCGGAAGAAATTCCGTTCAGTTCATTTTTCATCCGTTGCCGTGCGATTGAGCGATAAAAGCCTTCGGTTTCTTTAAAAAGCTCCAGCGGGGTCTCAAACCCTTTTATCCCGGCTTCCTGAAACTCCAGAAAAAGCAGGGGAAGTTTTTCCTGGTAATACTTGTCTGCCATCTGGGCCAGCAGGTCGGCGGTTCCAACGATCCTGGCCATGGTTTTGACTTCTTCGGACGCAAAGGGAATATCGCCCATGGGAAAGGCCAGTTCCGTGCACTTGATCATATGGCCGCAGTCGCGGATGTCTTCCCGGGAATAACCGTTGTCAGAGAGATATTTCTCCATGGCGGCGATGGAGCGATTCTCGTGACCGATGGTGTATTGGGCCCCGGTACCCGCCACTTCTTCTTCGGTCTGGATCAGGCCGGTATCGTGAAAAAGCGCCCCGATCAGGCAAAGCTGAACCAGCCGGGATGAAAAAACCGCCTGCTGAACATGCAATCCATGAATGAGCCGGGCCGCCGCCAGAGCGGTGGAACAGGTATGCTCAAGGTTATGATATTTTGTGTTTGCCGTCCGGTATCCGGGAAATTTCCCGGTGAAGAGGTGGATGATATCTCCGAAAATCTTTTCGATCAGCGAGGGATCCAGGGAAGGGTCGATCAGGTGCAGGATATATTTTATCTCGGCCAGGGTATCCGCAGGAGAGCTGGTATCTGTCAGTTCATAAAGTCTGTCGTTATCTTTCATCATGTGTCATTGAAGGGTCTTAACCCAGGATAGTTCATGAATTTTTTCAGGGGATCGGGATCTAATCGACTCGTCAAATATCCGGGTTAAAGATTCAGTTGCGGTTGGCTTGTTAGCTGGCAATCGTTTTTTTAACCTGTTTTTTGAATATACCATGCCGGGAGTCAAAATTCAGTCATCATCACCCTTTTGTTATCGTCAGCCCTTTTTCTTTTTCAAGTCGACTCGTGAAATACTCGGATTACGCATTTTTCTCTTGCTTTTTAATTAAAACGGGGGTAGGGTAAAGAAAATCAACAAGACGGATTGCCGAAAGTCGGCGGTCCGTAGCAATCTGAAGGAAGTTCCCATTACCCGATGGTATCATCATGCAGGCGATGTTGAAAATTTTACAAAAGGAGGATGTATCATGGCTAATGGAACGGTAAAATGGTTCAACGATCAAAAAGGTTTTGGTTTTATTGAGCAGGAAGACGGACCGGATGTGTTCGTTCATCATTCTGCGATCAACGCCACCGGATTTAAATCCCTTAACGAAGGTGACCAGGTCACGTTTGAAGTCGAACAGGGTCCCAAGGGACCGTCGGCATCTAATGTAACGGTTGTCTAGTTTTACCCTTCAGATTTATCTGATGCAACCAGGAGGCATTCTTTCGCAACGAAAGAATGCCTCTTTTTTTTTGTACCGCGACCGCAGCCCGCACCAGCCGGGAACCGACCGTTGGCAACCTCCCGGGCACCTCCATCCCCGCCGCCTCAAAGACCGCCCGGATAGTCTCCGCCGGGCAATTCATGGGCGGAGCTCTTTTCAAAGAAGGCGGCCTGCGTCCGCATGGGACATGTAATCGTTCTATTTTTTCATTGTTTCCATCACTGGGGAGATTCGGGTAAGGTAGGCCAAGACCGGCTTAAAAGACCGTACTGTCCCCTGGCGAGTTTGTGAGGCAGCGATTCTGAGCAGAATGAATGAAAAAGGGAAAACCATGAGCGGACAAAAAAATGCCCGAATTATTATTGTCGGTGCGGGAACCGCCGGGCTGAGCACGGCCCTGGCGCTGGCCCGGGCGGGGATTCTGGCCACTGTGATCGAGCAGCGCCAGGAAGACGCCTTTGGCAACACCTGGTGCAATGACGTGGAGGTGGCCACCTTTCTGGCCGCAGGCCTGCCGGAACCACTGGACGAGCACCTGGCCTTTGGCTTTGACCATCCCTATTTTGTCCGCAGCCGGGACGGCAGAATTGAATATCGCATTGATGATCTGCAGCTTTATCCACTGATGATGTCGCGGTACCAGGAATACCTCCAGAAGCAATGCCGGCAAGCGGGGGTGGTTTTTGTTTTTGACACCGAGGCCACGGACCTGGTGATCCGGGATGATTTTGTCGCGGGTGTTACGGTCCGCGACCAAACCAGCGGCCGGCAGCAGTCACTGGCGGCGGATATGGTGGTGGCCGCCTGCGGTGACAAGGCGGCCATATTCGCGTCCCTGCCCACGTCCAGCCCGATTGATCTGGGCATCGACGAGGCGGATTATGTTTTTGCCCTGCAGGAGTTGTGGACGGTGGACCGGGATCATGCCGCCCGGGTCATAAGCGAAAAAAATATCATCGACAAGGGCGTTATCTGCCATGTAGGGGTCTCCGGCGCATATTCCATCCTGCTCTACCAGCTGGACCTGGAACGGGGACGCTTCGGTATTCTGAGCGGCACCAGGATCCAGGACCCGGGAGTAAGACATCCGCGCGCGGTCATGGACGAAAAGATAGCGGACCTGGGCTTCTGCCGGGAAAAAACGTATGCCGGCGGCCGGCATATTCCCTTGCGGTATCCCCCCTTTTCCCTGGTCGGCAACGGTTTTGCAGTGGTCGGCGACAGCGCCTTCATGGCCAACCCGCCCAGGGTCAATCAGCGGCTGCGGCAGCCGCCGATAGCCAGGCATTCCATTGGTCGCGGTGATTTTGGATCCACTGATCCACGTGATTTTCAATATCTTCCGGTTTATCCTCGCCTTGAAACATCTTATTGTTCTGGGCGACAATGTCGTCCAGTGAAATCGACATGAGGGCAAACATCTTTTTGGCAGCCGGGTTTTTTTTAAGAAATTCCTTGTTGGCCACCACCCGGAGATCATTGGCCACAAATCCCATTTGGCAGGGATCGGTAACGGTACCGGTAACATTGTGTGCCGTCATGGCATGCTCCAGACCTTTCTGGTCCGCTCTTGGGACAATTTCCGGCACGTTAATCCAGACCACATCCCGGCCTGGTTTCAGCCGGTGAACGGTCCAGCTCGGGGTCCAGGTGTAAAAAAACACCGGCTCTCCCTCGGCGTAACGGGCCAGGGCATCGGCCATACCCTCTTTGTAGCCGGTCTGAATGGGATTAATATGATGTTCCAGGTCATAGGTCTCCATGTGAAAAGAAATGGTCTTTTCACATCCCCACCCATGCGGACAGGCCACGAGATCGGCTTGGCCGTCACCGTTTTCGTCAAAGGCCGCTTTTACTTCCGGCCGCTTGAAATCATTCAGCGAGGTAATGTCATAACGCTGCGCATGTTCCCGGGACACCAGGTATCCCTGCAAGGCCCCGGCCTTTGCCACGGTGCCGGCCAGGCTGAGGTTTTCTTGCCAGTTGCGGGGCAGATATTCTTCATGCAGCGGAAACCAGCCGTTGGCCCAGAAGTCATACTGCCCCTTGGCCAGGCCTCTATAAAAAACCGGTGATGAAATTTTTTTGTAATCCTTCACAGTGTAACCGAGGTCTTCCAGGGCCCTTGAATACAGGGCTGCCTGGAAAAGGCCGGATGACCAGGTGGCGCAGGCCGGCTGAACCGTTACGCCCCGGCCCGGTTTTTTACCGGTAAATTCAGACCGCTTTTCCGGCTTGGACGTTCCCGGAACCGGCGCCAGATCGATATACAAATCAAGGTGTTCGCCTGCCGGCAGCCGTTCCGACCGCTGCTCCGCCGCATACCCCTCCTTTTCCACGCGGATCTGGTAGCGGCCCGGTTCAAGTTCAACGCCGGGATGATAGGCCAGGCTGCTGTTCATGAGCCGCACCCGGCTGTCCGCTGGTGTGGCATGGACATACAGGCGGGCCGTTTGAGCGGCCTTTTCCAGGTAAAGCCCGACACTGGCGGTACGGCCGGCCCGGACCCGGACCTGCCTGACCTGTTCCCCATATCCTTCTTTTGCCGCCCGGATTCGGTACTGATCGGGGGATAAGCCGGAGAGGCTGACCGGTGCCGGTCCTTGAAGGCGCCCATTCACATAGATATCCGCTCCCTTCGGATCGGTCTGGATCTTGAGAGTGCCCTTATCCGCCTCATCTTCTTTCCGCTGGGGCTTGGTGACGACCGTACTTCCGCCCGCCAAAAGAATAAAATCTCCCCGGGATAAGTCATAATCACGGATCTTTCCGTACTGGGGGGTCTGGTCCACATGGCGGGGAACTTCGTCCTGCAGGTACAGACCCAGTTCCGTCCCGCTCACATAACCGTCATCGTTCAAATCCCCCAGACCATGTGTGAGCGCATCAACAAAAGCCGGGGTAAACGTGCTTTTGGCGGGCACGGTCTCGCCGGCACTGCCGGCGGTGATGAATTGGCGCACGGGACGGGCCGTGAGCCTGCCGATGGCCGGCGGTATCTCCGGCAGGTCGCGCTGCTTGAAAATCGTGCCGGAAAAACAGGAATCAAACAGAAACATGGCGTGACGGGCCTCCATCTGCCGGCACCAGGCCAGGATCAGGTTCATGTCCAGGGCCTTTCGCTTGAAGTCCACCGCCTTTTCCCGGGGATCCGGGGCATTGACCGGCACGAGATATCCCTTCTGCCCGTCGCCCATGGTATAGCCATGACCGGCGTAATAAAACAGCAGACGGTTTTGTTCCTGGTATCCGTGCTCATAAATAAAATTATTGAAGGCGTTTTTCAGCTGCCGGGCATCCGGATTCATCACCGTCACAACCTCGAATCCCTGCCCGGCCAGGGCTTGTTTTACCCGCCCCAATTCCGCGGGAATATGCTCCAACCGGGGCCATCCTCCCTTGTAATCACTGACACCCACCAGCAGGGCGTAGCTCCGGTCATACAGTTTCAACGCCTGACCGTCTTCCGTGGTCACCCCTTGCACCGCCAGGCCGCGGTTATTGGCAGCCGCCGGCAAATGAGTGCCAACAAGCATCAACGGCATCAACCAGGCCAGAAAGATGAAGCAGGATAAAAGCCGCCACAGAAAGGGATTTACCGGATGGATCGTTCGGCAAGCCATGAACGCCTCTTTGTATTTGTTTTGCCGCCAAAATTTTTTCAGGCTTTACCATATCAGGGAAAAGAACACAATCAACTTTCGTTCATTGCGGGGGACGGAACAGGTCAATTATTTGATTTTAAATAAAAAACGTCCTAAAAACCGCTTCAAGGAAGGTTGGGAACCCTGTTTCTGGCGGTAAAACCGGGCTGCGCAGCCATATTGAGGGCCATTTTTTATCGTTTATTTTTCAGATCAATATGTTATCTTGGTTTTATCCCGAAAAACGAAAAATCGAGAAAACAAGGAGGCACGATGAATACGGCTCCGCCCGCACCGGCCCCGACGTCCTGGGAAGACCGCATCCAGCAGCCTTTTAACCTGCCCGGCGGGCAGGTGCTCAAGAACCGCCTGATGAAGTCGGCCATGTCCGAAGCCCTGGGCACGACCGACAACCACATGACCGAAGGGCTGGTCACCCTGTATGAGCGCTGGGCCGGCGGTGGGGCCGGCCTGCTGGTCAGCGGTAATGTCATGGTGGACAGGAAGGCCCTGGGCGAACCCAACAACGTGGCCATTGAGGACGAACAGGACATGGACCTGTTGTCCGAGTGGGCCCGGGCCGGTACCCGCAACGGTACCCGCCTGTGGATCCAGTTGAACCATCCCGGCAAGCAGGTACCCAAGGGGCTGAACGCCGAAGCGGTGGCCCCGTCGGCCATTCCCTTTCATCCTTCCCTGCAGCGGTTTTTCGTCACCCCCCGGGAACTGGCCGCGGCGGAAATCGAAGAGATCATCGAGCGTTTCGGCCGCGCGGCTGAAATCGTGCAGAAAGCCGGCTTTTCCGGGGTGCAGATCCACGGCGCCCACGGCTACCTGGTCAGCCAGTTCCTGTCGCCTCACCACAACCAGCGGCAGGACCAATGGGGCGGCAGCCCCGAGAACCGCCGGCGGTTTGTGCTGGAGATCTTCCGCCGCATCCGCCAAGGCGTGGGGGCGGGCTTTCCCATTGCCATCAAGCTCAATTCCGCCGATTTTCAGCGGGGCGGTTTCACCGAGGAGGAGTCCCTGGCGGTGATTGAAGCCCTGGCCGCCGAAGGCGTGGAGCTGGTGGAAATTTCCGGGGGCAATTATGAGGCCCCGGCCATGAGCGGCCGCAAGGTGGCCGAAAGCACCCGCCAGCGGGAAGCCTATTTCCTGGCATTTGCCGAAAAGGTCCGCCGGCAGGTCTCGGTTCCCCTGGCGGTAACCGGCGGGTTTCGCACGGCCGCGGCCATGGGCAAGGCCCTGGCCGACAACAGCCTGGATCTGATCGGCCTGGCCCGGCCGCTGGCAGTGGATCCGGAATACCCCCTGAAAATCCTGACCGGCCAGCCGCCGGAGGTGACCATCCGGCCCATTTCCACCGGTATCAAGGCGGTGGATAAAATGGCCCTGATGGAAGTGGCCTGGTACAGCCGGCAGCTGCACCGCATGGCCCGGGGCAAGGATCCCCGGCCCGATGAAAGCGGTCTGGTCTCTTTTCTGAAAACCATGGTCAGCAACGGCTACCGCACCTTCCAGACCCGCCGCCTGCGCGCCTGATGGGATAGGGAATGAGAAACCGGACAATCAATCATCGCATCATCCTGCTGCTTTTGTTTGATCTGGTGGCGGGCCTGGCCCTGATGGTGTGGGTGGCCCACCGGACTGATGACCACATGCGCTCCGAGTTGCTCACCCAGGCGGAAATTGTCAAACAGGCACTCAATGTCGCCAACGTGAAACAATTGTCCGGGACCCGGCAGGATCTGCGGCAGCCCGGGTGATCGTATCCAGCGGGTATGCCCAGGGGGAATTTCAGTCCCGCTACCAGAGCTACGGCTTTCAGGCCATCATTCCCAAACCTTACCGGCTGGACAATTTGCGGGATACCGTCCACCAGGTCCTATCCGACGGGGTCGGACCAATCTAGCTCGGATATTTCACGAGACGATGTGAGGACAGCTGCAAGTCCCGCCCCGGCGGGACCGCGGGTGCCCCCCCCAGGCCTTCCCCTGAAGAGGAAGACGTTCCGCCAGGGAAGGCCGCCAGCAAAGAGCGGGCGGCCTTCCCTGGCGGGTTATGACTTTGAGGTTAGAACTCTATCCCCAGGCCGATTTCCACGGAAATGGCGGCGTCATCATTATCCAGGCCGTCGATTTCCGCGACGACATAGCCTATTTCACTATACAATGCGGAATTTTCCCGAAGTTCATAGGTAGAATTGCAGTCGACTTCGTCGCAATTGTCTTCATCACTGAACAGCCCACGAAGCGC